>JAISPR010000142.1 GCA_031274765.1 Nitrososphaerota archaeon | reverse complement strand
TTTTCTTTTTACCACTGTATTGAGTTTTACGTTTATATTTGGTTTTGGGGCGGGGGATTTCTTGTTCAGTGACATCTATGAAGGCTTCAAAGCCGGGGAACAAGACTTCGATTTCTTTTAGGGTTTGGAGGCGGTTTATTTTTTGGGTTTGTTCGAGTGGGGTGGGCAGCACCTGGTTGAGTAGGGGTTCTAGTTTGCGTATGCTTTTTAGGACACTTGTTTGGCTGAGATTGACTATGTAACCAAGTAGTGTAGATGAGGTGTATAGTCGATAGTAGAGTAGCAGCATGAGGAGGCGGTCGGTTAGGTTTAGTTTGAAGGGTTGGCCGGCTCCTATGGCTCGTTTACGGTTTGTTCTTTGGAGGCGGGTTTGTTCGTAGGTTTGGTATTGGTTGTGTATTTGTTGGTTTAGGGTGTTGAATTCTTGTATGGTGAGGCCGGTGAAGGTTTTGAAGTGTTCTGGGTGTTTGGATAATGTGGTGTAGTTTAGCACTTAAATTCCCTATATCGAATAAACCGGTTATATGTTAATAAAACCTTCGATTTAGCGCTAAGCAGCTAGTAGAAACTATGGTCTAGTTAATTTTGTGAGTTTTTAATTTTTCTACTATAACCTATTTGATGGACTTTTCGAGAAAAACAAGTTATTCTCAACAGTATTTTACCAAAAATAATATTTTTCATAAAAGTAATTTTTTCAAAGTTTTTAGTTTGAATGCTGTTTTATTTTAAGCATTATGTATAATTTAAAAAATATACGCGACACGAATTTTGGCAGTTCAAACCGAATACTTAGTAGAAAAAAATGAAAAACTCAAAAAAATTAATACAGAATCAAAATCACGCCAACCCCATACACGCTTAGCATATTCTTCGAATTTTTAAAATAAAACTCACACTTAATTCATGCATAGCACATAAAACACCCAACACATAAAAACTACTCCATGTTGACACATCACCAAATAGAATTTAGTCAATAGCACCCTTTACACTATCCACCACATGTGAAACATCCTGATCAGTTAGGGCTGTGTGCATAGGCAGAGTTATAGTTCTTGGCAGAACCTCTTCAGCGTTTGGTAGGGTTAAGTCTTTTGTTTGGGAACAATAGACCGGTTGCATATGACACGGCGGATAGAAAACAGTACCCGTTTCGACTTTGCTGTTGAGAAGAGAGTTTTGAATTTTCAATTTATTTAGATCAGAATCCAGAATTAGAGGATATTTATAGTAACTACATCGGCTATTTTTCGAAACCCCAACAGTGGTAAGACCACTTATTTGATTAAAAGCTTCATTGTAAATATCAGCAATTTGGTTTCTTCGAGTCACAAATTCTTCAATACGCTTCATCTGATAAATCCCCAATATGGACGATATCTCAGGCAACATCATGTGACGACCAAGATTCACAAAGTTGGTTTTCCCCGGACCAGAACCATAATAACTGTATAGCCGGGTGTAATCAGCTAATGCAGCATTATTTGTCACAAGCATACCACCCTCACCGGTTGTAACAACCTTTGTAGGCGTGAAAGCAAATATCGCAGCATCCCCAAACGTTCCAACCTTTTGACTAGATACAACCGCACCCAATGCATGAGCAGCATCTTCGATTAAAAAAAGATTATTGCACTTGCAGATCTCCTGGATTTCTTTTAAATCCGGATTAGGAAACCCAGCAATATGGGTAACGATAACACCACAAGTCTTGTCAGTTACCTTCTTGGAAAGATCCAAAGGATCCATCGATAAAGTCTCTTTACGGATATCAGAAAAAACAATTTTTCCACCCGCATAGAGCACACTGTTTGGAATTGAGATAAAACTATTAGTGGAAACTATCACCTCACGAGCCCGAACATTATAGAATTGAAGCACCGTCTCCAACGCACTTGAATCAGAATCCAACGCTATAGCATGTCGGACACCTAAATAATCTGAAACCATCTTTTCAAACTTTTTCAAATTTTCACCGTTTCTTAAGCGGCCCTCTTCTAAAACCTTTGTCAAATCTAAAAGAATAGCTGCAATATCAGCTTTGGAAAAAAAGGGCCGAGAAGACCGAAGAATTTCTTGAGACATCTATATACACCACTAATAACAATAAGTAACCGTAAATATATGGAGTTTTTCATCAACAATAGCATGAAATAGTTTCCAGGCAGTTAACAAATATAGTTTTTGAAAAACAAAATTAAAAGGAATAATAAACCGCTGCGAATCGATAGCATGCAAATAAATCCGCCCATTATTTTTTAAAACAACCCACTTATGAACAGCTTCCCCATAGAGAAGCTCACTAAACCACGAAGGACACTGGATATAGCCATGCTTAGCAATACGCTTTAACTCTCTAAACAGCTTCCAAGGCTCATCCATATGTTCAATAAGATAGTAACTGGTAACAAAATCAAACGCTTTATCCTTAAAGGGGAGATACCTAGAATCACACATTATAAAGGGTTTTCCATCTGTCACCAAAGAATTCATTCTTCGATCTGGAACGGGTTTAATGTTTAGATCACATAACACATTAGCCAAAGGGAAAGGTTTGGCACCACAGGCTACATCAAGAATTAAAGGAGAACCTTTTTTGAGGTTAAGATTATTGCAATATATTTTGCCAAATTTAAATCGATCCAATTCGGATTTACGGATAGGAAATCTGGGGCAGGAATAGTTTGGATTTTGGAGGTTAAAATTATTTTCCATCAGACAACCTCAATAAACATGTATTCAAGGAGTCGATTATATAATCAACAGTTTTGTTGGTTAGGCCTAAATGGATAGGTAAACACAAAACATCTTTGAGCACCGTTTCTGATACGGGCAAACTATTTTTTTGGGTTTTAAAATTTGACAGGTACCAGGGGTGGAGGTGACATGGAGGGTAATATATACCACCGGTGTCTATGCCAAAGTCTTTTTTTAAAACCAATATGACTTTATTTCGGTCGATATTGTTGAGTTTTATAGGGTATTTGTAGTAGCTGTGTCTTATGTTTTTTGGCGTTTGAAACAGCGAGATACTATCAGTTTTAGATAGAGAGCAGGTATAGTGTTTAGCGATTTCATTGCGTCGTTCTATGAAGCGCTCCAAGTTTGCCAGTTGATATTTGCCCAGGATAGCTGTTATCTCACTCATACACCAATTGTCTCCAAGCATAACCATTATTCGTTCTGAGTTGAGACCATGGTCACGCATTTTTTGTGCAACAACAGCCATTTCAGAGTTATTAGTTGTGATCATTCCACCTTGTCCAGTTGTCATTACTTTGGTAGGATAAAAAGAAAATGCACCACCATCACAGAGATTGCCGGATTTTTTTTGGTCAATTGTTGCACCGTGAGCATGAGCGGCGTCTTCTATTAAAAACAGGTTATTGTTGCGGCAGAAATTTTTTAATTCGTTGATTTCGGGACATATCAATCCAGCGATGTGAACAACTATTATTCCCGCAGTTTTAGAAGTAAATTTTCTTTTTACATCCTCGGGGTCGATACACAAGGTTTTGGCGTTTATGTCAACAAAAACGGGTTTACCGCCACAGAGTAACACAGAAGTTGGAGTTGCAACAAAAGTGTTGGTTGGAACAATAACCTCTTTGCCCTCAACCCCGAAAAATCTGAGCATTATTTCAAGTGCAGCGGTTCCAGAGTTTAGCGCTATGGCATGTTTAGTTTGGGTGTATTGGGCAAAATTTTTTTCAAATGCGTGTACATGGGGCCCATCAATTAGCGTGCCACTCTTTAGGGTCGCTTTAATTTCGTTTATAATGCCATTTATGTTTTCGGTATCAAAATATGGAGCAGCTGAAAAAATCTGAGATATCATTTTATTTCTCCTACAACATACAGTAGTTATACAATTATCTTAGTGCAAAGAGCGCCTACAACTGAGAGGGAATATATTTTGCGTGCAACAATTAACAGGTTAGATATTTGATGGCTGGATAAATAAGTTTACGCATGCTACTTTAAATCGTTTCTCATCTAGTTGTAGAAAAATAGCACGTTTTTGTCGATACGTTGCAGTGCAAATAATTCCGCCCAACACAATCATCAAGCTGAGCACTAACAGAGATTACTTAGGCTAAACCAAACACTAAACCGTTATACCAAATAGCTTAAAAAAGGACACTCAATAGGGTACATCGCTTCATACAAACCCACCCAACAACAAACCACCCGCCAAATTAACCACAACAACGTAATCCAACTAAAGCCACAAAAACAAACGACAAACACCAAACATCTTCAAACGGTCAAAAAACTAGCAAACCGCCCAACAACTTACATTCGGCAGTTTGACCTAAAACAGTCAAAAATTAAATCACGCTCAAAAAATATTCGAAAAATAAGAAAACCATTGTAAGAATAACCAAACTTGCAACAACAGATAATATAAATAATTCAAAATATTTTTTTCCCAAACTACCAAGTGAGTAATTAAAAAGGGCATTGTCTCGATTATATAAATTCGTTAACCACAAGAAAAGAACCGATTTTCTCCCCCCTACACCAAAAACATAAAAGTCGATTTTTCAAACGACCGCCCACAACTATACCTGCCAGACAGTAATAAAATTATAGCTTAATCAATATTTAAGCAATAAGCAGTTCGCATCGATAAAACAATGAACAACCAACCTCAACACCCGCTGAAAAACTACACACAAAAACAAATACAACAAAAAAGATATAACAACCCGATCATATCCCCTCGGTAGGGATAGGATATGCATGTTCAACATAAAAAAAGAAAAGAAGTATCAGACAGACTAGCTAGAATCGAAGGCCATGTCCACGGTCTCAAAAAAATGGTTGAAGAAAACAAAACCTGCCCAGAAATCCTCCTACAAGTCATCGCTATACGAGCAGCACTAAACAAAACAGCCCGCATAATACTCGAAGACCACCTAGAAACCTGCCTAAAACAAGCCGCCACATCAGGAGAAACCGAACAAACCCTCGAAGAACTCAAAGAAGCACTATCCAAACTCATCTAAAAAAGGGAAACCGATGACACCAAAACTAGCTATCCTAATTATTTTTACGGCGATGGGTTTAGCGGGATGGTTATCGGCAGTCTTTGGATTTCTACCTTCATCAATAGCAGTTTACATACAGATTTCTTCGGCAATTATGGCCTTATGCACCATTGGATATGGCGCAGTCAAATCGCTTCGTAGCCAAGTCTTTAGTATGGATGCCCTAGCAACCATAGCCATACTAGCCTCAATTATCAGTGGAGAATATTTCCCAGCAATCATGGTGGCACTTATGCTCGTAGGCGGAGAAATGCTCGAAGACTACGCTCAGGGAAAAAGCTCTAAAGCCATACAAAAACTTCTCGAAGGACAGCCGCAGATAGCAATAGTTTTGAGAAACGATCAGGAAGTTCAAGTTAAACCCGAAGAGGTCCAAATCGGAGAGACGGTTTTAGTTAAGCCCGGAGCAAAGATTCCTGTCGATGGCATCATCAAAAAGGGGCATGCGGCCATCAATCAATCCGCAGTAACAGGTGAATCAGTACCTGTCGAAAAATCAAAAGACTCAGAGGTTTACAGCGGGACGATAGTTCAGCAGGGAGCTATCTATGTGGTTGCAACGGCCATTAGCGAAAAAAGCACCTATGGCAAAATAATCAACCTGATTAAGGAGACAGAAGAAAAAAAGGCCCCAATAGAGCGAACAGCAAATAGATATGCAAAATATTTCACGCCCACCATACTGGTGGTAGGGTTGATTGTTTTTGTATTAACTCAAGACCTCTTACGGACGGCAGCAGTTTTTGTAATAGCCTGCCCATGTGCATTAATCCTATCAACACCAGCAGCCATTGTGGCAAGTATTGGAAATGCTGCAAAAAAAGGCATCCTCATACGAAATGGGGAAACTTTGGAAAAGTTATCTGCGGTCAGAGTGTTAGTGGTAGATAAAACAGGAACAATCACCAAAGGTATCCTTGAAGTTAGAGAGGTAAAAAGCTTCAGCCAATACTCCCCAGATCAGATTTTGCAGTTTGCTGCTGGGGCAGAAAAATGCTCCGAGCATCCTTTTGCTAGGGCCATTTTGGATCAAGCGGGCAAAAAAGGGTTGATTAGCACATATCCGGAACACTTTGAGCATCATCCGGGTTTGGGAGTATACATTATCGATAGCGGGTCAAGTATAGTTACAGGAAATGAACGGCTCATGCAGAAATACGCCATACCGTTAACTCAACAAATGCATGACTTCATGATAGGTCAAGATAGTTCAACGGTTGTTTTTGTTGCAAAAGATGAAGTTTTGTTGGGGGCGATAACTTTGGTAGATCAACTCAGAGCAAACATCAAAGAGATACTTTCAGAAGTAAAACAAAGTGGAATTAAACAAATTATAATGTTAACAGGGGATAACAAAACGGTTACTCAGGAAATTGCAAAAAGTTGTGCAATCGACGATGCATCATCGGATTTGATGCCAATTGACAAAGTCAATAAAATTAGAATGCTCAGGGCTCAAGGGTTAAGGGTTGCTATGGTGGGAGATGGGATTAACGATGCTCCTGCACTTGTTGAAGCAGATGTTGGGATTGCTATGGGGTTGTCTGGAACTGAAGTATCGATTGAAACAGCTGGTATAGTGCTACCTATGGATGATTTGTCACGTTTACCACAGATGTTTAAAATAGGGAAAGTCACGATGTCGGTGATTAAGCAAAATATTGCCTTTGCTTTAGCAGTAAATATTATTGGTATTGTTTTATCCAGTCAGGGGATGATATCACCGTTAATTGCAGCTATAATTCATGAGAGCAATGCATTAATCGTTATGATTAATTCGCTTAGACTGCTCAGAGTAAAATAAAGAAGATGTTGCAAAAAGGATTATAAAAGAGATATGACACTTCATACAAACAATAAACACGAAATGCCCAAAATACAAACCCACTACATAAAAGCAGGATTCAACCACAACAAACAACACTACAAACACAAAACGACAAAAACACCAAGCCACCCAAACCATAAACAAAGGTTATTCGTCAAATCAAGCGGGTAGAGCCAATAAGTTTCGTTACGGTACAATGTTATATGGAGCATAAAAGAGAACATAGCAAACTTGAAGAAGGAAAAATGAGCACACCCACCTAAAATAGCGAAAAGCCCAAACAAAACACGCCTACACCAACTACCTCTACGTCAACGGACTATCCATGAACACCATTGAACACATACTAAAAGTCCGACCCTCCACCACTGTACTGGGTGAAAAACTTACCCTCAAAACATATGAAAAACCCATCCAAAACGAAACCATAATTGAACTCGATACGAGGGACACTTTTTAGGTTCAAAAAAACAAGGTCTGATGTGGAAGGCGTATTGTCGAACTACCGGAGAGTTGATTGATTAGGAATGTGGAAACGAAGAGCTCAAACACTAAAGAAAATGCTTGATAGGCCACGGCTTTGATTGTCAAGATTTTCTTTGCAGATAACTGGGAAACGTATGCAGAGTTGATTTTACCTGTGTTGTTGGTTCAAACTAAAGCGCAAACGCATAGGTAGAGCAGAATAATTTTATCAGCCACTTGGTGTGAGAGGTTTTGTTGGAAAACTTGTATGGTTTATAGGGGTTTGCTATGATTGATTTGACTGTTTTTGTTTGCTTGTTTCCATGTTAATGGTGTGCGTGAGAAAACCTGAAACCTTGTGTGTAAATCTTTTTGAAACACTCTCCATTTTTGTCGAACGATAATTATTTTTTGAGGTATTTTGCGTTTAATTTATCTTTTTGGTAGACTTATTCATGATTTCTGTGGTTTGGGTTGTTTGTTTTTGGGTCGACCCATGTTTTGGTCTATTGGGTTTGTTTGTTTTTTGTATATTGTGTAGAGTTATTGGAGACGACCTCCGAAAACACATATTTTCCAAAATCATCTGCTAAAAACCGTACAAATATGTTACTTAGTTTTCTGAAAGGGTATTTTCGGAGGTTATCTGGAATCTTAATTTTAAGTGGTTTGTGGGAAACGGACTAAAAAATAGCATTCTCGTGTTTTTGGCAGAAACGGACGGAGAAAACAGCTCTTTTATCATATTTCAAGGATTTTACTAGATTTCGGACAACCTGGGAGGTATTTTAGGGTTGTTTTGTCGTTGGGTGTTTTTTAGACACCATTTTAGTTTTTGTTGTTTTTGATTTTAACCATGCTTTTTAGTTGTAGGGATGTAGCTAAGTTTTTGGATGATTAATAATGAACAACAAAATAATCTCAAAATACAAAACAATTCCCCGAGACACAACAAAACCGATTTTCTCCATCAGCTTTTGCTAAAAACACAACCCAGACCATTTATCAAACAGTCACCCAGATAATTAACACACCACAAAACCAACACAATAATTAGCCTAACTAATTTGCTCAGAACCTACATTTGACAATTTGACCCAACACAACCAAAACATAAATTACCACCCAAAAATATTCAAAAAATAAGAAAACCATCATAAAAATAACCAAAAACACGCAACAACCAGTAGTATAAACAATTCAAAGTATTATTTTCCCAAACTACCAAACGCGAGTCAGAAGGTAGAATAAAAATGAACCCCCCAGACTGTCCGAAAAATAGCAAAAATCCCAGAAAAACAAGAAAAGAACTGCTTTTCTCCGTCCGTTTACACCAAAAACACAAAAAATTCTAGTTTTTAGACAGTCTCCCCCCTAAACATTCTTTTTTGCTTCTCTGACCGCTTCGTCTATGAGACGCAAAATTTCCCTTCTTGCTTCACTAATAGTAAGAGGAAACTCATCAACTATGGACAAATTATCCTCTTTCTTTAAAACCTCAAAAAGATGCGCTATACGAGGGGAACGCAGGTTTACTTTTCGAATTAACTCGGCGTTTGAAAAACTTTTCTTAGGAGAACCCTCAGAAACTATTTCACCCTTATTTAAGATGTAGAGCTTATCAGCAAACAAAGGAACAATGTCCACATCATGAGTTGCCAACAACAAAGTAAGACCATTTTCTTTGTTGAGGCGAAGCAACAGATGCAAAATATCACTGGTAACAATGGGGTCAAGACTTGAAGTTGGTTCATCCATAATGATAACCTCAGGCTGCATCGCAAGAACACCCGCAAGTGCAACCCGCTTTTTTTGGCCGCCGCTAAGAAAATGAGGCGGCTTATCAACATACTCAAGCATACCAACAGTTGTAAGGGCTTCATCTACTAGCATCTTAACATGTTCAGAGGTATACCCAAGATTTAGAGGACCAAAGGCCACATCTTGTTTTACGGTAGGAGCAAAAAGCTGGTCGTTGGGATCTTGGAAAACAAAACCCACCCGCCGGCGTAGCGCAAGCAGCGATTTAGCATCATACTGAAGAGGATTGTCATCAAAAAATATACGACCATGAGTGGGTTTTAAGATACCATTTAGGTGGTTGAGTAAAGTGGTTTTGCCTGAACCGTTAGCACCTAATAGAGCAATACGTTCAGCCCTGTTAAAGGCAACAGTGACATCATTTAGAGCAAGAGTACCATCAGAGTATTCATGGGTAAGATTTTCTATTTTAAATAACATGGTTAAAAACTCCCTATTTGAATAATATTTAGTGCAATAAAGGCAAGCATTATATCTACAACTAAGATAGCTGCAATAGTTGCTTTGCTTGGTTTAGGCTGGTCATCTAGCACAGGAATATTTCCATCGTAGCCTCGAGCGTTCATGGCAACAAATGTGCGTTCACCTTGTTCAAGGGTTCTTATAAAAAGGTTAGCAGCTATAAATGCACTGGATTTGATACGTCCTAACCACCCGCGTTGTCCAAGGCGTAGCTTTTGGGCGGTATTCATTTTTGAAGCGATTTCTATAAAGACAAAGATGTAGCGATAAATTAGTAAGCCCAGTTCGATGAGTATTTTTGGGATGTACATTTTTCTTAGACTTATAAATAAGTCGGTCATGGTCGTGGTGAGCACTAAAAAGAACATGGCAGAGACTGCGCCAAGTACTCTAAAAAAT
Source organism: Nitrososphaerota archaeon (assembly GCA_031274765.1). Taxonomy (GTDB): domain Archaea; phylum Thermoproteota; class Bathyarchaeia; order Bathyarchaeales; family Bathycorpusculaceae; genus Bathycorpusculum. The sequence continues at coordinate 8,843 of JAISPR010000142.1, read as the reverse complement.
GTTGTTAGAGCGGTTGCTATACCGTTATTGTAGATTGTCCAGGTAAACCAGGGGAGGGGAATTTCGATGAGGGGGGTACCGGAGCCAAAAAATAAGGCTATAAAGACACAGCTCAGGGTTGCAAATAATAAGGGATAAATTAAGAGGTTGAAGTAGAATCGAAGGGGTATTTGTGCTGTTACTATAATTAGTGTAAAGGTTATTATGAAAACAGTTATGGGGATAATTGGTGAGGGTGAGAGGGCACTTAGAATTAGCATGGATAGGGCAAAAAAGATTTTTGTTAGAGGACTTGTTTTTGCTAAGCCATTGGTGTAGGCGTAATTGTCGATTTGTCCTGAGAGGTTGCTGTTGTTTTCATCGTGGTTGTGGTGATGTTTATGTTTAACTTTGTGTTGTGTGGGAGAATTTTTTGTTTTGTTTTGTTGGGCGCGTATGACTATATAGCAGATTATTATGGCTCCGATTAGGGCTTGTAATGCGAACAGGGGAGCTTCAAATTCTTCAGGTAATTCTAAAACTGGATTAATCCATGGTTGATAACCGCTTTGGGTGATTATATTTGCGGCGGCATCATCGGCGCCAGTCATATTTGTGGAAATAAACACTAAGGGGATTATGAAAAGAGTTAGCAGGACAGCTATTAAGATGGCGTAATGCTGCTTTTTGAGGTGAAATTCTTTTTCTACAAGGCCGTTAATGGGGGAACGTATAATTTTTAGGGAATGTAGCATTTGGTTTTTGTATTTTATTAGAAAATCAAAGATGAAAACGGCCAAAATTCCTTCGGCTATGGCTAGGGGAATTTGGGTTATTGCGAAAATGCCTGCGAATTGGAGAAATGCCTGTGTGAAGCCTGTTGCAGGGAAGGCTAAGGCTAATTGTATAGATGTGGTAACATAGGTGAGAAGGTCGCTTAATGCTACAGCTAAGAATATACTGGCTTGTGTGGGCACTCGACTCTTTTTGCAGATCATCCAGGTGAGGTAGGCAACCATTGGTCCAACTATACCCATGGAGAAAACATTAGCGCCCAGAGTTGTTAGTCCACCGTGCGCTAATAGTGTTGCTTGGAAAGTTAGGGCGATCAGGGAGAGGACAGCGGCTATGGCGGGCCCAAAGATTACTGCAGCTAAGCCTGAGCCGGTGGGGTGGCTACTGCTTCCGGTAAAGGAGGGCAGTTTTAGTGCACTGACAATAAAGATGAAGGCGCCCATTAGTGCTATGAGGGGTTTTGCTTCGGGCTGTTTGTGTGCTATTTTGGTTAGTTGGTAGATGCCAATGGCTATGATGGGTAGTGTGATTAGCCACCAGATTTCCCACCATGGGTGTGGTAGGAACCCCTCCATTATGTGCATGCTATCTAGTTTCTCCTTAGGGGATGTTTCAGCCCGAAAGCTTATAAACATTCATTTAACTAAAGTTAAAGACAGGTTGAATATATGGTTAAGCAACAAAAACTCCTCCTAAAAGACAAAGGTGAATTCACCAAATTCCAAATCCTCCTAGAAATCATGCGCCACCAACCTCACATAAAACAAAAAGACATAAGCGAAAAACTCGGCATAACCATCCAAGCTATAAGCAAATACTTTAAAAAACTAAACAAAGAAGGTCTCCTCGAATCAGGCAGTGAACGAGCCGACTACCGTTTAACACCCAAAGGAATAACCAAGCTACAAGAAGACATCCAAAACATAGAAGCCTATGTTAGAGAAATCAAACAAGACCTAAAAATCGAACATGCCTGGCCAGCCATAGCAACCCAACCCGTCAAAGCCGGAGAACAAGTTAGTTTAATCATGAAAGAAGGCATCATGTACACTACACCCATCAATAACACTCAGGCCCAAGCAAAAGGCATCGCACTTACCAACGCACAACCAGGCGAAGACTTAGGCCTAAAAGACCTACAGGGCAAACTATACGTTAACCAAGGAAAAATTCTCATCGTTAAACTCCCCAGCATCCGCAAAGGAGGCTCCCACGCAACGGATATAGCAAAAGTGCAAACATACTACAACGAGTTTAAACCCGACCGCATAGGAGTTATGGGTGCAGTCGGCAGAGCAGTTCTCAACAAAATAGGACACAAAGCAGACATCGAATTTGGAATCAGTCGCTCCGCCGCGATCGCTGCATCCAGAGGCCTAAACGTCTTTGTACTAGTGGTGGGCAGAATGGTGAACCGTATGATCCAAGAAATCGACCAAATTAACATGAAAACCGGCGGCAATATAATCTACGAAGTCAAAAACGCACAATTATAATCATTTCATCTCACGAGCGAAATTCTTGTAAACACACAAAAAACTAACCAATACCTTCAACACAAACCACACCAAACATCAATCAACAAAACCCAAACAAAATAAATCATATGAATCAAATTTCTATTGAAGTGCAATGAAAAAATACTTCACATACATCACATTTTTTCATAAAAAATAAATAAACATAAAAAAATACTTGGTGCGCAAATACGCCTATGCACCACGGGGAAAACATGTCGAAGACACTAAATGGGGTGAAAATTTCACGGTCTAAACGATAGGCGGCCTATTTAAGAGCAAACCGTAGCACCCATGTGTTATAAGCACTCAACGCAGGGTGTTTTTGAGTGTTGTTTGAGATGGATTTTTTGCCAAGGATTTCCGTGAGCCGGTTGTGTTTTGGATAATGCAGGTTTCATTGGCGTAAACAGTTGTTTACTTTGGCTGCTCGGGTGGGAGACGGTCTAAAAAATAGAATTTTTAGTGTTTTTGGTGTAAACGGACAGAGAAAAACAGTTGTTTTCTTGTTTTTTAAAGGTTTTTGTTAGTTTTCGGACAGTCTATCGAGATATTTTTGGTGTTTTTACCTGCATATTTTACGGATTTTAATCAGATTGATAAGCGGTGGACTAATTTGAAGGGTTACGTTAGTTGGTTTATTGCCTATGTGTGGGTCTTTGCAAGAGATGTCGTATACCTATTTTGAACTGGTAATTTTTAAATTATTCTGCCATAATTTAGCGATCATGCGAGCTGAATGCGCGCCTGTAGAGAATACGGGGAAGCTAAAAATTGCTAAACTGTTGACAACATTTAAATATTGTGCTAATATTATTATGAATGTGAATTTTAGCACACCTCCAGAAGATCATCATGTACATAAAAAGAAAAATCGAACAAAAATTACTGGATTTATCCGCCTCATTTCCTGTTGTAATAGTAACTGGAGCAAGACAAGTAGGAAAAACAACACTATTAAAACAATTAAGCGAACCTGAACGCAAATTCGTTTCACTTGACATCCCCGACAATAGAATAATGGCTATTGAGGAGCCCGCCCATTTTTTGACAAAATACGCACCACCTGTGATAATCGATGAGTTTCAGTATGCCCCTAACCTTTTGCCATATATCAAAGCATATGTTGACGAGCACAAAAACTATGGCGGTTTTTGGTTAACCGGTTCTCAGAGTTTTGTTTCTATGAAGAATGCGTCTGAAAGTTTAGCGGGACGTGCAGGGATTATTAATTTATTTAGTCTTTCCCATTCAGAGATAACCGGAACCCTTTTTGATGAATACACAACCAACTTTGAAAAACTAATTCTACGGCAAAAAGCGGTTACCCCCATGAATAAATCGGAGGTTTTTGCTAAAATTCTCAAAGGCGGTATGCCCCAAACCTATGAGAATTTACCTGCAACTTTGCAGGATTACTTTGGTTCGTATTGCCAAACCTATCTTTCAAGAGATATTAAAGATTTAGCGCAGGTCGCTGATGAGCTTTCATTTTACAAATTTATGCAAGTATGCAGTAGTTTAGCAACGACGATGATAGATTATACCGGTATATCAAAAAGAGCAGGGATTACGGTGAATAAAGCAAAAGAATGGGTTTCGGTCTTGGTTTCTTCAGGGGTTATTATTCTTTTGCAACCTTATTTTAATAATGCACTTAAACGAGTAGTTAAGACACCAAAAATGTATTTTATGGATACTGGGCTTTTGTGTTATTTACGTGGTATTGATGATGCAGAGGTGTTGATGAAAAGTGTGGATAGCGGGGATTTTTTTGAGAACTATGTTGTTAGTGAAGTTTACAAGAGTTTCACTAACGTATGTAAGCGTCCGCCGCTTTATTATTATCGTGATGCTAATAATCGTAGAGAAATTGATCTTATAATGGAACATAATGGTGTTGTGTATCCTATTGAAATTAAGGAAAGCACTAATCCAGATAAGAAAGCGGTTAAAAATTTTGATGCGGTCGCTCCGGTGGTAAATGAAAAGATGAAAATTGGGACAGGTAGTGTTATTGCTAATTGTAATGATATTTATCCGCTTGGTAAAAATGTTTGGGCTGTTCCTCATTGGTTTATTTAACTGGTGAATTGCTCTGTTCAAATAAACGTTATGATGCGGTTGTGTGTGTTTTTGGTTTTGGGGAATGTCGAGTTGTATCCTAATATGGATTTGTTTATGTGGTGTTTAGCACTAAAACATCACCAATGCACCCAAAAAAAACAACACTTACCCAGCTAAATCTTACTATCATACTACGGCATAGTTTAAATCTGCGCCTCTCAAAATGAACATATAATTTTGCAAAATTCCACATTTAGACATCCTCAGGCATTCTTTTTTATACCTCAATTATTTACCCAAAATCTGTCTATGAGCCACAACAAATACTGCAACACAACACAAAAATTAAACTACACCACTATACAAAGTGCTTGACGGATTCTTTGACAGTTACTTCCGCAAAATCAGGATGATATAGAGAACATTTGAGTTATCACCAGTCAGATAGTTTGCCTGCCTTCATACAGATGGGCTTCAAATCAAACATTTACCTACAAAACAAACCACACAGTCAATTAGTGGTTGGACATGAAATAATTCAAAATAACAAACATTTACAGACACTGCCTTAACGGTGAAATAATTTTGTACATGATACAAAACTCAAGTTATCAAAAAATTTTTAAGCCACCGCCGGTTTATTCTAATTGATACCTTTTTAGATTAGTAAACAAGGAGGCGACTTTTTATGGGTACTCGGCAATTAAGCGCTGGCGAACGCGCAACTAATTTTTATTCAAACGAATATGTAGAGTTCACATTAGCAATAGGTTGTCCCGTGAACTGCCACAAATACTGTCCCCAAGAAGTACTACTTAAAAACTATGGCAAAAACGAACGACTGATGAGCTTAGAGAGCTTTAAAAAAATGTTGAACCATATCCCAAAAAATGTAATGATTGATTTTTCAGGTTTTTGTGAACCATGTGTCAATCCATATTTTACAGATATGGCAAAATATGCTCATCAAGAAGGCTACAGAATTCACGTTGCAACAACACTACAGTATGCAACCAACAAAGCAGTGAAAGATCTGCTGGATTTGCCATATGAAGGGTTTGTGCTACATTTACCAGATGGTAAAAACGCAAATTTTCAATTAACCAGTGAATTCAAAGAAAACATTTTTTGTATCATGCAAGGCATACCCAACGTGCAGTATATCACCATGAATGACCTGTTCATTAGCAACGAAAGAGAGAACTTGTGTAGGGGTATCCTGCCAAAACCGCGAAGGGTTGGTTTTTGTCGTAAAACTGTGACCCCACAGCTTGTTGTTATGCCTGATGGTAGAGTTCAAACGTGTGATATGGATTTCAAGTTAGAACATACCGTGGGGAACTTGTTACACAATGAGTATAGCACGATTGTCAAACGGTTCCGCGATAGACAAGCCAGTTTTAATTTGTGTCATTATTGCAAGAAATATTATTCGATCGATAGATATTTAATCTATAAAATTGCTGGCAAACTGGGTTACTTTAACAAGTCAAAATGGATGTAGCAAATATTTTTCAATAAAAAAATAAAAAGGGAAAAACTAGAAATGGTGACGCCAGGATGTGTGGTGGAACCAGTTAAACATGTTCCAGCCCCAGCATCTATTATTAGGCGCAAATGAATGGATTGGTGGAACAATTGGATTTACACTTGCCGGCTTGGGGGTTACCGCTGAAGTAGGCGCATTTGATATTGGTGACTTGGTGGTTGTAGTTGATTTTGATGTTGGTGTATGAGTGGGCGCCGGTGTATGAGTGGGCGGTTGGTACGTATGTGGAGTTGGTACTGGCGTAGGTTCCGGTGTAGCAATTAGAGTTTCAGTTGGGGTCGTTGTGGGTACTGGTGTAGCTGATTGCGTTGGTGTGGGTTCTACGGAGGAGTTAGGTGGCACAGTCGCCGTAGGTGCTACAGAGAGATTAGGTGGCACAGTCGCCGTAGGTGCTACAGAAGGTTTAGGTGGCACAGTCGCCGTAGGTGCAAATGTTGCGGTTGGTATTGGTGTGATTGGGAGTTGAGTTGGGGTAACTGCATTAGTTGAAACCGTTAAATTGGTAATTTTCCAGTTGACATTGGTTTGATGATTAGCGGTTACGTCAAAAACGATTTGCCCAATATGTGCAAGACTAACGCCTAAGGTTCTCAAGTCGATAGTGTAGTGGGTAGTGCTTTTGTCACTTGGACCCACCATTAATAGCCAGTATCCGTCAGAAGACTTTACGGTCGATGTACCATACAAAGTGTTGTACGGTGGAGTGTCAGCTTCCCCATTATGGTATGTGTCAGCAATGTTTACGCCGGCTGGGTTCCATTTGCCATTTGTTGTATCCACGATTCCGATGTTTAGCTGCATCACTTTATCGGCCCAGAAATCGAAACTCAGTATAGGGTAGCTTTGCAGGTTAAAGTATCCGCCGTTTGCATCCCATCTATTGTAGCCTCTAAAGATTTCTTGCGGAAGGTAGCAATTGTCTAAATTGGGAACACCGCTTGCACTACGAGTGCCTTCTGTGTGGGGAATGTTATATGTTGTTATAGGTTCAACGTTTGTATGTGCTTGACATATCCATTGACCGCTTGAAATGTTGAGAACAGTCGTCGTTGCACCCATTGTTGAATGTACTACAAGGACTAACATCATACTAATGATGAGTAGCGCGCTTAAACCGATTGCAATAGGCTTTGAGATATTTTTCAGTCCATGGAAATGTATGTGACGTAACACGTTACCTGAGGTATTTGTGTTCACTTTTATCACTTTTCCTGAATTTTTCAAGCATCCTATCGATAGATCAATTTTATGGGTTTTTGAAAACTGCACTAAACGTTCTTGTCAAGTCCACAGCTTACGCTGCGAAGTAAACTTGACAAGCATAGAGAGGACTGCTATGCATCCCGATTGATGCTTAAGGGGCAGTAAAACAATCGCGTTGCCCAAACATGAACGGAAAATTAAATGCTAAATCAAAAGCAGGTCCAAAAAACCAACGTCTAGACTTACGATATTGGCAGTTTAACCTAAAACAACCAAAACTAGAGAGTGTTGCAAAAAGGATTATTAAAGAGATATTATACACCATACAGACAATAGTTCAAACTGCGCAAAAACTCCAATAAAATTCATCAAAACCACTACTACAGCAATAAATGGAGAGCTATACGCTGTCTATAGTGTTTAGTGCTGTTGTTTTTGACATTTTGCGCAGTCTGAGTTATGAAATGCCCAAATGCGAAAACACACACTGCACAAAAGCAGGATACAACAAACAACACTACAAATGCAAAACCTGCAAATACCAATCACCCAAACCACAAACAAAAACACCACAAAACGCACCCTTCACCCTCTCCCCTACGTCATCGGACTACCCATGCACACCATTAACCGCATGCTAAAAGCCCAACCCTCCACCACTGTATTGGAATCGAGTAGGAGACCACTCATTAGTTGAGTGATCGTCCCCTCACACCACCATACGTACCGTTCGATATACACGATTCAACGACACAAGCACAACCTCCCACAACAAACCAAAACATCACCACAACCCAACCCCACCAACACCCCATTCAACAAAAAAAAGACAAAACCAAACCACCAACAACACACCAAACCCCGCACAAGAATTAACCCACCACCACACCAAACCCAAAAAAACACCAACCCGACAAAAACCACAAAACACACCCCACTACACCCCCACTACCCCCACAAAAACATCCACAACCAACAACCAATCCACCCCAACAAACCCACAACACAACCATTCATAGTCACCAACCCCAAAAAAAATAAACCACCCCCCACAAACCACAACAACACTAAAAACACCCTACCAAAACACACACCCTACCCCAACAAATAACCTCCCAAACCCACCCCTAAACCTCTACACCGACCACACATGAAAACAAACCCAACCACACCACCAGACGAACAAAAAAGAAAAAACCCCAAAAACTTAACCCCCAAAAAAACCCCACCCCACACATCCCCACACCCACACGCAACCACAACTTCCACTCAAAAAACACACTACACAAACTCACCACCCGCCACCCCGCACACACACTCTTAACAAATATGTTACAACCATCAGCACATCTGACAAACACACACCCACACCCCTCAAGTCCCCTACCAAAACAAGACAAATAAATATTACTTAGCACCAGACACAACAGACCACCCTGAAGCGCACCCACATCCATCAGACTAACCAAACCATTCACCAAACCCCGCTCCTAAGAAAACGTCGAATAAGCCTAAGCACACGCTTATCCTTAACCTTAACTGCAACCATACCCATCAAGATATCCTGATTCACCAAATCAAAGAACACTGCAATATCAATATCAACGACCCACTTGTAACCCACCTCACAATATTTCCACACACACTTAACCACCTGATAAACACCCGCCCAGCCCAAAAACCAAAACTCGAATCTGAGAAGGTACCCTCAAAAATAAAAGTAAGCACCAACA
>JAISPR010000113.1 GCA_031274765.1 Nitrososphaerota archaeon | reverse complement strand
TTGAATTTGGATATTGCTGAATCTCCTAATATGGCGTTTGTTAGCAGACTGTGGCCTGAGGTGTGGCTGGGTATAGCGTCTAGGCCGTTTGGCTGGTGAAATAATGAATAGTAAGATAGTTCAAAAAGAGGAAATAATTTTGGGACAAGACAGATTGATATTGTTGTGTATTCCGAATTGGAGGCTTTGAGCATGTTTTTTGGATATCCTTCAGGAAAGGCCTCAAAAGCATAAGAAGCAAAATCATAATACGATTCACTGTTTATGTCTAGAGAAGCAAAATGACCCCGCACACTTACAGCGTAAAATAGGTAATATTTAACGCTGTTTATTTTTTCTTTAAATGACTGATTTTTTATCTTGACTTCTATGGTATTTTTGTCCACTATTTCGTATGTTTTTTCGCCTGTATATGGATCTGTATGGGTTATGGTTTCTGATGCTGAAATGAACTTTAAGCTAAATTCAGGAGCAGATGGTTTTTAATGTGTCTGGGCAAAAACGGGTGCAACCGGAAATAGACATGTGATTGTGAGAAAAGATAGTACAAATAGAATAGATAGACAGCTGATTAGGTGTCTCATAGGGTTTTTTATGCTGTAGTTGATATAAAGTTTGCGAGAATGTTAACTAAAGGCCTTTTCCCAAAATATTTTCATCTGCCGCAATTAAAGATTAAGAGATAATAAAGTCAAAATAGGGACATACTTAAAACCTATGAATCATCAAAACCTGCCTACTTTACTATGAGCGCTGCAGTGTTAAGAGTGTCGTCATTTTTAGGCCCAAAAAACATGTGGCAAAAGGGGTCGTCTGTGACTTATGTAGCCTTTTAACGGAGGTCAATAACGTTTGAACTGCAAAAATACTTAAAAATTTATAGTTTTGTAGTTGTAACTTTAAAACTATCGACAATATTATATAACATGTTATTCTATACTTAAAGAGAGATCAAAATGAAACCTGAAAAACTAAAACCACGCAGCAACTATTTGAATAAACTCTTACAATTCAAAGATATTGAAGCAATCAAAGTAGTAACAGGAATTAGACGATGCGGTAAATCAAAACTAATGGATCTTTTTATCGAAGAAATAAAAAAACAAGGCATTTCAACAGATAACATCATCTACATGAATTTTGAAAGCCTAGAATTTGATTTTATAACAGACTATACAGTTTTTTATAATTATGTTAAAAACAAAATCACCAACAAAGACCGCTACTATTTGTTTTTTGATGAAATGCACAAAGTTATGCATTGGGAAAAAGCAGTGAACTCTTTTAGAGTTGATTTTGACGTTGATATTTATTTAACCGGATCAAATGCAAATTTGCTTTCAAGCGATATATCCTCCTTGATTGCAGGCAGATATGTTGAAATTAAAATGCTGCCTTTATCGTATAAAGAGTTTTTAGATTTTCATAGTATAGAGAAAAATGAAGATAGCTTTCAATTATATCTAAAATATGGCAGTTTTCCCTCTATCGTTGAGTTGGGGTTCAATCAAGATAGAATTAACGATATTTTGGAAGGCATCTATAACACTGTTATTCTAAAAGATGTGCTTGAACAAAATGACATAAAAGATGAAACCTTATTGCAAAAAATAGTCCGATTTATTTCTGACAATATAGGTAATGTTACTTCGCCTAATTCTATTGCAGGAAGTCTAGTTTCCAACAAACAAATGGAGCAGAACAACAAGAAGAAGAAATCTCCCGCAAGGTCAACTGTTGAAAACTATATATGTGCATTAGAAAAAGCCTATATTTTTTATGTTGCTCAACGTTATGATGTGAAAGGCAAAGAACTGCTCAAGTCCCTTGAAAAATATTACATCGTTGATATTGGTATGAGAAATATGCTCTTGGGTTATCGCGATGTTGACAGAGGGCACATTTTGGAAAATATTGTTTTTTTGGAGCTTCTTCGTCGTGATTATAAAGTTAAAATAGGTAAGGTTGGTGAAAAAGAAATTGATTTTGTAGCCGAGAAGGCAAATGATAAAATATACATTCAAGTATCTGAAACGTTGGGTAATCAAGAGATTCTTGAAAGAGAGTTAATGCCTTTATTGGCGATAGCTGACAATTATGAAAAATGGATAATAACAAGTGATAAAACTTTTGTGGAGAGTTATGAAGGCATAAAAGTAAAAAATGCTATAGATTGGTTGTGTGAATAAACATGAAACTATTCTGTGCAGATCTGTCTGCTATTGGTTGTTTAAATGGTTACTACTCAGCAGGTAGTTTTTGTGTAAACACTTAACACACAAACAACACAATTCAACACCAATCTAAACACAAAAGAAGGTCAACAACTAAAAAAACAACTAACCATAGACGGCAAACCCAAGCCGGTAACAAAAACAAACATCAAAAAGAACCCAACCATATAGTCAGTGTAGTGGACATGATGGATTTTGCTTAGGTCAAGAGTTAGTGGATGAAAAATCCAACGAAATAACCCCAACTCATAGTTCTTGGATCAAGTTAACGTAAAAGGCTGTATCATAACAGTGGATGTTCTAAACATTCAACTGAGTTTGCAAAAAATTCTCCAAAAAATGCAGACTATGTTTTTGCTTTAGTGGTAATCAAGGGTTGTTGCATGAGGAGGTTAGGCAGTGTTTTGTGGATGTTTTGTTTTTGGATAAATGTGTGTATTGTGGAATTGTTGAGAAGGTTTGGGGTGGGGTGGAGATTGGGGGAGACTGTCTGAAAACTAGATTTTTTCGTGTTTTTGGCGGAAACGGGCGGAGAAAAACAGTTCTTTTCTTGTTTTTATTTTTTCGAATATTTTTTGAGCATGATTTAATTTTTGGCTGTTTTAGGTCAAACTGCCGAATGTAAGTAATTACTTATATTCGACAGTTTGATCCAACACAGCCAAAATAAATTGTCCTCGAAAAATATTCGAAAAAATGAGAAAATCATTATAAAAATAACCAAAACTCACAACAACCTGTGATATAAATAATTCAAAGTATTTTTTTGGCCTTTTGCTATTTTAGGCGGGTGCCCTCATCTTTCTTCTTTAAGCTCACTTATGTTCTCCATTGTATTCCATACAACTATTACCGCAACAAAATTTATTGGCTCTTCATTGTTTAATGGAGAGCCAACTTAGTACTTATCCACCTGTTTTGACGAAGAACCTATTTTTTCCCAAACTGCCGAACGTGAGTTATAAATGTGTTGGAATTTGGAAATAAACTGATTTGAAGCATGACTCAGATTTGTATGCTCTGTGTTTCATGATTTTTTACCTATCCCCGAAAGCAAAAAAACAACCGCTGAACCTGCAAGTAACAGTGTTAAAGACGAAAACAATCCCATATAAGCAAAAGTTGAGGCTAGTATTACCCCGCTTATTATTGGACCAAGCGCTTGTCCTATATCCATCATCGTACTCAAAAAACCCATTGACGTCCCTATCAACTTTGATGGTGTTAACTCACACATCAACGGTGCCGTTGATGAAACAACCATGGCAAACCCCGCCCCATACCCCACAGAAATGACCAGTAATAACGCAAAATGAGTCGTAAATGGAACAACAAAAAATAGAGCTCCACATATCAAACAGCCCAAAACAATAGGTAGCCGTCTGTCATGCCTATCCGAAAATCGACCCAGCAATGGTCTAAAAACAATCAAGGCGACGACCTGCATACCAACAACTATCGATACTGCTAACGCGTTAAGATTTGCTACCCCTATCATATATTGAACCAAATAAAACTCTATAACCCCATAAGCGTAGTACTGACAAGCCTGTACAAAACTGACAATCAATGCCCCTCGGTTATGGGTAACCTCACGCCAGCCTCTTAGCATCTCTTTTGTTGTAACCTTTGTTTTCACCGGGTTGGTATTATCGATTTTGTTCTCCGATAGCAAGAACAAAACTGTTACAAGAGACGTGATACCTATTATTCCTACTGCTAAGTATAGTGTGTGGAAACTATAATTGGTGGCAAAAAGTATCATCCCCCCTAGAAAAGGTGCAATTCCTCGACCTACATAGGTTGCTGAGTTAAAAGCGGACATACGTTCACCTCTCTTAGTGGGAAAACGTTCTGCTATTGTGGCTTCGGCGACAGGAACAAACATGGCCGTTGCAAATCCATGATAAAACCGCACAAGGGATAGTTGCCACCAGTTTGTTACGATAAGATAGAGAAAAGGGGCGGAGGCAAAAATGAATGCGGCAAAGAAGAGTATTTTTTTTCTACCAAAAAAGTCTGAGAGAGAAGCTACTGGTAGGCTGATCAGTATGCCTGGGATAGTAGAGGCGGCTGCTATTATTCCCATTAGGTCTGGTGGTGTTCCTAAATTGATGGCAAAAGGGTTGAGAACGGGATTTTTAGCCATTGTTGAGCTGAGGATGGCTAGTATTCCCATTGTACAAAGTATAAGAAAACAGGCGTTGCCTAAGGATGTTTTCTTTAGGTTCACAGTTAGCCCTTTTTGATAATGTGTAGATAACTAGTATTTTTTTCCTGTTTGTCGTATATGTGTTTTTTTAATGGTTTTTGGAGATTTTTACTTACATTTGGCAGTTTAATTTAAAGCGGCCAAAACGTAAATTATCGCCCAAAAATATTCGAAAAATAAGAAAATTATTGTAAAAATAACTAAAAACTTGTGATAACCTTAGTTTGACCCACAATTTTTTGTGCTAAGCTAAAAGGAAGTTTGTGATTGGCAGGGTGGCTGTGGGTTTACCTTGCATAGGGATATCAGAATTGGGCAAAACAAGAGCTCCAAACAG
>JAISPR010000110.1 GCA_031274765.1 Nitrososphaerota archaeon | reverse complement strand
TTGAATTTTTTGGGTTTGTTGGGTGTGGGTTGGGTGTTTGTGTTTGTGTAAGAAGCGGTTTGTTTTGTGTTGTAATCCTGGTGGTATTTGGGTCAGTTGTTTGTTGTTTAGTTTGGTTTGGTTTGGTTTTCTGGGGGGTTGTTATGTTGGAGTTTTTTTCATGCAATCGGCGTGCACCCCTACAAGCTAACCGAAAACTAACAAACCTTAAAAAACAGAAAAAACTGTTGCTCTGTCTGTTTCATCCAAAAACACGAAAGGTCTCAGTTTTTAGACAGCCCCCCCACCCTTAAATGCCAAAGAATACAAATAAAAAAGCAAGACCATGCAACTCAGCTCAGAGGCGTTTGATGTAGCGGTTAACTTCCCACTCAGTGACTTGAGTACGATAAAGATCCCACTCCCGATGTTTTTCACGTAAAAAATTTTCAAAAGTAACTTCACCCAAGGTTTCACGCATCAAATCACTTGTTTCAAGTTCATCCAAAGCCTCTTTTAGATTTTCAGGCAACGAAATAATACCTCTTTGTTTACGCTCTTCATAACTCATATGATAAACATTTAACTCAACCGGATCGCCTGGATCAATTTTATTTTTAACACCATCCAAACCAGCCGCTAAAAGCACAGCAAATTGAAGATAAGGATTACCGGCACCATCAGGACAACGAATTTCACATCGAGCCGCAGATTTTCTTGCACCAAAATTGGGAACACGAATAAGAGGACTACGATTTTTGTGAGCCCAAGCCAAATAAACAGGCGCTTCATACCCGGGAACAAGACGTTTGTAACTATTTGGCCAACTGTTAAGAACAGCCGCCATTTTACGCCCATGAACCAATTGCCCCCCAATATAGTTACGCGCAAGCTCAGAAAGATAGCCGGTTTGGACATCTTGGGCATAAAAAAGATTTTGCACACCCTGTTTATCCCAGAGACTTTGATGAATATGCATACCACTACCATTAATACCCTGGAAGGGTTTGGGCATATATGTGGTGATGTAGCCGTTGCGGGCAGCCACAACTTTCCCACACATCTTTAGCGTTATAGCGCGATCAGCAGTCTGGAGGGCTTCACCATATTTGAAGTCAATTTCGTTTTGTCCCAAAGCAACTTCATGATGACTAATTTCGATATTTATACCAAAGGCTTCAGCATAGTCAGCGATTTCACGGCGCAGATCATCAGTGACGTCTCCGGGGTGAGCATCAAAATACCCGGCTAGATCTATGGGTGTGGGTAACCCTCCGGTTTCACTTTCCTTAACGATAAAAAACTCTAGTTCGGGTGCGCAGATAAAGGTGTAACCTGCGTTTGTTGCATGCTCAATGGCACGTTCTAGGATATATCTTGGGTCGCCCTCGAAGCGTTTGTTTTGGGGGGTGTAAACGTCGCAGATGAGGCGCGCGGAGGCTTTTTCTTTGGGTCGCCAAGGTAGTTTTGCAAAGGTGCTTGGGTCGGGGTAGAGAATCATGTCGGATTCTTCTATGGGGCGATATCCTGTGATGGATGAGCCATCAAAGGATTGGCCGTTTTCAAATATTGTTTCTATGTTATTGGCGCTAACGGCTAGGTTTTTGAGAAAGCCGTTTATGTCGGTGAATTGGAGGCGGACAAATTTTATGTCGGTTTCTTGGATTTGTTGGATGACCTGTGTTACTTGTTTTTTCCAGGTGGGGTTTTTAAAGTCTTTCATGTTCAAACACTTCGCAGATTGGAGTTGGCATGTGTTTGGAAACAGGAGTCATATATGACCATATTTAAATTTATCTCCCAATATACTAAACATATGTCTAATAATTGATTAAAATTTTAAAATAATGCACAACTAACAGCCCCGCCAACACAATCCACTTCTCAACTCTAAAATCCATGTTAGCGTTCTCGGCGAAGAAAATCGCCAACATCAGACACACAGCGCACAGCAATTTCGCCATCCTCTGAGTGTGCTGTTAGGTCTCCAGTGATTCGGCCAAACCCTAAACAGTCCCCGGATTCATTGAGCACCAAAACGTTTGTGTTTTTTTTACCCGAACCAAACACTCGCACCACACTTTTAGCAAAAAGCGGTCGGCCGCAAATAAAAAGCCACGCGGCCTTTTTGTCAACAACTATCCGATTTGCATTTTTTTTAGCTAAAAAGGAAAGAAAAGGAAAGCTTGGGAAAAATTTACCGGCTTTGGCTTTCCCCAAAAAAAGTCCTGCATAAAAAAAATCTGACCGCCCCATCAGTGGCCTAAGAGCCGCATCAATTAAGTAGAAGCGCCCGTTTTTTTCGATTATTACTTCAGGGTTTAAAAAAAGATTTACCCCAAGAGTTGTAGCAAAATTAGTAACCGTCTTAGCTTTCATGACCCTTACTCCTTGTTAGTTTAGCTACAAAAAAGCCCTGCGTTTCATTGGGCCATATCCGCCTACATCTACTAAGAGAAGAATCCAGTTTTTTACCAAAAACCTTAGTTAATCCCTTTTGTCCATAGCAATCAATTTCTTGGAGCTTGAGATCGAGATTATTTATGGCCCAATCCATATTTAGTTCGTTTTCTTCAGGTTCAAGTGAACAAGTAGAATACACCAACTCACCTTGACTGCTAAGGCACTGTGAGGCTTTGGTGAGCAACTCTTTTTGTAGAGTTGCATTGCGTTCAATATCTCTTAGAGTCCGATTTCCAAACCACTCACAATCGGCAGCAAAATTACCTGAACAGGGGGCATCAAGCAGCACCCTATCAAACTCGACAGCCAAAGAAGGGGCCTGTCGGGCATCAAGCACATAGGCCACAGTGTTGGTAATTCGACATCGCTCCAAATGATTTGTCAAAGCAGTTAAACGTTTTTTATCTACGTCCAAGGCAACCACGCCCCCGGTATTTTCCATAGCATCGGCTAGCTGCACAGTTTTGCCACCTGGCGCAGCTGCACAGTCAAGCACTTTTTTGCCTCTTAGTTGACTAAACAGTGAAACAGGAATTTGCGCAGCGGCTTCCTGAATTGAATAGAGCCCCAGCAGATATTCCGCTGTAGCCCCAACAGAAACAGGAGAATCCAAAACCCAATAGCCGGCCTGGAGAAAAGGAATTTTTTGGAGCTGTAACCCTATGCTTTTGAGGCGCAAAAAAATATTTTTGCCGCGCACACAAGTATTATTTATACGGATAGCTTGGCGCAGTTTAACCTCATAGAGTTCCCAACCAAGTTGTCGGTAACGGTCTTGGAAGAATTCTTTGCCTGACACAGCAAACCTTGTCCAGAGGAAAAATAAAAACTTTTCACCTCACCCCACAGAAAGCATGGATATCTTTCCAAAAACATAAGGTTACAAAGGATTCAGATATTACTTGAGAGTAAGGGTTTGGTTTTTAGCATACTATCTTAGGTCGAGTTTTATGAGCAGAAGCATCGTGCTTGTAACCTGGAAAAATAATATGTTAGGAGAAAAGCATACCTGTGGGCGCTAAATAGGTTGAGCAGTTAATGTTTTTATGCCATAATGAGAAATAGTTATTGGAGAATTTAACATGTTTACTAGTTTAGATGAGGCCAAACGGTATTGTAAAGATAATGAAATTCAGATGGTTGATTTTATGATGGTTGATTTGGAGGGGCGATGGAGACATCTCACTATGCCCGTAGACAGATTTACTGAAGACACTCTTGAGGACGGGGTGGGATTTGATGGTTCAAATTATGGGTATGCCCCTGTTGAGAAGAGTGATATGGTTTTTGTGCCGGATCTAAAGAGCGCCTATGAGGATGCGTTTGCAGAAGTTCCCACCTTGGCGATGATTGGGGATGTGTTTATCATTGATTTGCCCAAAAACCGCCGATTTGATCAATACCCCCGAAATGTTGCATATCGGGCTGAAGAGTATATGAAAAGTCTGGGAATTGCAGATGAGATGCGTATTGGGCCAGAGTTTGAGTTTCATGTGTTTGAACATGTAAGTTATATGGTGGAGCCAAATGCCTCGAGTTATCTTGTAGATACTGAACAGGCCGCGTGGAATACGGGTAGTGATGAGAATAATTTGGGATACAAGATGCCAATAAAGGGGGGCTATCATATGGCGTTGCCAATGGATAGGCTCAGTGGTTTTCGTTCACGTATATCTATGTTAATGGAATCGCAGGGAATTTTGGTAAAGTACCATCATCATGAAGTTGGCGGTCCAGGACAGGTAGAGGTTGAGGTTGAAATGGGATCAATGCTTGAGATGGCAGATAAAACGATGCTGACAAAGTATTTGATTAAAAATGCCGCCTTTGCTGAGCAGAAAACAGCCACGTTTATGCCAAAACCTATCTATGCGGAGGCGGGTAATGGTATGCATGTTCATATGCATTTGTTTAAGAATGGAAACCCTCTGTTTTATGATGCCCAGGGTTATTCGCAGTTAAGTGATAGTGCGTTGTATTTTATGGGTGGGATTTTGACTCATGCCCGAGCCCTTTGTGCTCTTACCAATCCAAGTACAAATTCGTATAAGCGGTTGGTTCCAGGGTATGAGGCGCCGGTTACAATTGGATATGCAACTGCAAATCGTAGTAGTGTTATTCGGATTCCAGCCTATGCTAAGGGGCCAAATAAAAAACGGTTTGAGCTTCGTAATCCAGATGGAACCTGTAATCCATATTATGCCTATGCAGCAATTTTGATGGCGGGGTTGGATGGTATGGAGAAAAAAATTGATCCGCATAAAGAGGGGTATGGTCCTTATGATTTTAATTTGTATAATCTTTCGCCTGAGGAGCAAAGGAAGATTAAGCAATTGCCGCGTTCTTTGGATGAGGCTTTGGATGCTCTAGAGGTGGATCATGAGTTTTTGACTGTTGGGGGGGTGTTTCCTCAAGCGTTGATTGATATTTGGATTAAAAAAAGACGTCAAGAGGCTGCGCGGTATAATCAACTGCCACATCCAGTGGAATTTGATATGTATTACAATCTATAATTCAATTTTTATTTTTTATTTTTTATTTTGTTTAGGTTAATTTTTGGTTTGTGCTAGCAGTTGTTAATCAACAAGAGATTGTAGAGGAGACAGCAATTTAGCCTGAATTCGCGTTATTTTTGTACTATATGTACATGTGGATTAGTTTTAACTTGATTTTGCGAATAGTATTTCAATTAAAATATTAATTGTGACTATTTTTTATAGTTGTGTTTTGTTGTATGAAAATTTTTATGTAGAGATTCAAATCGCTCACCAATAGATTAGGAAAATTAATACGAAATAACACATCACAAGCCATTTTCTGCAGGTCGTCACAAGACCGTCAAGATTTTATTAACTGAAAGAAGCGTAAAGAAGTAAGGATAATTATATATTTAAAGGAGAATAAAACTTGAAAAAATTAAGAAAAAATAAAAAAAATATAGCCTGCTTTATCGCACTGTTTTTAGCGATAGTGATAGGCTCTTTGACCATACTATTACCCAGCACCTTTTCCCATACACCAGCCTGGAATATCCCAACATATGCTTTCATTAACGTCGCACCAAACCCCGCAGGTTTAGAACAAACCGTAACAATCGGTTTGTGGTTAAGCAATGTTCCGCCCACTGCAGAAACAATTTATGGCGATAGATGGGAGAACATGACTGTAAAGGTTACTAAGCCCAGCGGTACTACTGTAACACTTGGTCCATTTACATCTGATGCCACCGGAGGAGCCTACACAACATTTACTCCAACTGAGCTTGGTAACTATTCTTTCCAGATGTTCTTTGGAGGACAAACCCTGGAGGGGAAAAATCCAGCACCCGGTTCCCGACCTAACGCAATGGTTGGTGATTATTTCCAACCTTCCTCAAGTGCAGTATCAACGCTTATAGTACAAGAAAACCCCATACCCAGTCTACCGACAAACCCCCTTCCAACAGAATACTGGGAGAGACCAATTTCTTCGGTAAATACGCCATGGTATTCTATTTCGGGCAGTTGGTTAGGCCTTGGTAATGTCCAATTTTGCAATACAGGACTATACAATGCGGCAGGAAACTATAACCCATACACAACAGCACCCCATACTTCTCATATCCTCTGGGCCAAACCGGGATCATTTGGGGGTTTACTTGGAGGAGAATTTGGCGATTATGATACAAGCGTGTACATGACAGCATCGGTATATGAACCAAAGTTTGCGCCCATAATCATGAATGGTATTTTATTTTATCAAGTGTATACTGGGGCTTATAGCAATCCAAATGGATTTACAGCAATTGACATAAAAACAGGCCAAACACTATGGACTAAAACTCCGCCTACAGGAAATGATACTACAATATTAAAATGTGGCCAAACATATAATGCCGTTAATCCAAATCAGTATGGCGCCATATCTTATCTGTGGACTACTGGAGTGCCACCTGAAATAACTACTGACAAAATAATAACTGCCGCAGTTGAAGGATCTACGCAGATGACCTATACAACAGCGTATGCACCCATTACATTGACTGGAACGACATATAACATGTATGATGCTATGACCGGGAAATATATTCTTAGCATAGCCAACGCCACTTCAATGACTCTTACTACAGATGAAAGCGGTAGCCTGATAGGCTATTATGTAAACGCAAGTACCGCAAATGCATACAACGCACCGACACTAAACTGCTGGAATTCAACCCAATGCATTCTGTACCCAGTCGGCAAGCCTGACGGTGCATCATATTGGAAATGGCGTCCCGCACAGGACTGCGTTATTCCATTCCAAACAGGCATTATGTGGTCTAAGCCAATAGCTACAAACATCTCTGGTGCAGCTCTGCCGGCAACTCTTTCAATATCTGCAGTAGACCTTGATTTAGATACCGTTCTCATGTCGGCTATGGATGCCACGGTTAACCGGTTCCAATCCGGGTATACTATTGAAGCCGGGTATAGTCTAACTACTGGAACTCAACTTTGGATAACTAACCGCACGCAAACCCCTTTCTCAAGAGTTAGTATCGGACCATCGGGCAGTGGTATCTACCTTGAAGTTACAATATCAACAGGAGTAATCAATGGTTACAGCATAACTACAGGTAGAATGTTATGGTCAAAACAGTTAACGGGAGCAAATGGTGGTGCGCCCAATCCATACAATAGCATCGGCAGCTACTATATTCAAATTGCTAACGGTACCGCTTATGTTAATGGCTTTGGGGGAGATGTTTGGGCTGTTGACTTAAAAACAGGCAACATTTTGTGGTATACAAACACTAACATACTCCATGGTCCCCCGGGCACAACTACACCTTATGGTGTTTGGCCGATATGGAGCTTTGGAAATCCAGGAGCAGTTGCGGATGGGGTTTTATTTCTTTCTGAGGGACACGCATACAGCCCACCGATGTTTAATGGTGCACAACAGCTAGCGATTAACATTACAAATGGCGAATTAGTCTGGAGCATACTTGGTTTCAATGTTAACGGTGGAACAGCTGTTGCTGAGGGTACTATGGTAGTGCATAATGCCTATGACGGACAAATATATGCCTACGGTAAAGGAGCAAGCAAGACAACAGTTGAGGTTCAAGCGTTTGGTTCAGATATGGTAATTAGCGGTTCAGTTATTGATATTTCTGCAGGCACGAAACTAAGTGAGCAAGCGATGCGATTTCCAAATGGCGTTCCGGCAGTATCTGATAGGAGTCAGGGGGCATGGATGGAATATGTTTACATGCAGCAGCCTAAGCCAATAGACGCAACCGGAGTTTCTGTTATATTAAGTGTTATGGACTCAAACAATAACTATCGAACGATTGGCAACACTAATAGCGACGCAAACGGAAAGTTTGCATTTACCTGGAAACCAGATATCACAGGGGACTATACAGTCATCGCAAGCTTTGTTGGCTCAGAAGCATACTATGCATCCTCTGATGAGACCTTCTTCACTGTAAGCGAACCCCCATCTATAGCTACAGCTCAACCAACGCAAGCCCCATCGGCTGCCGATTTATACTTTATCCCAGCAATTGCAGGTTTATTTATCGCAGTCATAATCTGCATAGCGATGATAGCTTTACTGCTAATAAAACATTCATAAATCAAAGATAGATAAATCTTCTTTCTTCTTTTTTTATGATTTAAAACCGGAGTCAAAGCTATGGCCGGTGATTGGATAATTTGTTTTTATGGCAGTTGGAGTCCGGGTTGTTTTGCATTTTTCTAAGAACTAATAGTTCAAACATCAACATCCCTGTTACTAAATTAAAACCGGAACGGCACAATTTTTCTCCATGAACTCCATGTTATTTTTTTAGCAAGGTCCATCTATCCACATTTAAGTTGTAATTTGTACACTATAGTTTAATGTAGGATTTTTAGGGTTTTTATCTTGTTTTGTAGGTTGCATCGAGCTCTTGAGGCGATTGAGGGATGATAGAGTGCCAGATAGTTTTGGTTTGTGCGGGATATAGTATAGAGTGAGTCTAAGGTTGGTTATTGTTGATGTGTTTGGTTGGGTTGATACATAGGTTGGTTAGAATTATCAGACGATTTGAATTTAAAAACATATCTCACCCTCAACAACACCATTACACAACTACATATCAATCATTAGACGCATAAAACAACACCCCAACAACCCTTTAACATCCATAAAAAGGAAATACCAAAAATTTTATGTACACATTAAACACCATATTGACTACAAGATGTTACCTCAAAATAGACCAGATAAACGTCAAGCTATACAAGTCACCACCAAAATCCACAACCAACGAGGAACAGAACTTTTCACAGAATTAGAAGGCGTAGACGTTTTAATGGGACTAGGACTCTCAAACCGCCAAGCCCGAGTATATCTATCACTCCTAAAAACAGGCAGTGCCAAAGTTCAAACCATAGCATCCCCCTCAGCAGTACACCGCCAGGAAATGTATCGCCTCCTAGACAGCCTAATGCAAATAGGATTAGTTCGACGCAACATAACCACCCCCACAACCTACACCCCCACTCCAGTAGAAGAATCCATAAAAATGCTCCTCGAACAAAAAACAAATAAGCTCAACACAATAACTAAACAAGCCAAACAATTAACAAAAAAACTAAAAACAAACAACCCCACAACCCCGATAATCGATATAAAACCTTGTTTTGGCATAGTTTTTGAAGCAGATCGTGGCAGAAAATATCGCAAAGCCATAAAAATGACTCAAAATAGCATGCTAGCTGTCACTAGCTGGAATCGATTTAAACAATTGAGCATACATTTTGAGAATCAATTAATAGCCGCTCTAAAAAAAGATTTGACTCTACAAATAATAACAGAAAAACCCCCCGCCTACAATTTGCCAAAATGGGTCACAACAGCCTCAAAGGCACCAAACTTTGAATTAAAAACAATACCCCAAACCCCCCAAACCGGTATTGCCATATTTGACCACACCCAAGCAGCCATAGCCTTTAGCCCAAATAGCAGCCTAACCAAAGGACCCGAACTTTGGACAACAACCCCAACCATAATAACCCTTTGTCAAACATATTTCAACACCCTATGGGCAAATAACACAGAGGCAATTTAACTTCCTTTAAGAGTTCACAGTTAATAAATATCCAGAAATATTCCCAACCTATGAAAAGAACAGCATACACTTAGCCAACTGCCACCATAAAACATCCAATCAAAACAAAAAAGAAAAGAAAGAAAAGAGAGAAGTTATACGCGTTTTTTGAGCATCAAGGCCAGTATGGCACCAACGATAATGACAACAGCAAATAACCCGGCAATGGCAGGAGCAAAATATTGATCTGCGATAGAGTCTTTGGGTGCATCAGTTGGAGGAGGGGTTAGCGGTGGGGGATCAACACTAAAAGCGGTTGTTGCATGAGAGGGCCAATAGGCGGTACTGCCAGCAAATGAAGCATACACCATATATTTGCCCTCGATATCAGGTATCCAGCTATGGCTAAAGAAGCCATCAGCGTCTGCAGTGGTTGTGCCAATAGAGCGATAGTTGTTGTTTGCGTCAAGCACATATAGTTCAACCTCAACCCCGGTAACATTTGTTGGACGCGGTTTTTGCATATAGACATACTCCATCCAGGCGCTTTGGCTAACATCTGAGACTGCTGGAACCCCATTTGGGAACCGTGCGGCCTGTTCATTTTGTTGTGTCCCGGCAGAGATGTCAGTTACAGTGCCACTGATAAGAAGCGATTTCCCAAGTTCGACTCCTGTCTGAGGAGTGTTAACTATCAGTCTGCTTGGACCCTTGCCAACACTGTAGATTTGCATATCATAGCAATTAAGATAGACAAGGTAGCCATCTGCAAGAGCCATCTGCGCTGAACCTGCAACCCCTCCAAAGCCCAACATAGTCCAAATCTCAGCACCGGTTTGGGCATCGACACAGCGTATTTTTGCATCCTTATACATGGGTGTATTTGGCGAGTGCTCACTTGTAAGCAAATAGATTTTATCATCTGCTATGGCGCCTATCCAGATGGGATATCGGCCCCAAACAGTATCCATACCACTACTTGTACTGTTGCCTGCACCGCCATTACCATAGGTCCATAATAGATCACCAGTCTTTGTGTCCATTGCATAGAGTATGCCACCATAGTTTGAAGTATACAGTTTGCCATATGCAATATTGCTAACTAACCAACCTTCATAGTAATCATAGCCTGAGAGCGAATGTGACTTTGGACCCCACACAATATTACCCGTATCAAGGCTGTACCCTGTCCAGGACATAGTTTCCTTTGTATAGGTAACAAAAACACGGTTAATAGGGTCAATTGGATTTGCAGGACCTTGGATGATTGAAACATTACCATCGGGAGCAGGATAATTTTTAACCCAAAGCAAGCGACCCTCATCACCAGGTTTTAGACTTACAGCCCAAAATGTGTAGGGATCAGGAGTACCAAAGCTGACTGCAGTGGAAGTAGAGATAAAGGTTGTGCTTCTGCCCAAGAGTATGTCACCGGGAATGGCTTGAACAACTGCAGGAGTTGCAAGACCTCTAACAGCGGCAGGTAAAGAGACATTCCAATCATACATACGTGGCACACCAGCAGCAAAGTTTGCGGGATACCAGTTTTGAACACCAATTTGTCCGACTGTAACAGCATTAATCTTTGATGAGTTCCACTGAGCTAGATAATAGTTGGGTGACTGTGCAGTTCCAAGATTTGTGATAACATAGCGTAAATGTTCACCCTCTGTGCCAAGAGCCGATACACCAGAGGGAACATTTGTTATATTAGTATTTGTGACTCTGCCAGTAGAGGGGTTATATGCACGTGCAAAATTGTTTGTGAATAACAAACCCTCAGGGAGAATCCCATGCTGGTTGCCATCCTCATAGGCATAGTAGTAACCAAAAGCGGGTTCACCAATACCAGTAGTATTTGTTCGCCAGAGTTCTCCCCCGGTGCGCAAATCAACAGCCACCATATCACCACCACCCCGTGCATTACCGTAGGGTTCATGATAGATTAGTCGGCCATCCATTATGATAGGATTGCTAAAACGCTGATTATAGGTCATGCCCATATAGAACATGTTCCCAAGGACACCGGTTCCTTCACTCCCACCAAGAACACCCCCATCTTGAATTGGTTTGGTCCACATGATGTGTGAGGTATTGCTGCCTATGCCATCTGGTTGGTATCTAGCCCACCCGGATAGAGGGGGAGAACCAGTTCCTAACCAATTAGAGGAAATACCATACCAGTCAGTGTTTTGCCCTTCTATGGGTCTTGTCCAGTACTCAGATGGAAGGGGATAGCTCGATCGGGCATCAGGGATTGGTTCGTCTTGAACAGTTAGGGTAGTGCTTGCGGTGGAGGGGAGATATTTATCGCCGTTGTATTGGCCGCTCCATTCATAGGTTTGACCTTTGTAGGTAAAGTTAAAGGTGTAGACGCCAACTTTATCAGGAGTAAAGGGGGTGTATTGTGAGGAGGTTGTGTCCCATATGATGTCCCAGGTTTTTGTTTCGGTTTTACCCTCAGGGTTTGTGATTTTGAGTTCATAGTCATGGATGCGTATGTTGTTTGCTACTGCGGCACTGGGCAGAGTTTTGTCAATCCAAAAAACGACCATTGCTTGTTGGCCAACGCCCACCGGATCAGGGGCGATATTGATAAAAGCATAGGTTGGAACTTCCCAGGCTGGAGTGTGTGCCAGAGTGGTAGAGAGAGTCAATGAGAAGCCAAGAGTAATTATTAAGATTAAGGTGAGTCCAAATGTTGTTAATTTGTTTTTTGTAGGGTTCATTTTTTATTCTCCTTTTATCAATAGGGAGCGCTCTATAGCTACTTAACCCAGTGTTGTTCAAGCCTGTCCTACAAGTGGCAATTTTCCACACACCGCATCCAACCACAATTCGATATTTTATAATTATTCATAATACAGTTAAATATAAAAATTAATTCAAAAACAACATTCATAGCCATAACGTTTTGAATATATGAGACATCAACATTTGACAGTTTAACAGTTGAGAAAAACAGGATTATTTTGTGGTTTACAAACAGGATTGTGTTTTGGTATTAATGTTTGTCAAAAAAAAGAGTTTGTCAAACAACAAATAAAACCAACTTTCGCCACAACAATAGATAAAACATAAAACACACACAACCAGAACAAAAATTAGGGCCACCTACAACAAAACCAAGATAATTGAGAGTTACAACACACAGTACCAACAGAAACTATATTGACCAGAAAAAGATTAGCAGGTTCTATCTTTTAGTTGAATGTTTTTAAGCAAAGGCAGTCAATCATGTTTGCTTGAGGCACATTCATGACTCAAAGGACAGAACGCACAATTGATTTTCCAAGTGAGCTAATAGTGGAGGGCAGAGTGCAGATTTTAGTGCCGGATCTAAAAGCATACGGGGTAACGCCTAGCAATTATGCGCCCTCTAGAGCACCAGTGTTCTACAATCCGGTGATGGAGTTTAATCGGGACCTCTCGGTTTTAGCGTTTGGGGCCTATCAGAATATGATGGGTCATGAGGTACGCATCTGTGAGCCACTTACCAGCCAAGGAATAAGAGGGATTCGTTACGCCGCAGAAATCGACAATGTCAGCCAGGTCCTGTTAAGTGACATCAGTACAAAAGCCTGTGAGCTTGCCCAGCACAATATTGAACTAAACCATCTTGAAACTAAAATAGTTCTAAAGCACAGTGATGCTAACCGTACCCTATACAACAATGCATCCCCCAAAAAACGGTTTGACATTATTGATATTGACCCGTTTGGTACGCCTGTACCCTATTTGGATTCAGCCATTCGAGCATTGAAAAATCATGGACTAATTGCAGCGACCGCAACGGATTTGGCACCACTATGTGGGGTACATGCAAAGGCTTGTCTGCGTAAATATGGGGGTAAACCTCTACGTGCGGAGTATTGTCATGAATTGGCAGTTAGGCTACTTTGTGGTTATATAGCGGCAACAGCGGCCAAATATGATATTGGGGTCCAAATACTGTTTAGCCACAGTGATGACCACTATATTCGAGTGTATACTCAAATAGACTATGGCGCGAAAAAAGCAGATAAAAACATTAAATTCATTGGCTATATTATGCATTGTTTTAATTGTATGCACCGGGAAATCATTATGCAACCGTTTAACTGTCCAACATGTCAGGAATGCGGTGCAAAAATGGACTATAGCGGACCCCTCTGGGTGGGCCCAATAGCTGACCCCTCATTTGTTACACAAATATTGGTTCAAAATCAAAAGACAATCCTTAGAAACAACACAAAAATTGCTAAACGACTAACTTTGATTAAAGCCGAAGCCCCATTGCCACCCACATACTATGTCATCGATAAACTCAGCGGTAAACTAAATTTGCCAGCACCTGCCAATCAAGCATTCATAGAAACGCTCAAGAAAGCCGGCTATCAGGCAGTGCTGACGCATTTTAATCCCCGGGGAATAAAAACAGATGCTCCGGCAAAAGCTATGCATAGAGTACTAAGGGAACTTGCTAACAACAAAGAGCTATAAAAGGGGGCAATAAAGTTTAAACAGGCATTTGTCTCTCTAAGAGGTAGTGAAATCTATGTCTGGGAAAATTGCAGTTATTGGCTCTGGAATGATGGGCAGTGCTATAATTAAGAGTCTTCTAAAAGGCAACATTGACCCCACAAGTCTAACAGCTGTTGATATTGACGCTGAGAAGCTAAAAGAGTTCAAAGCCCTTGGCACCAAAACAGATACCGATAATCTCAAAGCCGCCAAAGAAGCCGATATAATTTTTGTTATAGTTAAACCCGGAGATGTCGCCAAAGTTCTAAACAACATAAGAGAAGAAATCAAAGATAAACTGGTCATATCTGTAGCTGCAACTGTTCCGCTGGATTATCTTAGAAAAAACGCTCCCAAGAGCAAAATCGTACGTATTATGCCAAATCTCTGTGCCATGGTGCAGGCATCCTACACTGTTTATTGTTGCACTGAAAATCTAAATGCACAGGATAGAGAAACATTGCGGGGGCTTCTTAACATGATGGGTATTTGTGAGGAGATAGATGAAAAATATATGGATGCCATAACCGCAGTTAGCGGCAGTGGACCCGGCTATATGAGCATAATTATTGAAGCACTCACCTATGCAGGATTAAAAGTGGGTTTGCCAAGAAACATTGCACTCAACTGTGCGGCCCAAACGGTTTTGGGCACAGGCAAACTTGTGGTAGATCTGCATGAGGAACCCGCGCACATAAGAGACATGACTACAACGCCTGGTGGAACAACTATAGAGGCCATTTTTCAAATTGAGCAGAGTCAAATCCGTTCTGCCATGATACGGGCAATCGAAGAAGCGACCAAAAAAAGTCAAAGTATTCGCGAGAAACTCAATCTTCAATAACAGTCAGTATGTTTGAGGCCGCTATTTTTGACGGGGATGGGACTTTAGCTGATACACGCAGAGCCAGGGTTATTTCTTTTCAAATAGCGCTTTTAGAAAACGGCTTGGATGTTTCAAATAGTTTTCTTGAGCGTTGGATTGATTTGGAGCGGCAAATATCGGGATATTTTGTGCTCAAAAGATCTAAGAGTGGACAAATCTCAGGTTGATGGTTTGGTTAAGCAAAAAAGTGAGGTTCAGGTAGATTATCAGGTGAAGTTCAACTCTTTGAGGGTGTAAAAGAACAATCGACAGCACTGCAGGTAAAATTAAGGTGGCATTAGCGACTATGAACAATCAAATTGTTATGGAGCATTTGCTTAAAATTAATCATCTTGCGGGGTACTTTGAGGTTGTGTTAGCCGCAGAGGGGGTCAAATGTTCTAAGCCTGAGCTGGAGATTTTTAAAAAAAAAAAGCTGCAAATATATAGGTGTCTTTGGCGCGGGGATGGTTTTTGAAGATTCGCCCTTTGGAATTAGGGCTGCTAACGCGGGGGTATGTGTTGCATTGTAGTAACTACAAGCAGTTATAGCGAAAATGAGTTTGTTATGGAAAAGCCAGATTTGCTTGTAAAAAACTTAAATGGCTCCAAAATTTTAAGATTTTTGTTGAATCAATGAGGTTGTTTAATTGTTGTAGTGGTGTGACAATCACATAGCTTTAAACCCTTTTTGAACCAAATAGTTATTTACTTGAAATCTAAATGAAGGACATGACTTGACGGATACGATGCAGATGGTGGAAAAAACAAGTAAATCATCACTGTTTCAGGTTCTGTTGCTCAATGGCACAGATAACCGACCCTCCAATCAAAAAACTAAGCAACCAAATACATGCACACTAAAGCAACATCAGCAAAAGGATAACACCGGTTATATCACAAGCAAACCCAACCAAAAAACAATACCCTACACCTTTCAGATGCAGACAAGCCGCAATTTGAAGCGAAAAACACTTAGGTTACTCTTTCATGAAGATTTGAGGCGTAATAAAATGTGTGGCGTGCACCCATAGATTCCCTTTACCCCCCTCTCTCTTCCTCACCTGGGTGCACGCTGCTCCCATTTATCACTGACTAACAAACAAATATCCAGAGGCAGCATTACCTTGAAACGGTTGCTTGACAAGAACTAAAAAGTCAAGTAACCGCAAATATAATCAAATCTAAAATTCAACTTTTGACTGCAGAGATAATGCTTAGTTTGAAGAGTCACATATTTTATTATTTGTTTGTAAAATTAATGGTTTTTATAATTTTTTCAATACAATCAACACGGAAATGTTATGCAGTACTCTCAGGTTTTTTGTTAATCTGCTTGACAACGTACTATCAGTCTTAACTTGACCCACAATTTTTTGTGCTAAGCTAAAAAGGGAGTTTGTGATTGGTAGGGTGGTTGTGGGTTTGTCTTGCATGGGGATGTCAGTAATTGGGTGAAAAAAGAGTTTCAAACAGTTGATTTTGGATCCAAACGCCTCGAGAAGCACTTTTTACGTGTAATGAACGACCTAGCACAAGAACCAAAAAAATCATGGTTATTCGTCAAAACAGGTGGGTAAGCACTAAGTTCCCCAACAACATAACAAACATATGAAACAAAAAAAACAAAACAAAATCCAAGAAACCATCCTAGGATTCTCCAAACCCCGGCAAATAGCAAACATAACCCAAACAAACCAAAAAATAACCACAACCCAAGACTCCCCAAAGAAACAAAATTCACCTGCCAAAACGCAACAAAAACTGCTCAACCTATGACCACCAATGGAAAACCTTTCGCCACCTCAACTGATGGCAATACAAAACAAACAAACCAAAAAATCCCAAGAATAAATGCTGCACAAAACCCCCAGATCCCAAAAATAACCTGGCTACGCAGAGGATCAAAATTCACCCAAATGATGGAAAGCCACATAATAAAAATGGCCAAAACAGACTCCATATACAAAGTCAGCAACCTCTTACGC
>JAISPR010000095.1 GCA_031274765.1 Nitrososphaerota archaeon | reverse complement strand
TGTATGATGCGTTTGTATGCTGTTAAGCGTTGGTCGTAGTTGTGGATTGGTGCGTCGGGTTCTAGGAGTGGTGTGTTGGTTTTCATGTTCTTAGTAGTTGTTGGGAATTTAAAAACTTGGGGAAGGGCGTCATACTCATCAAGGTGGCGCCGGGAATGGGATTTGAACCCATGCGGACCGGAAGATCCACGGGCTCTCAAGGCCCGCGCGTTAACCACTCTGCCATCCCGGCACTATAAACCACACTTATTCTTTGGGTATCTTAAATGTCTACCGAAAGCACATATAAACTGCTTCTCTTTTCACTACAATTACAAACGACCAAGTCTGAGAAAACTTCTTAACTGGTAAGCCTAACTTGATACTATGCCTCAATCGCTTACTATCCATCTCCCATGCAACCTCTTAGATGCCATTTATGCAGGTGCAAGAAAACTCTATCCTCGAGAAAGCTTTTTGTTACTAAGGGGTAAAAAAAGCAAAGGCGTCATATCTATCACTGATTTGGTATTAGCTCCGTTTGCAGTTCACAACGAGGGGGAAGTTCACTTTAATCCCTACATGTTTACCGGTGACTTTAGTCTAGTTGGTACTGTGCATTCTCATCCTTCTGGAAATATTTCACCTAGCCATGTTGATCTCAATTATTTTTTTGGTCGCGTTTTGATGATAGTGGGTTATCCCTATAGTGGTAATGATTGTATAGCTGCCTATGATTCAAATGGTGATAGGATATCTTTGGAAATAACTGCACCATTAAAATGTGACGATGATGATTTTTACTGATTGCTGGATGGTAGTGGTTTTGTTACTTTTTGGTATTGTTCAATAAAGTCTTTGGCAAATTGGTCTGCATGGTATTCTGTGCCTCGGTGGATTTTGTCTACTGCTCGGCTTCGGAGGTGATGATAGAATTCGTGGAGAATAACAAATGGGTTGACTAGTATGTCACTGTTGTATACGTATATGGTTTGGTTTTTTGCGGTGTAACATGCATATGCTTTATGTTTGTGTTTTTTTGGCATGCCAACTTTGAGTTGTGGGGTGGTTACTTGATAGTTTTTGGCGAGCAGTTTTAGGGCTATTTCGGGAGTGCCATCGAGAATTAGCCAGACAATCTTTGGTTTAAAGTCAATGGGGGGTGATGTGTTTGATTGAGTGGGGTTCATGTGTTTTTCATGGGGTTTTAATGGATAAATGTTGTGAAGAGGTTTAGTTTGTATGGTTGGTGTGTATTGGGTTTGTTTGGGTGGTTGTTGGTTTGGAGTTGTTTTTGTTATATATATTCAGTTTGAACTGTCAAAAATCAAGACACATATATTTTCCAAACCCTACACAAAGCTCAAATTATAAAAAATATCTAAACTAAAAACTCCAAATCGCACCACACAAAATAATTATTCATAGTAAAATACTGCTATACATAATCAGTTTTTCGAAAAAATCTATCAAAAATAAGTTATAGTTGAAAATTGAAACTCAAATTAAATTTAGTGTTTATCTTTCGAGTTCTCGAACAAGTTTAACGACCTGCTCAACTATGTAAGCATTGATTTTTTGTCCTTTTTGGGCTGTGGCCGCTGTAGGGTCACCATGTACTCCACTTGGGAAGTACTGCTCTGGATGCAACACCACCTCAAAACGGGGCATCTCATAACAACTGGGAATACCCTCTGTGGTAATCAAATCCGGCCGGATAGCCATAATTCGAGCCGTTTCAAGAGTTCCAGCATGCCCATCTTTTGAGGAGGCTAGTTCACTTGCAAGTTCAGATGCAAAATCATAATCTGACAAAACCATAATGCGCGTATGTTGTTTACCCTCTTGTTCTCCGTTTTGTTGTACAATACTTTGTGCTGCTAGCCTAAGAGCGACCATGTGCGAGGTGCCTGCATGGCCGCTTAGAACCATTATCCGGTTAAATCCATTTCGTGTTAACTCTAAGAGAACGTCTTTGACAAAATTAAAGAGCGTGTCAAATTGGAGGGTTAGGGTGCCTGGAAAGTTGCGCGCGGCATTTATTATGCCATAGCGTAGTGGCGGTGCCACTAGACAGCCGGTTTTGCGTGCGACTTCTTGTGCGATATATTCGGGTTGGATGCTATCTGTTCCCAGAGGCAAATGTTTGCCGTGGGCCTCTACACTTCCAACTGGAAAAATAACCACTTTGCGTTGTGTTGTAGCTTTTGCAATCTCTGTTGTACTTAGTTCATCAAGCCAAAGGGGCTCTGGTTTGTCGGGGTTTAGCATATGTTATATTTGTGGTTGGAGCATTTTTATTTTACGGCTTATGTATTTGCTTGTGTTTGTATGTTTTGTGGTTTGGTTCATGTTGGTTTATGTTTTGGGGTGTGAGTTATGGTTTGTTTGTTCTGTGGGTTCTTGTCTGTATGTGCCACGTTTAATTTTTTCTGCCAAGAGGTGTATGAATTCTATGGGCCATACATCATCGGCGACGTCATCTGTTAGAATTTTTCGTTGATGATAGAGTGGGATAAGGTCGTTTTTGAGGAGTAGGATGAGTAGAAATTGATGTCCGTAGGTGCGTTTAAAGAGTGCGTATTTGCGTGCTTGTCGTTTGGTCATCTCAAAATGGGGTTCCAAGATTATTTTTTTGCCTTGGATTGTTTTTTCTAAAATAAAGTCTGGTGTGTAGACTTCGTTTGGTAGAGGGAAACTGATGGTTTCATAGCCGTATGGGATGTGCATTCGTAGTAGGGTGAGTGCGGTTCTTTTTTCCCATCCACTTTTGTAGTGACTCATTTTTTGGTAGTATGTTTGGGGTTGGCCTGTAATTTTTTGCATATGTTCTAAGAAGTATAGGGCGGCTTTGAGTGTGTGGTGGGTGAGGGGTTTTTGTTTTAGGGTTCTGCCAAGTAAGAAGAAGGGGTAGTCGATTTTGGCGGGGTCTTGGGGGAAAAGTGTTTTGGCGTAGTCGGTTAGTTTTTGGCGGGCGTTGGTGGCGGTTTGTTCATCGCGCCATAGTGCGGGTGAGGCGGTGGCTATTATGCCTAAGCAGGCGGCTACGTTGGTGTTTTCTTTGGTTAGGGGCACGTTTAGGTCTTTGGCGTGGAGGTGGTTGTAGATTTGTAGATCTGGATATGGGCGAACCATCCATCGCATATATATCCATGCGCGGTCTTTGTGGGGTCCTGATAGGGCTGGAATGTTTTTGGCGAGGTTTTCGAGGAGTGTTTTTGGGTTGTTAAAGTTTTGTGCGTATTTTAGGAGGTTGTGTTCGGCTTTGAATTTAACAAATGCGTTGACGGATGCGAGATTTTCTGCGGCGGCTTTTTTGTTTGGTCCTAGTTCGTGGTAGAAATATGTTTTTTTGATTGCTTCTTCAAAGAGGTGGGCTTTTTTTATTTCAAAGAGGTTTTTGCCCAGGGTGGTGTTTAGGTGGACTAGTAGCATGCGGGCGTTTTCGGGGTATCCTATGATGGTGTCGTCAAGGATTGAGGCGGCCATTAGAAAGTAGTGGGCTGCGGTTTGGCGTTCTTCTTGGTTTGTGGTGTAGGGGTTAAAGCGTAGTTGGGGGATTGTGCGGTTGTCCCATTGGACATCGGCGGTATTAGAGTTTTTGTTAATGAACTCTTTTAGTAGCGTTGTTGTGTCGTTTGTTATCATAAACCCTTGCACGTCATAGATTATGTGCCGCGGTGCTTAAAACTTATCCCGTTTGGGGCTCTAAGAGTTTAATAGTTGTTGGGAAAATGGTGTATTGTGCATTTGGGATGCGAAGCGCCTATATAGTTAGGTGCTATAAGTGTTGATGCTGTATGTGGGCCGGTCGTCTAGCCTGGTTAGGACATCTGCTTGACGTGCAGAAGGTCGCCGGTCCGAATCCGGTTCGGCCCACCATTTTCTAACTTTGTTGTGTTGGTTGTTGGGTGGTTTTGTTAGTTTGTTTTGGGTGTGTGTTTGGTGTTTTGTTGATGTATTTTTGTTGGTTAATGTGTGAAATTTCGGTTGAGTGGGGGTGATTTAATTGTATTTTAATCTTGTTGGGTGTGTTTAAATGTTGATTGTGATAAGATATATGTTTGTTGGGTGTGTATGTGGTGTTTTGTTAGTTCAAAATATGTGCACTATATAGAACTTATATTTGTTGTTTATTTAGTTTAAAATTTATGTTTTGTTGTAGATTGATAGTTATGATGCAAACTCTATAATCTCTAAACTTCAAAGTTACAGCTGATGGCAGTTAGTTTTGGCGTGGTTGGTTTGCTATAGTTGTGTTTTAGCGGTGAGTCAGGATGGGCTGTTTTAGAAGGATACTTAATTATAGTTCATTTTGTTTGGAAAAATTTGATAGAAAAGAAGGGGGGAGAGAAAATAGTTTTTTGGTTTATTTTAGCGAAGCGAGGTACTTTAGATGGAATGGTTTGATGAGTATTCCGCCTTTGAGGTCAGCACTAAAGGTTTGGCTCTCAACCACCCAATCTGATAGCTCGGAGTCTTGTGTTCTGATGAACTCGGCAAAGTTGGCAAAATTTTCGTGAAGGGATATACATACTGCATCCCAGCCCATGCCTCTGCCTTCTGAAACTAGAATGACATTTGTTTGCTTCATGTACCATTCTTTCATCTTTTGAATCGCTTTTGTCTTTTCATCGCCGGTCTGACACTTTAGTTTACTTTTCAAAAAGGTTATCGCTGTGATTTCAAATCCGATTTGACCGAATTTGGGGATAACCGTGTAGCCTTCGATATAGTTCTCCTCTAGCATGGCACGTCTTCTAGTCACAGTTGGCTGAGAAACGCCTAACGCTTTGGCTAGTTGTCTATCGCTTCTGTGTGAGTCCTTCATGAGTTCGAATAGAATTTTGTAGTCTATAGGTTTTAGCTCTTTCATTTGCATTCCACTCACAATTTCTGTTAACTAAATGCATTTTTCACCTCATATATAAACAATGCTGTGGATTTCGCTGAAAGTTACGACATATAATAAGGAATCATGAAAACAAACACCATCAGCACATAATTCTGACCCAGAAAAATGATAACTAATCAGCCAATAAAAACCAAACCCTAATCAGACAACCAACAAAACCCACACCCAACCAAACAACCAACAAACCGCCAAAAAATAACCCAAACCACAAAACTTTATAGCCCAACCCTACATACAAATATTGCCTATGTCCATCCAAATCCAAACCCCTATCCAAAACGAAATCACCCAACTCCTCTCCAAACTAATTAACATAAACACCACCAACCCCCCCGGAAACGAAACCCCCGCCGCGCACTACCTCGCAGAATACCTAACCAAAAACGATATCCCATCCGAAATTATCGAATCTACCCCCAACCGAGGCAATCTAATCACTCGCCTAAAAGGAACAGGTGAAAAACCCAACCTTCTTCTCCTCTCCCACCTAGATGTCGTCGCCGCAAACCCCGCCGAATGGACCACTAACCCCTTTGCTGGAACCATCAAAGACGGCTTTATCTACGGCCGAGGAGCCATAGACATGAAAGGCATGACCGCCATCGAAGTCATGACCCTAAAACTCTTAAAACAAAACAACATCCCCCTAAAAGGCGACTTAGTCTTAGCTGCAACCGCCGACGAAGAACAAGGCGGCGAAAAAGGCGCCGGATACCTGCTCCGCAACCACAAAGACAAAATCTGGTGCCCCTATGTGATAAACGAAGGCGGCGGAACAGCTTTTCCCCAAAACGGCCAAAACATCTACCCTATCCAAACCGCCGAAAAAGGCATTTTATGGTTCAAAATAAAAACCAAAGGCACCCCTGGGCATGGTTCAACCCCCAACATGGCCGACAACGCTATAACCCGTATGAATAGCGTCCTAACCAAACTAGCCACCTACCAACCCCCCACAATTTATGTCCCAACCCTAAAAGAATTTCTTGACCACATCATCCAAACAAACCCTGCCCTAAAAAACCCAATAGACCAACTGATAGCTAACCCTCACAAAAGTGATCTCATACTAAATGAACTTGCTCAAACCCACAAAGCCTTAGCTGAAGAAATCCGTCCACGCATCAAAACAACTCTCACCCCCACCATAATCCATGGCGGACAAAAAGAAAACATTATCCCCTCTGAGTGCGAAGCCACATTTGATTGTCGCGTACTCCCTGGTCAAAATGTAGATGCAACCCTTGATTCCCTAAAAGTCTATCTATCTGAACTGGGGGATGATAAACTCTTTTATGAAATCATCCAAATACACAATGGTAACGAATCTCCCACCCAAACTCCTCTCTATGAGACAATAACAAGTGTCCTACAACAAGCTGATCCGGGATGTCGTGTAACCCCTACCCTGACCACCGGTGGCACTGATTCCCGGTTCTTTAGAGAAACCGGAAGTGTCTGCTATGGTTTTCATCCTGTACAACCTGAAGAGCCAAATGATGAATACGAAAAACGTATGCATGGTATCGATGAGCGTTTGAGCATAGCGAATCTGGTTTGGGGTACAAGTGTTCTCTATGAAACAGTCAAAATGTTTCTAACTTAGACCTGTTTTATTGATGTTTATTTTGTGGTGTAAATGTTTATGTCTGAGGTTGGATGCAAGCAGGTGTTGGGGTGTGAGGGTGTACGGGTGGTGGGTTTGATTTCTGATACACATATTCCTAAGCGGGCTCTTTGTTTGCCACAGCAAGTGTTTGAACTTTTTGCGGGAGTTGATCACATTATTCATGGGGGTGACTTGGTGGAGTTCGCGGTAGTAGATGTGCTTGAACAGATTGCGCCTGTTTTGGCTGTTTGTGGGAATATGGATGGGGTAGGTGTTGGGGATGTTTTGCCGCGGCTTGGCATGTTTGGGGTGTTTAATTGGAAAATTGGTGTTATGCATGATCCGGGAGCGTTTTTTGGTAGAAGTCAAATGCGAGCACTTGTTTGTGAGCATGGGTTTGATGTGTTTGTTTATGGACATACCCACGTGGCCGATATTGGCTGGGAAGGTTCTACGCTTTATATAAATCCTGGGAGTCCTACGGTTCCTGCTTCTGTTTTCAGTCGGCCCTCTGTTGGGTTGTTAACGATAACGCCCCAAAATATAGTGCCTCAGATTTTAAAGTTTTAAACATAAAAATTGGTGGTTGATATAGGTTTGTGACGTTGTTTGTTTGTAATTAATGCGTGTTTTGGTATTTGTTGATGTGTTTTGTGCTACTTTTGATTGGTGTATTTGAGTTTGTTTATGGTTGTTGCTGGTGCTTGTTGGTTAGTTGTTGATGTGTTGGGGTTGTTTGTGGATGGCGGGTGTTTACTTTTAGTTACCCCTCCCCTATTTCGGGAG
The DNA here is from genome assembly GCA_031274765.1 of Nitrososphaerota archaeon. Lineage (GTDB taxonomy): Archaea > Thermoproteota > Bathyarchaeia > Bathyarchaeales > Bathycorpusculaceae > Bathycorpusculum. The sequence goes on along the minus strand of JAISPR010000095.1, from coordinate 30,575 downwards.
GTAGTTCTAAGAGTTGACTTAAAAGCAAAAAACGTCAACGTTTCTTGGAGGTAAATATATGGAACAATGTAAAAACCCCTGGAAACATGTTTGCACAAGCGAGGATATAAAACTCTACATCCAAATTAATGGTGAAAATCTACCTATATGTCAGCAGTGCTGGGGGCAGCTCGCCGACCAAGAGGAGGGATGGTGAAATGAATGGGTTCTGCCTAAACAGCGCTAAAACCTACCTTGGAAAAAACGTTAACCTACATCTAAAAGACGGTGCAGTAATCGTTAATGTTCATCTAGTACGATTTCACAGCGGCATAGGTCGAAACAATAAACAACTCGAATATCACCTATCAAACCATAAACCTGAACTAATACCGTTAAAATCAGTTGCATATGCAAAAATACTCAATCTACCCTCATAAAAACTGGCCCTAAAACACAAATAGTGCCCCTACTCTTTAGGTTCATGCGATGCTCAAACTGCGGCATATGTTGCGCAGAAACCGAAATGTTGCTCTCAAAAAAAGATATCCAACGCCTCAAACACAAAGGCTACTCCCCAAACAATTTTGTCCACTATGACAAACAAGGCTATGCAAACTTAAAAAACAGTAACGGCTACTGTGTCTTCTACAATTCCCAAACCCGCCAATGCAACATATATGTTGACCGTCCACAAGGATGCCGAGTCTATCCTGTCATAGTTAACGAAGAAAACAAAATTATCCTAGACAAACTCTGCAACTCCCGAACTTCCATCTCAAAAACCGAAAAAACCCACAAAGGTAAACGCGTAATTAAATTGCTTGAAATAATCGACTCTGAGGCACTTGAACGGATTCACAACTCTGATGAACCGGTCTCTGCAGAGTAGAACCCCCAAGCCGATTCTCAGAGGGAAATTCTTCAAGCAGATCATTTAACTGTGCAAACAATTCCAAAAATCGATAACCCTTCTCAGTGGTCATATACTTGTTGAGCTTTTTAACCAATAACCCCCGCGTGGTAAGCGCATCCATATGCGTTTTTAGTTGCCCATAGTTAAGATTAGTGTTATACATTATACTGGTCTTTGTTTTGTACTGTTCACAAAACAGTAAAATCTCAGCAATTATATCCAGCTTCCCTCGCCTAAACCCCTTAAAACAACTTCGTTCATGTTCATGCTTAAGTAGTGCAAATTGGAGCTCATGCGAATTCAGTTTTGTTGTTCCCACAGCAGAACTTGTCAAACAGACGCCTCTTTGAATTCTCAATAACTGTTCTATACCTCATAAACTCATGTGATTGTGAGCTGGTAGTAACAGCATCCTGAGCGCTCAAACTATTACCCTTTAAATAGAAGGGTTAGAGCAATTAGGCGAATACTATGAGTCAAAAACTATTGCTCTACTCCGATGGTGGCGCAAGAGGTAACCCTGGACCTGCGGCTGCGGCTTATATAGCGCTAAATGAGGCCGGTGAAATAATAAAAACCGATACCCGTGGTTTGGGAATCAGTACTAATAATCAAGCTGAATACGAAGCTCTATTGATGGCTCTTCAATTCGCAGTCACCTATGGTGCCAAACGGGTTGTTTGCTATCTTGACAGTGAGTTAGTTGTCAAACAGCTAAACGGTGAATATGCTGTAAAAAGTCCTCAGCTTCAAAAACTGTGGAGTCAAGTGCAAAAACTCCGGGGGGAATTTAGTGACATCTGTTTTCAAAATGTCCGGCGAAGTAATTCTGGGATTGCAAAGGCAGATGCCCTTGTTAACCAGACCCTTGATGGACAAAAACGTCCCCTTTCTTTTGCCTCATGTGATAAAAAATCAGTTGCGTTGCTTGTTAATGTATGTATTCGTACCGGTAATATGGCGCGTTCTGTTGATTTTTATAGTCGTCTTTTGGGTTTGGAAATTAAAAACCCCCTGACAATCAAAGAGTTTAATCCAAAAAGTGTTTTTCTCCAAGACCCTCAACGTAGGGGTTGTACCCTTGAGCTAATTCCTTCTCAATCTCAAGTTGGTTGCCTGCCAATGAATAAGCCTTCTCTTTTTGACCATCTGCGTTTTGAAGTTGTTGACATCCAAAAAATATTTGTTGCCCTGAAAAAAGAAAATTTTCCCCTTATTTATGAACCCGCCCACGGTAAGGAGACCTCTATTCGGGTCTTTGTAGAAGACCCCAACGGCATACGAATTGAATTAGTTGAACACAACAGTTCTGTTTAGTGTATGTATTTAATTCTCGATGAAAATATGTTTTAATCCGCTCAGTTTTGTTAAAATTTGTTTTTTTCTAAATTTGTGGGTGTTTTTATGTTTTGTAGCATTGTTGTGTAATTATGGATTATTGGTTTTGTTTATCTGTTTTTGTTATTATTTGGACAGTTGATGTTTTTGTTGTGTGGGTAATTGGGTTTGACCACTTTCAAATCATATAGGTATTAAAATTGATAGTTAAATCAAACGAACACATACTTTGAAGAGTGCTTACGAAATTTTAACCCATACTAATTTGGTTAAGGTGCATCTGCAAATGCTCTCATAACTAAACAGCCAATACTATTCAACCACATAACGATAAGTCACATGTTCACCAGCAGTAGCACTCTTACGAGTAATTTTGAGCACATGACCCGGTTGAGCACCAATAGCCTTAACCGCCGGATCACCCGACCTTATTTGTGGCATTTGATAGGGTTGCACCTTAAATTGAGCAAGCAACTGAGCCTTCTCCTTCTCACCAAGAATTTCATGAAACGGAACCAACGCATGTTCAAAAATATCAAAAACTGGAAAAGACTTAGGCAACAATTCTACATTCTTTTTCTTTGCCCCTAACTTTACAGCATGCGTATAGCGTCCCTCAGTAATCACAATTGCCCGCTCAAGTCCCTGTTCTTTTAACACTTTATAGAGCGCATTCATAGCCGCAATACCCACAGTAGCTTCACCAAGAATACACCAAACAACCGCGCGCTCCTTATCCTGCGGAATATCAATGATATAAGCATACGCGCCTTCATACTTTTGTTTTTCAACTAGTTTATACTTTCGGAGTTTAATAAGAACTTCCGCTTTACGTTCCTCAATAGTTTCCATCTTGGTGCTCAAACCACAAACCTCAAAGCAAGAATATCCGCAACTTAAACCAAACATTTACCCTTAAACTTTTCTCTCACTAAACCCATACCCCAAAGACAAAACCACAAATAAAACACTAACACCCCAACAAAACACAACATACCAAAACGGCCACATAACCACAAACCAACCAACTATAAAATAGTAACAATAACCAACCTCAACTATCGTATGGCAGAAAAGATAAGCACCAAACAACCAACAAGCCAGAAGCAGATAGAATGCCCTAAATACCAACAAACCCCCGCCAGAAAGAAACAACCACCAAAAACCGTTTGTGAAACGTTAAATAAAATTTTTTAGTTAGTGCTGTTAACCATAATTGGTTGATTAAGAATTAGGTTGTATTGTTTGCTGGTTTTTTAGTTGCGTTTTATTGAATGGTGTATGTTTTGTTTTGGTGTTGTGGGGTTTGGTGGTTGTTGTGTATTGGTGGCTTGATTAGTTTCATTTTTAGTTGATTGTTTTATGAGTGTTTGGCTGATAGAGTTGGGTTGATAGCATTGATTGCGTTGCTGCAAAGCAAACCCAACACCTCAAAACTAAATACCCCCGACTGTCCGAAAACTAACAAAATTCTTGAAAAACAAGAAAAAGACTGTTTTTCTCCGGCCGTTTCCGCCAAAAACACGAAAATCTATTTTTTAGACAGTTTCCCCCATTTGCCAAAACAACAAATTAAATACCATAACGTCGCTTGCGATTCTGAAAAGTTCGAATAGCCCGCAACAAATCAATAAACCGAAAATCCGGCCAATACACATCCAAAAATGCTAACTCACTGTAGGCAGATTGCCACAAAAGAAACCCGCTCATCCGCTCCTCTCCGGACGTTCGAATAATCAGGTCCGGTTCCTGCTTAGTCATATGGCTAGTATAGAGATAACGTTCAAACGTACTCTCATGAATATCCAAAGGTTCCAACTCCCCTTCTTTAACCTTCTGAGCAATAACCCTGGCCGCATCAACGATTTCTGCTCGCCCTCCATAGGCAAATGCAAAATTTAAAAACTGATTACTATACTCCTCTGTAACCCGTTCTACATCAGCTATGCTTTGTCGTAACTCCTCAGGCAATAAATTGGTCCGACCGATGACCTTGACATGGACTTTATTTTTATGTATCCGTTCATCGGTTAATAATTTACAAAATCGTTCCTGGGCAATCCGCATTATCTCCTCTACTTCTTTAGAATTGCGTGTAAAATTTTCCATAGAAAACGTATAAAGTGTTACAAATTTTACATTTACTTTTAAACACCAATCTAAAAGTCGCTCAACTGTTTCGGCGCCGCGTTCATGTCCCAGCCAGGGATTGAGCGCCTGTTCAGAAGCCCAACGCCGATTTCCATCCAAGATTATAGCAATATGCTCGGGTGGAACTCCGCTTTTAACTTGGCGCCATAACCACGCCTCATAGAGCTTATAGACTCCAAAAGTAGAAAGAACACGTTTAAGCACTCATAAACCCCACTTAATAACATATACCACAAAGTACAATGTTAACTCGGATAGTATCACTTAAAGTTTCTCCCAACCAACTCACCCTTGAGGGATTATTGTTCTTGGTGTGTGGCCTCTGGGTTTTCGGCTTCCGTGTCTTTTTTGAAAAAATCTTTAACTGAATGATTAGCAATATAAACCAATAAAATTGATGCTATCCCAATAAGTATGCCCACTATAATTTTGAGAATAAAATCAGCAAACGCTGTATTAGCAAAACTTATAAATGCAACATCGGGATATAGGGGGGTGACAAGCAGGGTTGCGGTTGCATCCAAAATCCACCAAAACCATGTGACGGTTACAATAAAAGCACCGTTACGCAATAGCCGCGAATCACGTTCAGCATATAAACGTACACATCGTCCCGACAAAACAATGTCTATACCAATAATGAGTAGGGTTTGGACACCTTTTATGAAATAATTGGCCACTAAAGGAATAAGATTTAACCAAACACTGGGATCTGATGAGAAGGGTACATAGCGAATAACATTGGCAACTCCCAGATAGATGCTCACTGCTACACAGAGTATGCCTGCTATGACCGCATAGTTTGAGATTTGAATCGGTAGGGGTGGTGGAGTATAGTCTCTGACCCAAATATAGAAATCTTTGGCTTTTCTGTCAGCGCCAAAGCCTTTGAGAAGTAAAAACCCGCCAAATATTATGGCAATTATAATACCGTACCAAGTGATGGCATCGGGTATGAAGCGATTAATGGCCCAGAGAATTCCAAAAACCAAAACTAAAATACCTGGTAGGCCTAATGCTACTCGGGCATAACGTGGGTCATCAACGAGCATGCGGATATATTTTGTAAAGACGGCGGCGGTTTCCTCGATGGATTCACTGTGTTTTATGACAATTCGTCGTATCGAAGACACAGGTACTCTTGAACTGATAAGGGGTAACACAGCTTCATCGGAGTAGCCGTCTGAGACCAGTATGGCTTCGGTGGGTTCAAAAGTTTTTATTAAGCTCTCTAATTCAGCAGACAATTTTCTGTCTGCGTTAACGCCTCCTAAATCCGAACCTGCGAGGGTAGCAATTTCTATGACTTCGTTGGGTTGTTTTTCTTGAACCATGCGGTCATAGAGACGAACCGCTTCAAACATTGCATTAGCGTCAGGTTCTTCGGGGTCGTTTAGTGCAAGTGTAACCGCGCCCTCTACGTTGGTGGTTCGACCAAGAAGCGGTGTTTTGAGTTTTGCTTTAGTTTCTATATCCCCATCTCTGTCAACACATAAAATGAGGACGCGTTTTTGCTTCTCTTGTTTTGTCTCCCGCTTAGCCATCTAAACCGATATCTCTTACACGGCACTTAACATTAAGTTTACGCTTCGGTTTCGTTGTATTCATCGTCTCCAAGCATCATTGCAAATTCTTCCCAGTTTACTTTTTCTCCGCGGTTGAGTTTTTCTCGAGCTTCAGTTCCAATTTTTTCTTTAATGGCCTGTTCTTTGATGGAACGTTCAGTTTGTTCTTGGCGGCGTTTTTCTTCGTCATTTTTGCGTCGGGTTTGGTCTTCTTTGCGGCGAATATGGTATTGGTCTCGTAGAGTTGCTCGAATACCGGTTGCTTGGTTTATTAGTTGGCGGATTTGCTCATACATGAGGGTGTTTTGTTCTTTGGCTCTAACAAATGATTGGTGAAGTCCGTTGGCTTCAGCTCGGTCGCGTCGTATGGCGGTGACTTTTTCTATCATTATAGCGTGTAAGTCTTGACTTTTTTTTGCGACATCAGTTAATTCTTTGTGGTAGACATCGGCTTGAGTGTCAAACGTTTTGCGGTGTTCGAGGAGTTCTTTGATTTTTTTGTGTTGGATAGCAATTTTTTTGTAATTGATGAGTTGGGTTTCTAATTCTTTAACATTGTCAATAAGGTGACGTTCTTCTTGGAGGTCCATGGTGGTGGTGGAGATTTTCCATTCTATGGCATCGAGTTCTTGTTGAAGTTCTTGACGGCTAATACGGGGTAGATTTTTTTTGAGGGCATCAATTTTATCGTTTAGAGTCTTCATTTCATCCATAATTGGAGTAACATTGACTCTGACGGCGTTTCTTTGTTGCTTTAGCTCTTTAACACGTAGATTTAGAGCGTCACGTTCAACTTTAAGTTTGTTTACTTCTTCATGAGTGATGCGTATTTTTGCATGAAGCTGATCTCTTTTTTCGATAAACTTTTTTATCTGCTCACTATTCTCGTGTATTTGTTGCTTTAACTTGTCAATTTGAATATTGATGTTTGATATTTGACTGGGTTTTTGTTTCTCTGTCAAGCGCTAGCCTTCTGAACGGAAGACATAACATACAGTAGCTTCCGACTTTATATTAATAGCGATTTTTGCCGAACAAAATAAACCTACCGTATTTTTAGCACTAAAATTTACATACACCCCCATGAATTAGCACAATAGATGGAAATGCACCTTCCAGATAGATTATAATACACCTTAGTTAATACACCTCAGTGCTGTCATTTGAAATTTTGCATTAAGACACAAAAACAAAACGCAAAACACAAAAAATTGGTGCTGTCCAGTTATTGGCTAACTTTTTAAGGACTGCAACGAGTCCACTCTATGTTATCAACCAAAACAACAAGAGTGAAACCCATGATAACAGTCCAAACACAAATAAACATCCAAGACAATATAAGCCTTACCAACTTATCCAGACAAATAGCAAACATAAACCTACCCAAAGAAATCCTAAAAATCACCCTAATCAAAGAACAAGAAAAAATAATCCCAGAACTATGCGGCCCCACCTACCAAAGAAAGCAAGTAACTATTCAGTCGTAGCACAGGGATTCAACCCTCAACAAAAACACAACCCAACCAACACAAACAAACACAATACAAAACTTCATGCCAAAACAACACAACAAACCCAACCCACATAAACACAAACATACAACCCCAACAAAAAAACCACAAAAACACACAACCCAAACACACAAACCACACCCACAAATTAAACCAAACATGTAGGAATTAAAAGTTAGCCAATTGTAAGACACGACCAATTTTTTGCTTTGTTTGGCTTTGAAGGTGTCGTTTGATTTGCCCGTTTTGTTGTTGTTTGGTTGTGTACTTTGTGGGGTTTGTTATTAGCGGGTTATGGCCGTCTCTATATTGTGTGGTCATTTGTGATTATCGAGGTGACAACCTGTGTAGATTTGAATATGGGATCAGTAGTCTTTTTTCTTTAGAGTTTTATGTATGTGGGGGTTGTGGAGTTAAAGTTTAGTTCTGCGGTTTGCTGGTTGAGGTTTGTTAGGGGTTAAATTGCGAATAAAGTATCACCTAAAAAACTACTTTTCCATTTATTGTAGCAGACAACTCTTAAAAAACACAGAACCCCGCCAAAACCCAACAAAGAAACCCAAACACAACATTATAATTTTTATATATGCAAGCCTCTTCTTTGAGGGAAGTGAAAACATGACGTTTAACTACGATGACCTGCTAACCCGTGCAGCCAAACAAATGCCCGAAGTTCAAACCAAAAAAGAACGTTTAGAACTACCCCGCATATTAACCCAAACTATTGGTATGCGCACAATAATTGCCAATTTTAAAGACATCGCCGATGCATTGGATCGTGACCCTCAACATATCTTAAAGTTTCTCACCCGTGAAATGGCCACTGCTGCCACGTTTCATGATTCCCGCGCCATTTTTCAGGGTAAGTTCCGAGTGGATAGTTTCGAACGACTTTTGCAGCGTTATCTAGAAGGGTATGTTGTATGTCCGGTGTGTAAACGCCCAGATACGAAACTTGTTAAAGAAAAACGGCTCTCGTTTTTGGTTTGTAATGCGTGTGGCGCAAAGTCATCTATAAAGCAGTTGTGAGAGTTTGGCGGATGTCTATTTAAATGTTAAAAAAGTTGGCAATAGTATAATTTTAGCCGTTTGCGATTGTGACTTGTTAGGCAGAACGCTTAGAGAAGGAAAGATTGTTTTTCGGATTAAAACCGAGTTTTACCGAGGCAAAAAAACAACAGTCGAGGAGGCTATGGGGTTAATCAGTAATTCTGCCATTGTAAACTTGGTGGGCAAAACCTGTGTAGAAACCGCCATATCAAAGGGATATGTACACCCCGAGGCAGTGTTAAAAATCGAGGGTATCCCACACGCACAAATCATAAAACTCTAACCAGATATAAATCTCCAATAAACCTGTGCAAAACTCCGATAAAATTCGCCAAGACCACAACATACAGTAACAAAGGAAGCGGTATACATTACCGGTAGCGGTTAGCTGTTATTTTTGACTTTTTACGCAGTCTGATTTTGGATATTAAACAGATTCAAGCATCACATCATTTTGTAATTTGCCACTCTTCCATGCGATTTTCACAGGTTGTCGTAAACGCATGTAAATCCTCCTGCTGAATAGTAACAACAAAGTAGTTCATAGTTGATAAAGACCCGTTCTAAGAGCGGTTTTAACTAAGAAATATACTTAAGCCCCCAAAGTCTCCTAAACAGGAACAATAGTTCCGACAAAGGTGCTTTTTTGAATTGGAAAAATAAACGTGGAAAAATCAGCACATTCCGCTACATCATTCAGCTGTTGTTCTTCTTCCTAATTTTCTATCTATCCACCATTGGTGTCTGGAAAGGCGTATTGTTACTTATTGTTTTCGGCATGACCCTTTTTTTAGGCCGTTTCTTTTGCGGCTGGCTATGCCCCTTTGGCTTATACATGGATACCATTACACTGTTGCGTAAACACTTAAAAATCCCCTATTGGTCACTGCCTCAAAAAATCAACCACCTACTCCACATAATCCGATATAGTGTGGTCTTTATGATTTTTCTACTGGTGCTGCTAATTTTTTTAAGTTCAGTTAGTTTTTTCGAGTTGTCAAATTTTATTTGGTTGCGTCCACCGTTTTTGCCCTACCTCTTCTTTCTTGAACCCCTGCAGACTATAGTTCTGCCATGGAAGCCGCCGTTTGGAGCCCTCTTCGAAATCAGTGGCATTTATTTCACCTATCCATATGTGGGTGAAATATTGATGTATTTGCAGAAAAGCTGGTTTGCTTTGCCCCTTGCCGTTATCTTTGTCGGAGTTACGTTGGGGGCATCATTTAAAGTCCGCCGTTTTTGGTGCCGTTTCTGCCCCACAGGTATATCCTTTGCCGCCATAAACAGGGTTAAGCGGTTTCGTGTTCTTCCGTTTCTGGGATTAAGCAAAGATGGGGAAAAATGTACCAAATGTGGCATCTGTAAACGTGTCTGCCCTGTGCAGGTCACCGAAATCTACGAGAAAAAAACAGGAAAAATTGCAACTTCAATGTGTGTGCTTTGTTTGCGGTGTGTTGAAATGTGTCCTCAGCGGAATTGCTTAAGTTTAAAGCTAGCAAATAGGGTCATTTGGAATCCTGAATAGAAAATCAAACGTACTGTTACATAATTTAGAAACGATACTACTGACCGCCCAAAACAGTCTTTTAGTTCACATTTATAGTTACTACTAAACAGGCGGGTTAGCTTTCTTTTGCCAACCGCTACCTGTAGCGGCTCAGCACACAAACAGCTGTAAAGCAAACAAACAAATCAAACGTTATATGCAAAATTTTTTGACAAAAAACCACTACCTGTAGCAGAAACCAGTTGAACAATGACGTCTTGCGATATGCGGGTATTTTGTGCCTATGTTGCTGTTCTGCTATTTTTGTGAATGAGCTGAATATGTCTGTGAAAGCGCTCATAACATCTTTTTGTTTAGTGTCAGGATATGTTTTTGTGGTTGAACCCTGGTGTGGTTTGATTTATGTGTTTAATGGCATTTTTTCGTTGTTTGTTTGCGATGGCTATAGTTAAGGGGCTGTTTTTTGCGTGTGGATAGGCTGTATGATTAGTTTTGGCATTTGTATCTTTATTTTGATTGGTTTGTTTGTTTTTTAGGTAGCATTTTGTTGTTTATCTGGGAAATTATTAAACACAAATTTTCACTCAAACTACCAAGATAAACAGTAACTCTTTTTATTTGCATTTTTTGTTATGCGTATGCGTTATCTTAAGCTCGCTTTTTGGTACTGACTATGCTTATGACGTCTCGGTCTTCTAAGATGGTATCTTCTCCGATTCGCCGCTTATCTCTGGCATTAATTGCATAGAGAAAATTGTCTCCTAATTCACTGTGGATTATGTAGGCAAACTGTCGTGCAGTGGTGCCCTTGGGTACAAGATAGGCATCAGGCAGGATACGTTTGTTGTGGTCTGTTAAATGCTCGTGGTCTTCAACGGGATAGACTGTTATCATGTTGAGAAGTTTGAAGTAAGCTGTGTTTATGGCTTCTTGTATGCCGCTTGAGCCATTAGCATTTAGAATTTTTTCTCTAATGCGCTCTAATGCTTGGATTTGGTTTGTGGACAGTTTTTCAGGGTGCTTAATTGTAAACTCTTTGTCCCCCGGGGTATAGGTAATTAAGTCCTTTTCGGCAGCACGTCTGAGGGCAAGTTCTGCTTCTGCGCTAGCAGAGATAATGGTGTGTCCAAGTTTTTTTATGCGCTCTACATTGTTTTGTGCGTTGGGTAAATCGATTTTATTGGCGACAATTAAGAGAGGTTTTGAGATGCGCCGGAGGTTATCTACAAAGCGATAAAAATCCTCCTCACTCCATGTGGCGGGTTTATCTATGTTTAAATTTGCTTTGCGTATGGCTTCGTTGATGTATTGTTTTTTGATACCTAATCCGTTTAGACGGTCTTCGAGGTGATGAGCGATACCTTTTTTGTCCTGTTCAGCGGTGCGCGCGATTCGTGGCCATTCTTTTTTTAGAATTGTAACCATCCACATGGTAATTTCTTTTTCAAGAAATTCTATGTCTTCTATGGGGTCGTGTTCGCCGGGTTTGCAACTTTTACCTTCAATATCGGTTCCCCCGGAAGCATCAATTATGTGAATTAAGGCGTCTGCGCGTCGGATTTCGTCGAGAAATTGATTACCTAACCCACGGCCTTCCCAGGCCCCTGGTACAATGCCAGCAATGTCGACGAGTTCCACGGGTACCAGACGGGAATTGTTGAGACAGAGACTATTTTTGGGGTTGTCTTGTACTCTAAATTCTGGATGAACACAGGGGGTGCGGACATAGCCGACACCTCGGTTGGGTTTAATGGTGGTGAAGGGATAGTTGGCGATGTCTACAGTAGCCAAGGTGGCCGCACAAAAAAATGTCGATTTACCCGTATTGGGTTTACCGACTATTCCTAATAGGCGTAAATAGGATTGTTGCATATGCTTCACTGCTCTATTGTGCATAGGGATGCTATATTATTTGCGTTGCCTGTGTTTAATAGAACCTATTGATAGCTGACCGTTTACTTGAGTGCTCTTTTCACCGTCTCTATGTGTTATATCAACAAACTCGTTCTATGTGCCTTTTTGGTTAATTATTTTAGGTTGGATTTGTTTTATATCGACATTTTGCTTTAGTAGTGCTATGCTGTTAGCGGGAATATCTTGTTCCACCATAAAATTTGCACCGACCCATGTGTTAGCTCCTATTTTTACACCGGGCATAAATGATGCATTGATTCCAGTTTTGACCCTATCTCCCAAAATAGCGCCAAGTTTACGCCTGTTTGTATCTACCCGTTTATCTTTTAGCACCATCTTTATTTTCTCCCCATCAAAGCGCAGATTTGCAGTGATAGTGCCAGCGCCTAAATTGCACTCCTCACCTATGATGCTATCGCCTACATAGCTAAGATGACCAATGTGTGTATTATCCATAATTATACTATTTTTAATTTCAACAGCATTGCCAACACGAGTTTTTCTGCCCAAACTTGTGCCACTTCGGATATAGCAATTTGGGCCAATGTCAGCTTCTTTGTCGATAAAAACGGGGCCCTCAATATAGGCTCCTGAACGAACACGTGCAGACTCCGCAACAGTAACAGGCCCTATCAGATGCGCGCCTTCCTCAATTTTACCCAATACCCGATGCTCCATACGATTAAGCGCCCAAAGATTAGCATCCAACAGATCCTCTGGTCTGCCTACATCAAACCAGTCCTCTTTAGAAAGTTCGACGGATAAGATGGGATTGTCTCCTTTTGACAACATGGTTATGGCATCGGTGAGTTCCCATTCTCCGCGGCTCGAAATATTTGTTTTATGGATTTTCTCAAAAATTCCTTGACTAAATACATAGACACCTGTATTGGCAAGATTTGAAGGTGCACTGTTTGCAGGAGGTTTTTCTATGATACCTTTTATTGTACCCTCTTTTGTTTGTTCAATAATGCCATAGTTCTCAGGATGTGCTGTAGGCACAACACCTACGACACCGGCGGTTTTTCCCGGTCTAAATTTGTTAACTACTGTTTTTACGGTCTCTATCCCAAAGAGGAGATCGCCATATATGAGCAAAAAGTCTGTGTCTAAGTAGGGCTCTGCGATGCCTGTAGCATTGCCGGTGCCAAGTAGTTTGGGTTGGTTAAGATAAGTTAGTTTTAAACCAAGAGCTGTGCCATCGCCAAAATATTTCTCTATGGCTTCGCCTCTATAATGGGTTATGAGGATGGCTTCGTTAATTCCTGCGTGTTTTATGGCTTCTAAACTGTATTGTAGCAGAGGTTTTCCAGCGATTTTTAGAAGATGTTTTGGTCGTGTCGCAGTTAGGGGTTGGAGTCTTTCGCCTGCACCGGCTGCCAGTAGGACTGCTTTCATGTTAGGGCCTCTTTTTGTTTATTGATAAGGGCGGTTGCTTTTGAGGTTATGTCTTTTGTTATTGATTCTGATTGACCCTCAACGGTTAAGCGGATAAGCGGTTCAGTGCCCGATGCACGGACAAGTAGCCAACCATTTTTGAGTGTGAGACGGGTGCCTTCAATGGTAGAAAAATCGGTATAGTCTGGAAATTCCGCTTTTAATACCTCTGCGAGTTGGTTTATGAGGTTGTGTTTTTGAGTGTTTTTGCAGGCAAAATTTATTCGTTCGGTAGGATATTTTGGGATCTTAGCTATGCATTCTGAGACTGATTTGTTCTGGGCTTCCATGGCTACAAGAAACATTGCTGCTGAGAGCAGACCATCGGCGCAAAGATGATGCTTTGGATGTATCCAAGCACCGCAGGGCTCTCCACCAAAGACCGCTCCACATTGCTTGATGGCCTCCGAGACATAGATGTCACCAACGCGTGTGCGCAGTACTTTACCACCATATTTTTGAGCCATTGTCTCTATGGCCATAGATGCCTCAATGGTTGTTACAATAGTTTTGCCGTTTGTGTGTTTTAGGGCATGTGCGGCGTAGGCTGCAAGGGCGCGGTCAAAATCTATAAATTCTCCTTTCTCATCAACAAACACCACCCGGTCTGCATCGCCATCAAAGGCCACACCGATGTCTGCGCCTATGGCCTCTACGGTTTTAGTTAAATCTTGGAGAGCTTCTTTAGTAGGTTCGGATTTGCGGGCAGGAAAGTACCCATCAGGCTGGCTGTTTAGAGCCGTTACTTTGCAGCCTAATTTTTTAAACATCTTGGGTGCAACATCATATGCTGCACCACATCCTGAATCAACCACTACATGCCATGGCAATGTAAGCGCTACATTGTTTAGAATCTCTTTGAGATAGATGGTTTGGGCGTCTATGGCGGTGATGTTGCCCAAATTTTGCCAGTTCGTCTGCTGATAAGTGTTGTTGGTTATGATCTTTTCTATGGCTGCTTGTTCGGTGTCAGTGTAGGCTAAATCGGATTTGAAAACTTTAATACCATTGTACTGAGGCGGATTATGAGATGCAGTGAGCATAAACCCTACATCGGCACCATAGACTTTTGTTGCATATGCCAGAACCGGCGTAGGCACTACATGAGCTAATAAAACATCGGATCCTGTAGAAATTAAACCACAAACAATGGCATCTTCAAACATATTAGCTGAAATACGGGTATCACAAGCCACGATGGCTAATTTAGCCTTAACATGAGTTGCAACCGCAGAACCCACTTGACAAACCAAATCAGGAGTTATCTCTGTATTTACTACCCCCCGTACACCTGAGCTGCCAAACAATTTGCCCATAATTATCTTTCCTTACTTGAATGGTACGGATTGATTATTTAAAAGATTAACGTTAACCAAATGCTCTAAGAAACGCCGCAACTTTGGCTTTAGTGGGATGGGCTCCTTTTATGCAAGAGAGATAGCAAGTAGCAACAGCATTTGCCAACAAAAGTCTTCCCCCATCTGAGAGTCCACCAAAATCCGCCAATATGTTACCTGCATTCCAAGCATCCCCCGCTCCAGTTGCGCACACAGACGATATCTTAAATGTGGGAACCACAACCTCATTTGTACCTCTTAGGCTCGCAGAAAAAGCGCTGGTGTGCAGATCAATGCGTGCAGAGAAACATTGGGCTAGCACGCGTGCTGCCTCTAAGGCACAGTCCGCAAAACAGAGATGCATTTTTTTAGCTCTAAATTCGGGATCAACTATGCCTGCATAGGTTATGGCTTCGTTTTCATTTAAACTCAAAATATCCAGGCGATTAGTTTTTAGGACGGTTTCCAAAAATTTTGCCATACCCGCAGTGTTAGGTGTAGGATCTGCGGTGTCACAGTAGGTCTTGCCCCGGCCGTGTTTTGCTTGTTCAAAAACTGTTTGTGCCAGTGTGGTGCCATGGTTTTTAGTACCTGCCCAATTAAATACACAGACGTAATCAGTTTTCTCAATTAGGGCCTGATCTGCTTTATCTAATGCATCAGGACCAAAATCTGCTAAAGCGCCCACATCTCTTAACATAACATTAATTTTTTTTTCTCCTTCCATAAATTCAAGGGCTGTGGTTATAGATGCGTTACCCACAGTTTTTACATGGGAAAGATCCATGGTGGTGTTTTTGAAATGATATTTTAAAAGTTCCAAACCATATTTGCTTGTGCATATAATTGGTGTGACCGAAGCGCCTAAACTTAGAAGTGATGCGGCAGTATTTATGGCGTTGCCGCCTCTTTTGTCTATTTGATGGACGCCATCAATGCTACCGCCTTTGCGTTCCACAACTTTTTTAATAACCTCCACTCCTTCTAAGAGATGCCACTGCAAATCTACAATACGGTCCAAGAAAAAATCTGGCATAACCACAACTTGGCAGTTTTGTGTTTGTGTGCTTTTAAGAAAAACTTGTGCTTCTTCTTGGTATTGTTTGTACGCCTCAAATGTCATAAGCAGTTCCTATAGATATCTCCCAAAAAACTACAATAACCTTTTGCTAAACCCCAATAATTCCCAAGTGCAAATCAAACTTTTCTATTACTCCTAATTCTTTTTGGTGTAGCTAATCACAAACCCGTAGCATCCAATATGTCTATCAAGCTATTTGCCCGCCATATCTATTGCCGCTAAGTTTTGTATTTGTCATGGCTTTTTCTCAAAAAAACTATTGTCTACAAACAACCCGCTCAATTCTAAACCATAGAAAGTAACAAATAACCCCCTGTCAAAATAACGCTGTAAAATACAACTCTAACGTCATAACCCAAAACCTATCTACAAATATTTGCTTAAAAAAATAATTTCCCAAAAAGTATGGTATCGGTCTTTGTTAGCCTGTTGTTGCCCTGGGATATATGGGTTTTGTCATAGTTTATGTTTGATATGGGTGTAATTATCTAATAATATACCCTACTTTTTTGGGTGTTTGTGTGGGTTTTTTTGTTGTTGGTTTGTTTTTTGTGGGTGGGTGTTTTCTTTTTTGATAGGTTTTTGGTGTTTTTTCTTTGGTTAACTGTTTTATTTCGTGGTTTTTTTACGTAAAACGTTTTATCCCACGTTATCTATATCATATTTTTTGGGATTTTATTTTAAAAAATGACGTTATCCTTTTTTCTAAATCCCAACTTGACCCTACCAAATACATTACTCCATCATCAATCAACGCGTTTGTTAACTCTTTTTTCACCAACTGCTACTAAAACAATTATGGGTAAGATTGTAAGACTGTCTGGTCGGGTTTCTGAACAAGTCCCCAACAATCAAAACTCTTTTGCTATAGCGAAACAATTTTTAAACCCCCCTATACATCACTATACCCATACGCTGACGGAAGAATAATCATGAATCAAACAACAAAAATCATCAACCAAGCAAAAGAAGAAGGTCGAAAAGCACTCTTAGAACCTGAAGCAAAGACCATTTGTGCTGAATATGGTGTAACTGTGAATAAATTCAGTTTGGCCACCACTGAGCAGGAAGCGGTTGAGCAGGCAGAAAAGATTGGCTATCCTATTGTGTTGAAAATAGTTTCTCCTGATATTATTCATAAATCTGATGCTGGAGGGGTTAAAGTTAATCTGAAGTCTGCTGTTGAGGTGGAGGCTGCGTATAGGACCATACGTGAGAATGCCAAGCGGTATAAAGTGGATGCAAAAATTGAGGGTGTCATAGTGCAAGAGATGGCACCTCAGGGTATAGAGGTTATTGTGGGAGCTGTTAAGGATCCACAGTTTGGTCAAACGGTTATGTTTGGGTTAGGTGGGATTTTTGTTGAGTTGTTAAAGGATGTTAATTTTCGTGTTGCGCCTCTTACACTGGTAGATGCAAGAGAGATGATTACTCAGCTCAAAGCGTTTCCGTTGTTAAATGGTTATCGTGGTTCTAAACCTGTTGATGTTGATGCGCTGGCACAAGTGCTTTGTAATGTTTCAAAGTTGATTTTGGATAATCCTGAAATCAGTGAATTGGATCTCAATCCTGTTATGGCCTATTTTGATGGTACAAAAACAGTTGATGCTAGAATTATTCTTGAATAAACAGTTTTTTGTTTTCTTTTTTCTTTTGTTGTTTTATGGGTTGTCTTAAATGTTGGTGTTTGATGTGGTGTTTTTTTAGTTTTGGGCTGTTTGTAACCGAGATTAGTTGTTTGAATTAAATGTATTATAATTGCCTAAAACATGGAATTTAAACTATATAACCTCTGTATTTCTAAAAACTTTGTTAGTTAATAACTGGGTGTGTATTTAAATCTGTTAAAGCCGCCAAATGGTTCCCGTCCGAAAATCTCGTCAACCAATATTTACAAGATAAAAATCAACGCAAAACAAACCCAAACCACTCTGGTTGTTATCCAAAAGTAACTTATTAATAAATGGTGTCAAGGCGTTTGTTTTTTTATATTTTTGCACAAAAATGGGCCTTTTTGTTTTTGAGGTGCTATTTTTGGGTTTTTGGGTTTTTATGGGAACCTGATGGTATTTTTTATGTTTTTTAAAATTTGTTTATGCGGGGTTGGTGTTGTGTTGGTTATTGTTTGTTTGTGGTTTGTGTTGTTTATTTTTTTTTGGTTCTTCGTTAAATAGGTGGGTTGGTCAATAAGTTTTGTTGTGGCAATAGTTGTATGGGACAGAATGGAGAATATAGCCCGTTTAGAGAAGGAATGGTGTAGTGCACCCACCTAAAATAGCGAAAAGCCATTTTTTTGCAGGGGTTGGTTGTGGTAGAAAACTGTCTGGGTAGATGTTGGAGTTGTTTTTGTGGGGTTGGAAAGTTTTCTGAGGAATGGTTCATATGCTGGTAAAACAGTTGTGATGTGCAAGCTATTTGTGTGATAAAAATGTTAAAACTTGAATTAATTAATTTTGAATTATTAAAAAATATATTTTATATTTGAAAATTATCTGTGTTGTGTTTATTTTTGTCTTAATTTTAAGAGCAGGCGGTTGTTTTATCATCTTTGAAATGAATGACAAAGCACCTTGTAATAGAAAAGCTCTTCTCAAAAGTTATTGTGTCTTTTTCCATAAAGGTTTAATGCTTGCACTGCATTATGCCAGTGGAGATTTGTATGTTGTCTCGCTCAGCTTTGGTTAAACTAAAAGCTATCTTGATTATTGATCTAATTGTTGTATGTGGGGCCATTGGTGCTTATCTTTATCTCCAAGATCAAGGTGTTATAACCGGAGCTGCTAAGCCTGCGACGTTTGTTTTTAACGATTTAGTTGTCAATCCCCTTGAAGCATACGTTGGACAGCCTATACAGATTTCTGTGAATGTAACAAACATTGGTGATGTTGAGGGTAATGCAACGGTTAATCTTGAAATCAATGGGGTTGTTGTAGATTCTGTAAACCTGACAATTGCCGGGGTGAAATCTTCTGAAATAGCTGAATTTACTTTTATTGAATTAAACTCTGGAAACTATACAGTGGCCATCGGGGAGTTAGCTTCGTCTTTTCTACTAAAAGATGCGCCACCAGAATTAAGCAAGATAGTGCTCTCTGATCTTAGAGCTGACCCCTATGAGGTCTGGCCGGATCAGCCTGTCACGCTATCGGCTCTTGCCACAAATCCCTCCTCAGAAACAGACCTGCTGATGATAACGGTGTGCGTTGATGATATACCAGTCGAAGCACGTCTTATAACAGTTGATGCTGGTGATACGTTACAACTTGAATTTAATGTCACTGCCGCAACAGAGGGCCGTCATAGTACTAAACTAAATGCCCTTGGTGGTTCTTTTGTTGTTGTGCCTGAGGGTTATCATACTCTAACCATTGCTCGTTCTGGGAGCGGATCTACGTCTCTACCCTTTACTCTTAATGGTGAAAAATTTGGAACTAGCTATACCGCAATTTTGCCTGTGGGTCAATACACCATTACGGTACCTAACCCCTTTGATGTGGGCACTGGCATTTTAGGGTTTGCATCTTGGAGTGATGGTTCTAAGAGTCCTTCAATAACATTCACTCTTGATAAACGAACCATATTGGTTGTTTCCTATGACCTGCTTAGTGGGTATGCTTCTTGTCCTTCACTCTATATCTGGAATGGTACTGGCTATAGCTATGTCACTGATGTGTCAAACTCTGGCTGGCTGGGCTACATTGGCCACATCACACCTGAGGGTGATATAATTTTTAGTGGCGGTAATCCCTATGATTATGTTAAACTTGATAAAACTGTATTAACCGCCAAAAACGGTTATTTCGATCTTACGCTTACACAACAATGGGATGAACTTTTCTATCTTGATTATGTAAATCTGCTTGTTGTTGATCATCCCATAGGTACTGATGTTTACACCTCGATGACTAACTATCTCAACAAGGGATCCACCGGTCAGATTTATACAACTGCGTCAGGTTCTTTTCTTAGCCCTGTGAGCGCTGTCAATGAGCAAGGCCAAGATGTTTTGGAAGCTCTTTTATGGCAAGATGGAATTTTTGCTCCCAGCATTAATGGTCTAGAAAGCCCTGCTTGGAATAACCAAATCCCAAATCAGCTAACCCTAAATTTGGGCAATCTCTCAGGGGCAGAACAAATCAAGCTGGTTATGACATGCATGGTGGATTGGGGCCAAGCTGAAACCTACTACGATTGGATAGACCAATTCAAAGAAGCTGCAGCCGCTGGATTGCTTGCGGATAACACACCAATCACTCCGGCTTCCAAGATGGAGATTTTGGCCTCTGATGGCACCTGGATAAATACCCCCCAGAGTCGTCAAATTCCTCTCCCAAGCGATTTTACCGCTCGGACTTTTACAGTGGATCTAACCGGATTATTCCCCCCCGATGTCACTGATTACGTAGTCCGGTTTACTAATTTCTGGAATGTAACCTATGACTACATCGCCATTGATACAACTCCCCAACAAGACCTATCACTTATTAATCTAAAGCCTTTTTCTGCTGAGCTCAAACAACTCTGGGAAACCCACTCAGTATCTTCGGGAACTTTTACTCGTTATGGCGATGTAACTGCTCTGTTACAAGAAGCTGATGATATGTTTGTCATCGGACGCCAAGGCGACCAAGTTAATATGCAATTCTACATCGATGATCTTTCTTTGCCTGCCGAAGGGATGGAGCGCGACTACTTTTTTGTTGTTGCCTGCTGGTTCAAAGACCCTCCTGGTGAATGGGGCTATGGCTACACTTTCACTGTTGAACCACTGCCTTTTCTTAACATGACTGGATTTCCCTACACCAATGCTGAGAACTACCCATACGACGCAATCCACTTAACCTATCTAAACCAATACAACACAAGAATAATCCCCTAAACCGCAATTCTTCTTTCTTTCTTTTGTGATTAACAACTTAATATTGCTGTTCCGTTGCTCTTTTTAATTCATAAAAAACATAATTACTAAACACAAACATTTAACATAGTTGCCTATTAGTTCACACAAACCTTATAACCCATAGCTCTTCTTAGCCCATGAGTGAACACTATGAAGTTTGGTTCCCTAACATTTCAGCCCCAAAAACCCTCTGGCTTTGATTTCCACGTTTTTCGTGTTAAACCCGAAACAGGTCTCCGTCTCCAACCACAACAAGATATGCACAGTAACCTTGCAGTATTTGCTGACACCCAAACTGCAAAAGATCACCCTGAATGGATCTCACAATCTCCTCTTGGACCCGCCAAATTTGGTAACAATAACTTTAACATCTACTGGAGCGTTTTGTGCCCAACCCAACCTGACTACCGCGAAGAACAACTCAAATACATCGCTGAGGTCGACCGACAGTCACAGGGCATCTGGCTAAACAGCCAATATTTCGCTGACCACAGCCACTGCACCTGCCCAAGATGCCAACACCTCTATCAGAAAAGCGGCCTAAGCTGGCTTGAGTGGCGACGCAAAATAGTCACTGAATACGTCACAGAAATACGTGCCATCGTCAAAAAAGATTTAGTGCTAAGCCTACAACCTGACCCTGTAAGCTCACTGGAACGCTACGGTGTAGACTTTAACGACTTCGCCAAATACACTGATCAATTTAACGTAGTCATGTTTAGCAAAAACTATGCCACCCCTTGGTACTGGGAAATGCTCACCCGTGCTTTTAAAAAGTTATTAAAAAAACCCTTCTACATAAGTCTCTATGTATACGGTCCAGGCGACGCCCCCCAAGATGTACCCACTCCAACCGAGTTGCTAACTGTAACTACCCGATGCGCAAGAGCAGGTGCTGATACTGGCTTTCTATACCTAACGGATGGTGAAAAAGAAATGACTGCTTTCCAAAGAGCTGCACTTGAAAAAACCGAATTACGAGAACGCCTCAAAACCTATGGTGGTAAACCCGTCGAAGAATTCCTCAACTGGGTCAAAAACTGGGATCAAACCCTCTCCTGATTTTTGGACAGTGTGTCAATTTAGAATAGTTTATTTGACGTGAAATTAACTTCGTGTAGTTCCATGACGGTTGGTGAGTTTTTCAAGTTTTGAAGAGAAAGGTCGCGCTTAAATTCAAAAATAGTAAAAACATCTGACTTGCAAAAAGCTATTTTATGTTAGCACCTACCAGTTTTGGGGAGTTTTGTTGGAAAACTTGTGATCTTGTGTGCCAAAATTTTTTTATAATCTCTCCTAATTATAAGTATAGCCGGGAATTCTCACGGTTGATTTTATAATAGATTTATCTAAAGCTATCATAGCATTATTCATAATCGTTGACCCATTTGGAAATATACCCATATTTGTTGGTTTAACTGATAAAATCCAACCTAGTCACCGCCACAAAGTCTACGACGTAGCTACTTTGGTGGGTGCTGTTTTGTTGTTGATTTTCGCGTTTTTGGGCAATGAAATTCTGTCTATTTTTGGTTTATCCATCTTTAGTTTTGAAATTGCCGGTGGTGTGCTGTTGCTTATTGTGTCTGTGAAAATTCTTAGCTCCTCAAGAACCACGCCTGACGAAGCTGCTGAATCCCCCGAGAGCCTTGGAGCAGTACCCATTGCCATACCGCTGCTGGTCGGTCCTGGAGCCATTACAACAACTATCTTTAATCTTCAATCATACGGTACCGTGGTAACAATCTTGGCGGTGATTGTAGTGCTTGCCATAACTTGGATAATTCTGCGCTTTATTAATCAAATTTATCGGATCTTAGGTAAAACTGGTGCATTAGTTATAGCTCGTGCTATGGCTCTCCTGATTGCAGCTATAGCGGTGCAATATATCCTAAATGGTGCAACACATTTCATAACTGCCGTTTAAACTCTTCACTTGTCAAGCTGTTTTATTCTGCATATGCTGTTTATGTTCAATAGCAGTTTGATTTTTAGCGATGATGTTTGGTTTTAAATACGTAGGCGCTGGGTTCAAGTTATGGTCTGGTTAGTTATAGCTCTATAATGGATGCTTCTTTTTTTGCGGTGTCTATGAGTGCCATTGTGGGAATTCCTGTTAGGTATCCACAGAGTTCACCTGGGTTAATGATGAGCGTTTTGTTTTTATGGGTGATGCTTTGCTGATGGGTGTGTCCATGTATGACAAAATCAAAGTGACTACAGCTGATTAGGGTATTTAGAAGGTTGGTCTCATCTCCATGGAGAAGTCCGATTTGAAGATTTTCTATAGTTATCTGAATGAAGCGGTTGTGTATGGTGCAGTTTTCTGTTTCACTGAACCGTTTTTTTAGCAACTCGTGGTCGCCATCGTTGTTGCCAAACACCCCAATAAGAGGACAGTTGAGCATTTTGAATTTAGCAATGGTGAAAGGGGATATGTAATCACCCGCATGTAGGACCAACGCTACTTTTTGGGTGTTTAGCGTTTGTATGGCTTGCTCAATGAGAGGTAAATTGTCATGTGAGTCTGAAACTGCGCCGATTAGCATATTTCTCCAAGATTTCTTTCTCGTGGTCCAAAAAAAACTTTTTGTTCCTTTAAGCCTGAAGGGGTAGATATTACAGATTGCAAAAAAATGTTGAGCTGCTAAACACTCCAAAAAACACATAGCAGACGCATTGGAGAACAACTTAAATGTGATGCATGTTTTGAAAGAAGTCAAGGCGAAAATAGGTGCACAAAAGATCAAAAATAATCGATGTAGTGTTTAGTCCTTTGGTGTTTGGAGTAGTCTTTTTGTTATGTGCCCTATTTGCTGTTGTTAACCTCTTTTACCCTGTTGTACCCTATCCCTGGGGTATGGTAGTGTTCCCAGTGCTTGTATTTTTTGGGTTAATCGGTTACTTTATAGATGAAAGACACTCTGACTTTTAACCCCCTATGCGTTTGCTTACCAAATTACTTGAGTTCTAAGAGTCGGCATGCGACTTTGCAATGCAACTGATGTTTATCCCCCGGCTGTTAATAGTAGAACGGCCATTTATATTAGCCGCCTAAACAGTGCTTGAAGTTAACTGTTTATGTTTGACAAGTTCCAAGGCAACAGGTAGTTCGGTGAGGCATTTTATGGTCTGATCTGGATGGATTTTGGGTTCGCTTTGAATTCGCCGCTCGATATAGATTGTTCGCATACCCACCGCTTTAGCCCCCTTGATGTCTGCATCGATGGTGTCACCGACAAAAACTGTCTCAGAAGCAGAAACAGCCAACATTTTGAGTGCACTCTCAAAGATCTCAGGACTGGGTTTACGCTTATTCACCGACGCTGAAACTACCACTACCTCAAAAAGATTGTCAATACCGCTTACCCTTAGCAATTTATAGACACATTCCGGGATAGCAAAGTTGCTGACTATACCCAAACAATAGTTCTCACTAAGAGCCCTCAGAACAATTTCAGCATGTGGATCTATGCGAACATATTTCATGAATTCCTCATAGAACTCACTAGTTGCGACCGACACGACTGGACTTGTTGTCGGATAACTATACCCTAAGCGCTTTAACGCCCCCGAAATTCGAACGTTGAAATGTGGTTCCTCCAAGTTTAGATCCGCCTCCGCATAGAGTTGATTTCGCTCTGTACTGTAAGCGGTTTCAAATTGTTCAAAAGTCACATCGATGCCTCGTCTATTGAGGTAACGATACATCCGTTCCACAGCCGGGGGATAAAACTCATGATCCTTCTCGATAAGCATCAAGGTATCAAACATATCAAATAGAACTGATTTAATGGCCAACATTACCTAAACCTACATGGATGTCAACTGTATTGTGTTCGTTGGCTAAAACTCTTTTCTGCACCGTATCTGTTTTTGCCAACATAATAAATCCCACCCACAAATAAGAAAATAACCCCTATAAACCACGCATCAGGGGAAGCAAACAACACAAACCCCAACAGCATAAGACACGTCATCAACCCTAGTAGTGCCAATCCCCTAAATCTCCGATTTCCATTTCCAAGTTTGTAGGCCGAAATATTGGTAATACAATACGTAAATACAAGTGCAAACGTACTGACCGCAATAACGCGAGTTAAATCAACAAAAAGCACCAAACCCGCCATCAATAGACCCGAAACAATTATGGCATAATAGGGCGTAAACCGTTTACCCTGAAGCCGCGCCAAAACAGAAGGTAAATCTCCCCGACGTGCCATCGAATAAGCCATCCGTGAAACACCAAAAATATTAGTCAACAAAACGCTTGCAGTTGCAACTAAACCCCCAATGGCAATGACCGGTACTGCCCACATAACCCCCGTAGCTTCCATAGCAGTACTGAGTGGTGAAACCGAACCCGAAAGACCCTTTGCACCTAACAATCCCACAGCCACTAAACCTACACAAACATAAATCACCATCGAAATTCCCAAAGATAACAAAATCGCTCGAGGCACATTGCGTTTAGCATCTTTTATCTCCTCAGCAATCACCGTTACCCGTGCAAATCCCCCATAAGCAAAAAAGATAAAAAAAACAGCATATAACACCCCACTTGAAAACGGTACAAACGGTATAAAATTAGTTGGATCCACATATAACAAACCAAAAACAACAAAAAAACCCAACACAAATAGCTTAACCCCCACAAGTACATTATTAATAGATGCGGATTCTTGGGCGCCAACAAGATTTAAACCCATAAAAACTAAACACATCCCTGCGGCAACTATATTTACCGGTAAGTTTGGAAATGCGCCTGCTAAATAGTGGGCAAACCCAAGTGCCACCGTTGCTCCTGTAAACGTATTAGAAACAAGCCACATCCAACCCCCCAAAAACCCTACATAAGGTGCAACTAATTGTCTGCCATACTCATATACTCCGCCCTCAACTGGGTGCCAAGCAGTCAATCTGGCTAAATTCATAGCCGTTATAAAAGCAATTAACCCCGCCACAACCATGGCTATGATAAAGGCTGAACCCGCATAACCCGCAACAATGCCTGTAACAACAAAAATTCCGCCCCCAACTATAGCTCCCACATTTATGGCAACCGCACTCCATAAACCAATTGAGCGTTTAAGTGTGTGGGTTTTTTGGTCTGCCAATTAAATCACGTTAAACCAAAAGAGCTAAACAACCCTATTAACGGTTCCTGATATAGTGTGCGTCCATATAGTAACGTGTTTATTACATCTGTTACTAAATCTGTTCTGTAAACTGCGTCACAATGTCTATTTTATGTAATCTGTGTGTTTTCAAGGAGCCATTTTTCAATATCTATTGCTGGAGTGCCCTCATAATTACCTTTAAAAATGTTTTCTTTGTACAAATTATTTGGGTAATTATTCTGAGTTTTTCATTGTAACAAATGGTTTGTATGCACTATTTATGTGAATTATGCAAAGGCTTTAAGGGTCAGTGATTGGGAAACAGTCAGATGTACCCTGTTTCTATGAGCAAAATAAGTGGTAATGAATATAACTTGACGCCTGTTTGTTGTAATGTATAGTCAAATAAAAAGAAAAATGGTATGTTTGTCTTTGTTGATATTAGTTGAGTATGGCTTTGAGATCTTCGTCAACAGTTTTAATGGGCATGAGGTTAAATTTTTCTACTAACACATTTAGAATGCCTGGCGTTATGAAAGCCGGCAGGCTGGGGCCTATGCGGATGTCTTTTATGCCTAAATAGAGCAAGGAAAGTAGTATGGCAACGGCTTTTTGTTCATACCACGAAAGCACTATGGAGAGTGGCAGTTTATTAACTCCGACTTTGAATGCGTCAGCTAAAGCCAAAACGATTTTGACTGCACTATAGGCATCATTACACTGTCCAATGTCGAGCAGTCGTGGAATATCATCAATGGTGCCAAGATCTTTGTCAAAAAAACGAAATTTACCACATGCCAATGTAAGTATGATCGTATCTTTAGGTGCTTTTTTGACAAATTCCGCATAATAGTTGCGTTCATATTTTGCACCATCGCATCCACCCACAAGGATGAAACGCTTGATGCGTTCTCTTTTAACAGCCGCTATGACTTTATCAGCAACACTCAAAACAGCCTCTCTACCAAACCCTGTCATAACTGTTTTGGATTCAACATCTTCTTGGAACCCTTCTAACTCTGTGGCTTTTTTGATTACCCAACTAAAATCTCTGCCATCTACATGGTGCGTACCTGGGTAACCAACTGGGCCAGTGGTAAAGATGTTGTTTTGATAGCTTTCAGTGGGTCGCTGGATACAATTGGTTGTCATTAATATGGCTCCAGGGAATTGGGCAAATTCTTTTTGCTGATTAAACCATGCGGTTCCATAATGCCCATAAAAGTTAGAATACACCTTGAGTTTGGGGTAGCCATGGGCGGGAAGCATTTCACCATGCGTGTAAATGGTTATGTTCTTATTTTGTGTCTGTTTTAAAAGTTCTTCAAGATCCCCTAAATCATGTCCTGAAACCAAAATGGCTTTACCTTTTTTGTGTCCCAACGCTACCTTGGTAGGCACGGGGTGGCCATATTTCTCAGTGTTGCCCGCATCAAGAAGTTCCATAGCTAAAAGATTTATCTCCCCGCATCTAAAAACTAACTCTACAAACGTATTAGTCCCCAAAGATTTGTTAAGCGGGGCAGCTAACCCTTCATGGATAAAGGCAAAGACGCGAGGGTCTTTTTTGCCCAGTCGATAAGCATGATGGGCATAAGCTGCTACTCCTTTTAAGCCAAATGTTAGCAGCCACTGCAGTGAGTGCAGATCTGTTTCTGTGGTGGACTTTGAAGTTATGCCGACTTTTTTGCCTTGTTCAACCAAAGCTCCAGTTGTTGGTTCAAGGGTTAGATAAGAGGTTTTGGACTCTATTGTTAGGGCTAAATTTTGTAGGTAGTGTTCGGTTTTTTTGATATACTCTACAATGGCATCGGGGTCAAAGTTTACATTTGTCAGGGTACTAAACAGGGCTTCTGTGGTAAAGACGGCGATTTTTTCGTTTTCTAAACCCGTTTTTTGAGCTTGGAGGACAAGTTGGCTGAGTTCACGGAGTTTATAAACTAGGAGATCTTGGAGGTTTGCAACCTCAGCGGTTTTACCGCAAACCCCTGTGGTAGTACAGCCTGTGCCTCTGGCTGTTTGTTCACATTGATAGCAAAACATTTGGTTTTGATTCATATTAATCCCTATAAAGGTAGGGTGTTTTTACAGATAGATATTGCCCCAAACATATAAGGGACAAACCGTACGTCAGGTACAAAAAATAATCAACCCTTGCTGGCAACGACCAACAGAGCTTATTTTTGAGTTACAAACCCGCTACTCATGTTTTATTATCCCTTGTCTTTTCTATTTGGTATGGTCGTGCTCAAACACGTTATTTGCCCTGTGTTTAGCACACATTTAAACCACTTAGCAACAAATGTTCTGTTCTACTCTGCATTGTTTTAATGCTGACCTTTCTATATTGACATTAATTGCTTCGAAATTATTTAGCGGTTGTTTATTAGATGCCCTGACTTGGTGTTGAGTATTAAAGTTCCATTGATTACTAATTTGAATCAACAAAAAAAACACAATGGCAACCGTTAAAACCAAAATAATCACTAACCCAATAACAAGTAACCCTGTAGGTTCTCTGCGAACCGGCACAGGTGTTATCGAAGCGGTGCGGATGATAACAACGGGCGTTCCGCATTTGGGACAAAACCGTATATGCTCTTCAAGGGGCGCTCCGCATTTGCGACAATAAGGCATGTATCCTCAACCAATGGGTATTGCACGCCTCAAAATTTAAGTCTTCTCTCCACCTAAATCCTTAACCTAATGTGTTATAGCAATTTTAATAAAGGCGATATGAAACGGTTTGAGGGTGATGATTGCTTTGCCACAAAAAGTTCTCATAACCTCTGCTTGGCCCTACATCAATGTCACCCCACATCTGGGTAATCTAGTTGGTTCTGTACTCTCAGCTGATGTTGTTGCCCGATACTATAGACTAAGTGGTGCAGACACGTTGATGGTTAGTGGATCTGATACTCATGGTACCCCCATTGAAGTAGAGGCCCTAAAACAAGGCATAACCCCAAAAAAGCTAACTGATTGTAATCATAGCCAAGTCTCTGAGCTCTTTTACCGCTGGAATATTTCATTTGATAATTACACCACCACAGAGAGCCCAATACATAGGACATTTGTACAAAACACTCTGCTTGAAATTCAACAAAACGGTTACATTTTTAGCCAAGACACTCAGATGCTCTACTGCGAGCATGATCAGCGCTTTCTTCCTGATCGTTTTGTTGAGGGCCAATGTCCCCATTGTGGGTGTGAGCGGGCTAGGGGAGATCAATGTGATAGTTGTGGTAAACTTCTTGAACCTACTTTACTGGTTGCGCCCTATTGTACTCTTTGTAAAACGCCCCCGGTTGTGCGAACTACCCGGCACTGGTATATTGATCTCTCCAAACTCTCTGAACCATTGTCCAAATACATCAAAGACAATACCCAGCTTCCAGCAAACGTTAAAAATTTTAGTTTAAACTGGATAAAAGAGGGCTTAAAACCCCGGGCTATAACTCGGGATGTCACCTGGGGTATTCCAGCTCCCTTTGAGGGTGCTGAGGGTAAAACTATCTATGTTTGGGTGGATGCAGTTCTGGGATATGTTTCTGCTACCCTTGAATATTTCCAACGCCGCGGGCAACCTGAAGCCTGGCGTGAATTCTGGTTTGGCAAAGACGCCCTAACCCTCTATTTTGTAGGCAAAGACAATATCCCTTTTCACACAATCATTCTTCCAGCGCTCCTCTTAGCATCTGGACAGGGCTATAATTTACCTTGGACTGTTTCTGCTACGGAATTTTTGCAATTCCGCGGCCAAAAAGCCTCCAAAAGCCAGCGGGTGGGCATTTGGATAGATGAAGCCCTTGCCATGTTTCCGGTGGATTACTGGCGGTTTTTCCTTATAGCCACCCGTCCCGAGAACAAAGACACCAACTTTACCTGGACCCTATTTGCCGACAAAATCAATGCTGATCTAAACGATACCTTTGGTAACTTTATCCATCGCACCCTCTCTTTTATCACTACCAAATTCGACAGTAAAGTCCCTACTCCCACCAAGCTTGATAGTGATGACCAAGCCATATTGGATACTATCGCAGAAAAAACCGTCCAAATCGCCAAAGACATTGAAAACAGCTGGCTCCAATCAGCTGCTAACAATCTGATCACTCTGAGCCGTATTGGTAACCAATATCTAAATACCCAAGAACCCTGGAACCTTATGAAAACAGACAAAGAAAGAGCTGCAACCATCTTTTATGTAGCTGCCCAAATTGTCAAAGCCATAGCTGTGCTCACTGAACCCTTCATGCCCACAACCGCACAACAACTCTGGCAAACCCTAAATCTGCCGCAAACAGTTAAACAAAGCAAATTTACCGATGCTTTGGTTCCTCTTGTCGCAGGACACCAAATCCTCAAACCCCAACCTTTATTTCACAAAATCGAAACCGACGAAACCAAACTAGACCAACAACTTACACAAATCCGAGAAACTTTTCCTAAATAAACCCTTAACTAACTGTTGAGGTTCCAGACTGCGCAAAACTGATAAAATTCACTAAACCACAACATCAATAGCAGATGAAAAGTATATTACCCGTAGCGGTTAGCGCTGGTGTTTTTTGACATTTTGTACAGTCTGTGTCTGACATTTTTTATGGTTAACGAATTTATATAATCGGGACAATGCCCTTTTTAATGGTTAACGAATTTATATAATCGGGACAATCCCTTTTTAAACTAAGCAGCTGCCCTTCTAAAGGGCAGCGGCCATCAAAATCCACATCAAAGACATCCTACTAGTAAACCAAAATTGGGAA
>JAISPR010000077.1 GCA_031274765.1 Nitrososphaerota archaeon | reverse complement strand
GTGTTTGATGTTGACGGGTGTTTGATGTTGACGGGTGTTTGATGTTGACGGGTGTTTGATGTTGACGGGTGTTTGATGTTGACGGGTGTTTGGCAGAAGTTTAGGGTTTGAAGTGATAGCGGGACCAGAGGGGCCAGGTTTGGGGTGGGGAGGCTGTGCCAAAGTTCAGTGTTAGTGTCATGCCTATTTTTAGTTGTTCTTGGGTTATGTTTTGTATTATGCCAGGAATTTTTAATCCGTTTTCAAGTTCAATAATCCCCACCGCATAAGGGGCTAATGCTTGGAATCGTTCGGGGGCCACTTCGATAATGGTGTATGTAACCAGGGTGCCTTTTGGTGAAATGGGGATCCATGTGAATTCTTTAGAGAAACAGTTGTTGCAAAGAGGCCTAGGGGGCAAATGGATTTTTCCACATTTTACGCACTTACCCGCCATTAATTGGTTAGTTGTGAGAAATTTATAGAACTGTTCAATTGTAAATGGTTCTGCAATACTCATTAATTATCTCTCCTATAGATGTGTACCACTGCAGTTGCACCTGAACCACCAAGGTTCTGCGTTAACCCAACCTCTGCATCTTTAACTTGCCGCTTATCGGCTTGTCCTGTGAGCTGGAGATACATTTCGTAGGCCTGAGCTGTACCTGTTGCACCAACCGGATGCCCCTTGGCTTTGAGCCCCCCACTGGTATTAACCGGTATGGTTCCGCCCAGTCGAGTTGCCCCACTCTCAACAAATTTACCTCCCTCACCAACATTACAAAAACCTAAATCTTCATAGTGTAAAATTTCAGCTATCGTGAAACAGTCATGAACCTCAGCAAGATTAACCCTATTGGGCGTAATGTTTGCCTGTTCATAGGCTTCTTTTGCAGCCTGCTTTGTAGCATTAAGAGACGTCAAAGTTTGACGCTGGTAGAGCCCGATAGTATCGCTGGCTTGTCCACTGCCCACTATATGGATTGGCTGGTCGGTGTATTTTTTGGCAAGCTCGGGTTTTGTTAAAATTATACAGCTTGCTCCATCGGTTATTAGGGAACAGTCATAGAGTTTAAGGGGCCAAGCCACATATTTTGAAGATAAAACATTTTGGAGCAAAACCTCTTTTTGCATATGCGCTTTAGGATTCAAACTGCCATGGTAGTGATTTTTGACTGCAACCATACCCAACTGCGCCTCAGTAGTACCATAGGCATGCATATGCGCATTTGCCATCAATGCAAACAACCCGGGAAAAGTAATGCCTTGAAACTGCTCAAACGGATAATCCGAAGCCATCGCAAGATACTCCGTAACCTCGGCAGTGGTTCGATGCGTCATCTTTTCCACACCGCCCACTACAACCACATCAGCCAATCCTGAAAGAACCGCATAAATTCCAGAACGCAACGCAACCCCCGAACTGCCACAAGCAGCCTCTGTACGCGTAGCTGCAACCCCACAAAGACCCGCCCAATCCGCTAAAGTACTGCCTGTATGTCCCTGATGTTCATAAGCCTCGCCCATATGCCCAATAAACAACGATTTGATGTCTTGTTTGGGTTCAAGCTTGGGACAACGACTAAACGCCTCAGAGGTAGCTTGAGCAAAAAGTTCCCGGGTTAATAACCCCTCATGCTTACCAAATTTAGTCATACCCGCACTGATTATGCTAACAAGTGGTTTCCCATTTAACAACTCATGTACCCTCTTGACTTACCTATACTAGCAAGGCAACATAAAAACTAGCAGTGCAAGGGTATGTCAAGATGGCTGTTGTTATTAAGGTCTGTTGAATCTGCGTGCATTTGGTATATGGTTGTGTGTAAGCCAACATTGTGTGTTATCATCGGATTATGTGTCATAGGCATTTGCTTGTGTAGGTAACGGTTAATGTGTAGTGTTGGCAACCAGGGTATGTTCTTATGGCTGAATGGAGGGTTGGTTAAACAAAGGATTCAAAGTGAACTCAAAGGGCGTCATATGAATGGTTAGGACACAAGGGCACTATCAATATATGTCAGGCAACAATATTTGTTGGAATTTTATCCTATCCTTATGGTGAGTAAATAGTGATGGTTTGGGTTAATTGTTAAATATTTGATTAGATAAAAAAAGAAATCTGCAAAAACAGAGTTAGTAACTACTATCTGTTATGGGTGTTAGGTCATATTTTTTATCTAAGGTATGTCAAAGAGTTTTGCGGCTTCTTCATCAGCTATTATACGGTTACTGATTTTTCCTGCATTTTTCAACATATTGTTCATTTTTTCCTCCACGGTTTTTGCTAAAAAGACGTTAAATTCAACACCCCGAAGTTTAAAAAATAATGTCGGATCCGCATCAAATCTTGCGCCAATCGCATATAAAACTGCACATACATGTTTACACATATACGCTGAATCAGGACAGGAACAATCAAACTTTATTTCTCTATTTGACGGAAATAGACCCTGATTTTTTTCTGTAAACAATTCCTCAAGATTTTTGGGAAATCGACCCTCAACTAATTCTTCTAAACCATTTATCTGATTATTGCACAATTTAGCTAAACTGATTAGTTTTTCTTTTTGTAGCTCTTGAATTGTCACACGTATCTTGTAGGGATAGCTACTACTACCGCAGACTAATGCATCTACCTGTCCAGCCTCGATTTGTAAATCGATTACAAACCCGTTTCGCACATAACTTCGGCCCCGTCCAATACGGTTGGAATAATCGGCATAACTCTCAAGATTTTTTGTCCAAGCTTTACCCCACCACGATTTCGTGATGGTGTTACCCTCAATTATAACTGGACAGATATTGGGATTAGTCTTTTTTAGGTTTTCAAGTTGACGTTTTGCTTTCGCGATTTTTTGTGCAACCGATACATACTCAGGATAACCCCAATACCTCATTATTGATCCCCCGACATACGAAATATATGCATTAATTCTTTATTAGTCATTTCTGTAATCCAGTTTTCTCCAGAAGCCCCAATAATGTCGCCGGATAGTTTTATTTTTTCCTCAATCATCAAATCAATTTTTTCCTCAATGGTGTTGGCGGAGATAAACTTGTGAACTAGAACATTATTCTGTTGGCCAATACGAAATGCACGATCAGTTGCTTGGTTTTCAACAGCTGGATTCCACCATCGGTCAAAATGTATCACATGATTCGCTTTTGTCAAATTAAGCCCCACGCCGCCGGCTTTTAGGGATAGAATCATATACGGGACATATTCTTTGCCACAAAAGCGTTCAACAATGCCTTGTCGCTTCTTCACGGGGGTTCCTCCGTGTAGAACCAACCCAGAACGTTCAAATATGTTTTCAAGGAAATTATTCAGGGGTTCGATAATTTCTTTAAATTGTGTAAACACTAAAACGCGTTCGCGTTTTTCATAAATAGTTTCGCATATATCTCGTAGTTGTGTGAATTTGCCACTATAGGTCTCGTCATATTCTGATTGTCCCAAATAGTGATCTGGATGGTTACATATCTGTTTTAAGCGTAGTATGCCGGTTAGAATCAAACCTTTGCGTGCAATTCCCTCAGCATCTTCTAATTTCTTTTCTAGTTCATCGACAAAGTCCTTATATAAAACAACCTGTTTTTTGGTAAGTGGGGTGTATGTTTTCATTTCAATTTTGTCGGGTAAATCAGCAATAACAGTCTTGTCAGTTTTAAGGCGTCTTAGAATAAATGGTGAAACAACGGCACGTAGACGACTATAATCGCTACCGTGCTCATTTAAGCGGCTAACAAAGGTTTTGAATTCTTTCATATTTCCCAAAAGACCGGCATTTAAGAAATCAAAAAGGGACCAAAGGTCAGTGAGTCTATTTTCAATGGGTGTTCCTGTCAGGGCTATTTTTGAGTTTGCTTTTATACTCTTTGTGGTTTTGGTTTGTTTTGTGGTGGGGTTTTTGATGGCTTGGGCTTCGTCTAATATTAATAAATTCCATTCGGTGTTTAAAACAGGGGTAAGTTTGCTAACAGTGGTGTATGTTGTGATATATAAGTGGTAGTCGTTGTTAATTTCAACTTTTGGTTTATTGTGCAAAACGCTGTATTTGATATTTGGTGCAAATTTTTCAAGTTCAGTTTTCCAATTTCCTATGAGTGAGGCAGGAATTATTAGTAGGGAAGGTTTTTTTTGTTCTTGTGAGATCCGTAAATATTCAAGTAAGCCTATGATTTGAACGGTTTTTCCCAGGCCCATATCGTCTGCAAGACATGCGCCAAAGCCCATCTCTATCATTAGGGTTAGCCAATTTAGACCTGCTTGTTGATAGTGTCTTAGAACTGCTCTGAATTGGTCTCCCGCGGAAATGTTTTGAATTTTTTCTGGTTTTTGAATTTTTTCAAGTGCAGAGGTTAACCATTCTCCGTTTGAAATTTCGACCATACTGGTATCGGATAGGTTTAGTAGTTTTGCGGTTTCCATTTCAAGCCGTAGGGCGTCAAATATGCTGATTGAATCGCCGCCGGCATATTGTTTAGCTTTTTCCATTATTTCAAGGACTTGTTTTAATTTATCGTGGTCAACTTCAACCCATTTTCCTTTTAAGAAAATTAATCCTTGAGTTTGGGTTAATAGAAAATTTATTTCTTCAAGACTTAGAACTTCATCGCCCAATATTATTTGGGGGTCAAAGCTTAGTAGTGCTTTTTTTCCAATGCTGGATATGCCATTTTCTCCAACTGTTACATTTACCCCGATTTGGTTTTGTTTTTTTCTCCACCAATCAGGTATGCGGCAAAGGATTCCAGATTCTTCATAGAGGGGTATTTCTTTTAGAAATGTGTATGCTTCATCAGCAGAAAATCTAAGGGGGCTAAATAATTCACCTGATTCGGCTAGTTTGGAAATTAATTCACTTTTTTGAACTGCTTGGCTAACCGTGGAGAGTAGTTCTAATAGTTTATCGGTTTGTTTTTTGTATTCAAGTAAAGCACTTTTTAGGGGAACATGATTTACTTTTCCTTTATCTGTTTTGGTTGAGTATGTTGCTAAAAAAGCAAAGGGGCGGGTATCATTTTTGTTTTCAACTAAATGGAAAAATACGCGTCCCATTACAGTTAGATTTGATTGATGTTCGGTTAGAAACCGTTGAACTGTTCCATCATAGGTTGTTATAGCGTCTTTGAATACTTGTTCAAGTTGCCTAAATATCTCACGTAGCCAGAGTCGATTAGCATTTTCCATCCCAGGTACAAATGGGGTGGCTAACAAGAACTCGTCAAGTTCTTCGTTAGTGAAAACAAATTCTGTGTTTTCGCGGGTAAATTCGATGTCGTTTTGTAGAGAAATTTTACTTAGCATTTTCTCAGAAATTGCATGAAGAAACTTTACCCCTTCACTTGGATTCTCTGGGGGTTTAAAACCAAAGAAAAAAAGTGTTTGATAGGGATTTTCTAAAAAACGTTTTTGTAACTTCAAATCATTATCGGTTGCATCGCCGCGACCCTCAAAATCTAATATAAACCCTTGTTCTTCAAAAACTGCAATCAGACGCTTATTATCCCTGTTATCCATCCCTTTATCACCGCTCAGCTCAACATGGGGGTTCTTTCTTAAATTAAAGGGTTTTGTTTTTAATAGGATAATTTGAAACTATACCGGTGCATATTTGTTTTTAGCTTATAAGCGTTCCCACGTTTTTACCTTGAACTGCGGAGAGCATATTTTTTGGCTCAAATCCGCTAACAATAATGGTTTTAATTTGTTTCTCTTTTAATAGCTTTACAGCCTCGGGATCAATGATTTGATGAATACCCGCCTGATGATGATTTTGCTCAAACACCCCGGATAATTCTTCAAAACTTAGATGATCAAGTTTTATGGCGTCAGTGTGTTTACGTGGATCTTTATTATAGACGCCCATCTGATCTGAGCCTTTCAAAAGCATATCTGCGCCCACGACATCAGCAACCAAGGTGGCAACGGTGTCTGTAGTGATTCCCGGTTTTAAACCGCCCATAACCACAATTTTGTCCTCGCTAAGCGACTTGACGGTTTCTTCTAAGGTAACCGAGACTTTAGTGTCCCCATATTTGCCAAGTTTTTTGAGAAAAAGCTGAGCAAACAATCGTGAACAAGAAATAGCAACTTCATCTTGTGCGTTTGTGTCCAATTCGAGTTCTTTAGCTAACCCAATAAATTGTCTTGCTAATGCACCACCACCAACAACCACAACAATGCCATGGCCTTGCATCTTTATGGTGTTAATAACATCTGCATAGTTGGCTAATAGTTGAGTGTTGATGGGGTTTGCAACGACGCTCCCGCCTATTCGAATCACAATACGCATTTGTATACCTCTTTGATATTATGGCTTGAAAGGTTAAAAATCTTTAATACTTCAATGTCTTGTTTATTTGCGGGAACTCTATGGCTTTCATTGAAACGTTTCAGCTTCAACCACGGTCACCTTTGAATTTTGATTTGTCTTGTCAGGTTTTCATAGATGGTTCACCTCTGGTACGGACTTATATGAGGGATATGTTTAGTCAAGTTTTACAAATCAGGGGTCATTTGGTTATGGTCCAGGTTATTGAGTGTGGAACCCCTGAGGCACCCTGTTTACGGGTTACGCTCAAATCAAATTTAGCTCTAACAACTCAAATTAAACAAGCCGCTCAAGATATGTTGATCTATATTTTTAATCTGAATTTTGATCTTTGTGCTTTCTATGAGGAAGTTCAAACAGATCCGATTATGCACAAAATTACCCAGCAACTTTGGGGGTTTAGATTTCCTACAACACCCACTGTTTTTGAGGGATTGGTAGATGCTATTGTGGAACAGCAGATTTCTATAAAAGTTGCACGTACTATTGAGGAACGGTTGGCTAAACGGTTGGGTAGTCAACTCAAAATTAATGACGTTATTTATAGTGCATTTCCTACGGCTCAACAAATTAACGATGCATCCCTTAGTGATGTTCAAGGGTGTGGTTTGAGTCAACGTAAAGCTGAATACATATGTAATGTAGCAAATTATGTTGTGGAGGGTAAATTGGACCTTGAAGCTCTGAAGAGTAATTCTGACTCAGCGGGTATTGTTGGAATGCTTGATGAGTTAAGGGGGGTGGGGGTTTGGACTGCGGAGCTTACTTTGCTCCGGGGTATGCAGCGGTGGGATGTGTTGCCTGCAGATGATTTTGGTATTAAGCGGGTCATATCGACATATTATTGTAATGGAGGACCTCTTAGTGCTGTTCAGGCTCGAGAGGTCGCTAGGGTTTGGGGGCGATGGCAGGGGTTGGCTGCGTTTTATCTCATACTAGCTGAATCTCGGGGGATTAGGGTTTAGGGGTTGTGTGTTTGGTTAGGAGTTACGGTAGGTGTTATGTTTTGGACGGGGTTGTGTGTTTA
Organism: Nitrososphaerota archaeon; assembly: GCA_031274765.1. GTDB lineage: Archaea > Thermoproteota > Bathyarchaeia > Bathyarchaeales > Bathycorpusculaceae > Bathycorpusculum. The sequence continues at coordinate 12,362 of JAISPR010000077.1, read as the reverse complement.
GTTATTGTGGGGTGGGTTGCCGGCAATTTTTTATATGATTTCTCAGCATATTTTAATGAGGTTTAAAACTTGAGTGACATTGTCGATAAAGGCCTAAGAAAAGTAGGCATAAACGTATCTACCCCTGTTTTAGCCGCAATATGTATAATTTTTGGTGTACTGCTTTTTATTTTCCCCGAACTAGTAGGCTATATAATTGGACTATTTCTACTAATACAGGGTATCATACTGTTGATAAATTATTCCAGTGCAAAAAACGCCCGTTACCCATAAAACGACACCAATTCAAATATAGCCACTCATACAAACATCAAAAAAGGCCTTTCGCTATTTTAGGTGGGTGCACTCATTTTTTCTTCTTTAAGTTTCTTATGTTCGCCTTAGTGTTCCATACAATATTATACCGCGACAAAACTTATTGACCCCACCCACCTGATTTGACGAATAACCTCAAAAAATCACATTTCAGAGTGCGCAAAAACTCCAATAAAATTCACCAAGACCACTACATACAGCAATAGATGAGGGATATGTGCTGTCTGTAGGCGACCTCCGAAAACATATATTTTTCCAAAAATCGTTTGCTGAAAACTGTGCAATTGTGTTGTTTGGTTTTCTGAAATGGGTTTTCAGAGGTTGCCTATGATGCAACAGAACTTATTGGTTCTACCGCCTGATTTGACGAAGAACCTGAGGACATCACAAGGGCGACCAAGAATTGGTGGAATTATATTTAGAGTTTGTTTGGTTTTTATAATGCTGCTGTTGCGCTAGTTATGTTTGGGTTTTATTTTGAGGGTTTGTGAGGTATTGATGAATTGCGTTTGCCGCTGTTTTAGCGGTGCCCATGGCACTGATGACTGTTGCTTCACCGGTTGCTATGTCGCCACCGACGTAGACCCCTTCTAAACTGGTTTTAAAGGAGGCATCACTGGCTATGATACCCCCTTGTTCAGTTTTGAGCCCCGCGGTAGTGTATTGTATGATGGGGTTTGGGGTGCGGCCGATGGCAACAATTACGGTATCTACTTCAAGGATGGCTTGTGAATTTTCGATAGGGGCCACATGTCGTCTTCCGGTGTCATCTTCGTTGCTAAGGCGCATCGCTATTGTTTCCATGGCTTTGACGTTCCCTTCACTGTCTCCGATGAATTTGAGTGGGGCGGTTAGGTATCTAAAGTTGATGCCCTCTTCGTCTGCGTGTTCAATTTCTTCTTGACGGGCAGGCATTTCGTTTCGAGTTCGTCGATAAATTATAGAGACTTCTTTGGCACCTAAGCGTTGTGCACAGCGAGCAGAATCCAAAGCTACGTTACCGCCACCTATGACGACGACTTTTTTGCCGACTTTGAGCGGGGTTTTGTTTTTGGGGAAGGTGTAGCTTTTCATGAGGTTAACTCGGATGAGAAATTCGTTGGCACTATAGATGCCGTTTAGGTTTTCGCCAGGGACACTGAGGAATTTGGGTAATCCTGCACCGGTACCAATAAAGACAGCTTGGTAGCCCTTGGTGAATAGTTCTTCGATGGTAAAGATTCGGCCAATTAAAGCGTCTGAACAGAATTCTACGCCCAATTGGGTGATGTAGTTGATTTCGGATTGGACGATGCGTTTGGGTAGACGGAACTCGGGGATACCATAGACTAAAACGCCGCCGCCACAGTGCAGAGCTTCAAAGAGGGTGATTTGATAGCCCAATTTGGCAAGGTCTACAGCAACGGTTAACCCTGCTGGTCCTGCGCCAACAACAGCAACTTTTTTGTCCCTTGAGGTATTACAGGGGGTTACTTGAATGCCGTTTGTTTGTTCGAGATCAGCTGCAAAGCGTTCTAGGAGTCCAATTGAAATGGGTTCGCCTTGTTTGGTGAGGATACAGTTTTTTTGGCATTGGGCTTCTTGGGGGCAGACGCGGCCGCATATGGCGGGTAAACTGTTGCGGTCTCGAATTTTTTCTATAGCACCGGTATAGTTTTTTTGTTTAATAAGGGCTATAAAGGTGGGGATTTCTACACCTACAGGGCAGCCTTGGATACATTGGGGGTCTTTGCAGTTTAGGCATCGTGTTGCTTCTGTTAAGGCTTGTTCTTCGGTGTAGCCTAAGACAACTTCATCAAAGTTTTTAATACGGATGTTGGGTGCTTGTTTGGCAGCTTTAACCGCTTTTAGACGATTTGGGAGGGGGGTTAGTGACCGTGACATTGACAGTTTTCTCCATTAACTTGAGGTGTGATGACTTGTTTTTCTTCGTTACAGTAGCTTTTGAGTCTTTGTATGAGTTCTTTAAAGTTGACTTGGTGAGCGTCAAATTCGGGTCCATCAACACAGGCAAATTGTGTTTTGCCTGCTATGGTAACTCGGCATGCGCCGCACATACCCATTCCATCGACCATGATGGGGTTGAGGCTGGCGATGGTTTTAATACTGTAGGGACGGGTTATGTCTGCTATGACACTCATCATTATTGGAGGTCCAATGGCAAAGGCTATGTTAAAAGTATAGTTTTTTGCAATTAATGATTTTAAAACATCACTTACAAAGCCTTTTTGACCTTTGGTTCCATCGTCAGAGGCAAAATAAACTTCATCAGAGATTGCAGCCATTTCCTTTTCAAGTATGAAGAGCTCTTTTGTGCGGGCACCCATGATAGTTATTACTTTGTTTCCGGCTTCTTTTAGTTCCTTAGCAACGGGATAGGCTACTGCAGTACCCAATCCGCCACATACAACAACTGCAGTGCCAAAATTTTTGATTTCACTAGCATTTCCCAGGGGGCCAGCAACGTTTTGAATTTTCTGTCCTACTTCTAAACGTCCAAGCTCCATTGTAGAGAAGCCGATTTCTTGGAAAATATGGGAGATGGTTTGCTTTTCTTGGTCCCATGATGAAATGGTGAGGGGTATTCTTTCGCTGTCTTCGTTGACTTTAAAGATGACAAACTGGCCTGCTTTAGCTTTGGCGGCTATGTCGGGTGCATAAATTGTGATTTTTTTTGTTACAGAGTTTAGTTGTTCTTTTTCTGTAACTTGGTTGATTTCCAATTTTGGTTTAAGCATTTCAGTTCGCCCTTAGTAACCACTCAGTATGTAATGTTAAGCGCATATACGATATAACTGGTTATAAAAGGCTTGCTGGTTACAGAAAGTAACAGTCGCCAAAAAGCCTCGGTCTAAGCAGATAATTCACGCAAAGCTTAATTTCTCAAAGTCTACATATCCTTTGTGGATACTATGTGTGCCCTCAATTATGGTGTTAAACTCTGGATGGTAAATGATAAAAAGGAAGCGGTCTTTGGTGATGGGTTAGCTAGGTTACTTGAGAAAATCGTAGAATGTCATTCTGTTTTAGAAGCTGCTAAGCAGTTGGGTATGTCTTATCGGTATGCGCTTCATAGAATAACGCTTGCAGAGTCACGGTTAGGTAAAGCATTAGTTATTCGTACTCGAGGTGGTGCAAAAGGCGGCGGCTCTTCAGAGGTTACAGTATTTGGTAAAAATCTGGTTGTACAGTTTAGACAAACTCAAACTACAGTAGCGGTTGCTCTTAAAAATACATCGTCGCGGGAGCAGTAAGATAGAGTTTATCGTATGCACTGATGAAATTTCACGAGTTTGGGCAATGAGTTTATTTGTTAAATATGTGTTCTGTTATGTCTGAGAGTACTTTTCCAATGCTGTCATGAATTACAATGTTTGCTTGGTGGTCATAGGGGGTTTCGCTTTTATTGATAAGCACAAGATGGGTTCCTTTAAAGTATCGTAGTAAGCCGGCTGCGGGGTATACTACAAGAGATGTGCCGCCCACAATCAAACAATCTGCCGCGATAATTGCTTTGGTGGCTAATTGTATGCTTTCATTGTTTAATTGTTCTTCATATAATACTACATCGGGTCGTACAGTGCCGCCGCATGCGTTGCATTTTGGGATAATACCTTCACAGTTTTCAGGAATTAATATGTATTCTAGTGAATATTTTTTATTGCATTGCATGCAGTATTGGCGATGGTTTGAACCATGTAGTTCAATGATGTTTTTGCTTCCGGCTGCCTGATGTAGGCCATCGATGTTTTGGGTTATTATTGTTGAAAGTAGTCCGTTTTGCTCGAGTTTAGCAAGGGCTCTATGGGCCGTATTTGGTTTTGCATCGGCATATATCAGATTTTTTTTATAATATTGAAAAAATAATTCGGGCGTGTGCACAAAAAATGTGTGGCTTAAAAGTACTTCTGGGGGATAGCCATAAATTTTTTGTGCAGTGAGTAATCCACTTTCTGAGCGAAAGTCAGGGATATTGCTCTCTGTTGACACGCCGGCGCCACCAAAAAAGACTGTATTCTTACTGGATTCAAGTATATTTGCGAGCATACCTATTTTGCTCAATACAGTGATAAATCACTTGTGCTGCCAGTTACTTGGCATATCAACTTAACACTACAGCGAACAGTGTTTGAATACCGTACTTATGTGAGCAGTGCAGGCGTTTTTTAATGGTTATTGATCAAGAAAAAATCTTCTGCACCCTAGGCGACCTCCGAAAACCTATATTTGGCCTTTCGCTATTTTAGGCGGGTGTGCTCATTCTTCTTTCTTCAAGCTTGTTATGTTCTCCCTTATGTTTCATATAACATTATATCGTAACGAAACTTATTGGCTCTACCCACCTGATTTGACGAATAACCCTATATTTTTCCAAAAATCGTCTGCTAAAAACTCTCCAACTGTGTTGTTTGGTTTTCTGAAATGGGTTTTCGGAGGTTGCCCATAGTTCCATGGACAAAACACGCTGTAATGGATGTAATTTGAAGTATTGCTTGCTATAGTGTTACATTCGATGGTTTGACTTAAAACAGCCAAAATTAAATTGTCCCAAAAATATTTGAAAAATAAGAAAATTATTGTAAAAATAACCAAAAACTCGCAATAATCGGCAATGTAAATAATTCAAAGTATTTTTTTCCCAAACTGTCAAACGTGAGTATCAATGTTTATTGTGTTAGCATCAATATGTTTCTATTGGCGGATAAATTATTTGAATAATACCTAAGGATTATCAGATAATGGGGAATTCTTTGGAAGTGAATTTCTCGTAATACCGTCCTTTGTGTGCGCTAAATTTCAATACACAATAATCTGGATCAGTTATTCCACGGGGATAATACATTGTATCGTGCTCCCGCCATATTAGCTCTTTAGTTAGGGTATCTTCCAAAACTTCCATGGTTCCGATTAACTGTATGCCGCTAAATGATTGTAGGTCACAAAAATATACGCAGGCTTTTGGATTTATATGGTACTGCGTTACACGACAAGAGGAGGTATTGGTGGTAAACCAAAATTCTTTAAGTCCTACGCGCTTACGTGGCGGAAGCATTGCTTTGAGATTAGGAAAACCGCATTCATCTACAGAACCAATAAATGACACTGATTGTCGCTTAATCAGTTCCTCAATTATCTGTTCAAAATCACGCATTATAACCGCTCAGTGTTTATTTGCTCTAAATATGTTATAAAGAATTATAAAGTTTTTGAGCCGCACATGTTTTATCGTCTATACGTTATTTGGTGTTTATAGTAAAAATTCAACTGATTGTTGTTGATTTAGCAATTGTTGGCTTGTGGTTTGCTTATTTTGCAATTTCAAACTGCGCAAAAATCAAAAATAACCTCGCTAAACGCCGCTTGTAGGGGGTGCTGCTTCGTTTATTGCTCTATGTTGTGGGTTGGTGAATTTTATGAGTTTTGCAGTCTGATTTATAATACTTGCTCAAAATAAATGCAGGCTAAAATAAGTTAGCGGTGGTGCTTAGAAGTCAGGTAGATTATTTTTACACTTCGGTTTAGGCAAAATTTAACACCAACGTGTATTCACAACGCATTAATAATCAAACATTAACAGTTAAGCGGCATTGATTTTTTATATTACCCATATATGTATCAGTGTTGTTCGTCTGATTTGGATTTTTTTAGCAATTGCTTGAGAGATTTATGGCATTTGTTACATTCCAACATGTTATTGCCGCATTCGGGACAGTATAACTCTTTGTTTAGAAGACGTTCCAGAAGGGTTAGTAGCTCTGTTTTGTTGTGTGCGTCGGGTACAGTTTCCACTTTGCACTCGTTTTCTTCAAGGGGTTTTGAGGGTTTTTCTTCATTGATGATTTCTTGATAAACTCGTGCGATACTGGTTTTACCTTCGCGAAGTTTTTGTTTGTCATCTTCACTGGCTTGTTCTATGATTTTTTTTCCCCGCTCAAGAGTTCGGGTTGATACACCCGCTTTTTTAGCAATCGCCTCAGCAGTTCGCCCTTTATATGGGGGTTCTTGAAAAGGCTCCGTGGAAGTTTGTTCTTGTTGGGGGCCAGGTTCAGTTTTGTTGTTTTTTGCGTGTTGTTTTGCGATTGCTTTTTCTATTTCTAATAAAGGTACGGCGAGTTCAACGAGTTGAAAGTTGTTTAGGTGGCGGCGTCTTAGGTTTGCTTCTATGACAAATTTTTTTTCAATAAGTTTGTCATCGAATTGTTTAACTTCAAAATCGGGTTCGATTCCAAGGGCTATGCAAGCCCGGAAGCGATGGTGACCATCGAGGACTTCAAGGTTTTCATTAACAATTATAGGGTAGTGTTGTCCTTCGGTTTCTATGGAGTTTTTGAGTTCGGCAAATTCTTCTTCAGACATGTGTGGTAATAGGTTATCATACTCAGGGTTTAAGCGCAGACTCATCAAGGATCCCAACTTTCTTTGAGGACTCTACATATTTAAGCTAAGAGGTATGGTTAACCTCTTTAGCTCCAAACGTTATTTCCACAAGTAAAATACGGCCCGACATATTGATTCTGCTATGATATATTATAAGTGGGGTTATAGGACATTATGCAACTGAAGGGTTGAAACAGAGGAACCCCTGGGCATCAGCATCTGTTGCTCTCAAAACACCTGCATAGTAGTCATTGATTTCTAAGTGGTTCGCTGGGTGGAAAAGCGGATTTTCGGATTCAGACAGGTATAGTTATGTGCCATCAATGCATATGTCTCCTGCGGGTACTACATATTTTTAGTGGTGAGTTAAGTGATTGGAGCAGTATTCAAACAATAACAATACTAAAACGTCTGATTTTTCCTCCACAGCTATCTATTGGTTTTTTTGTAGTATCTGTAAGTTCATCTATGTGACTATAGAAATCAATAATATGGGCTCTTTGAAATATTTGCTGATATGTCATTAATAATTTGTTTTTAGTATACTTGTTTGGCTCTATTATCATTGTTTTGTCGGTATTGCTTTTTAGGCACAAGGATCTCTGATAAGCAAGGGTTCTTAATTGTGTACCGGATGAAAAGCAGCTGAATCAGATTTGATGTTTAATGATGTTGATTTAGGTTGTTTGTCGGGTTTGTTGTTTGCTGACACCACAAGTATTATTAGACGGTATGCGTCTAAGTTCTTGAACGGTCTCATCATTGCGAGTTAATTGCTCGCCATAATGTGATTAACAAATAATCAATCAATCTAAATAAATAACTTTCAGGAGTTGCATATTTACGGGAACATCCCAAACCTTTACTATAAAGTACGTTGTACATGCTAAATTTGAAATCGAGGGAATTGTTGAAAAACCAGACGTTATTGGCGCGGTTTTTGGTCAAACAGAGGGTCTGTTTGGGCCAGAACTGGATTTACGTGAATTACAGAAAACAGGGCGTATTGGCAGAATTGAAATTGAGCTTCATTCTAAAAATGATCGCACTAATGGCGCCATAACCATTCCGACTAGTTTAGATAGGGTTTCTACTGCTCTTATCGCAGCTAGTGTTGAGAGTATAAATCGTGTAGGTCCGTGTAGTGCAAAGGTTAGTCTTGAGCGTATTGAGGATATTCGTGAAGCTCGGCGTAAGGTAATTATTGATAGGGCTAAAGAGATTTTGCATCGTTGGAATATAGAGTCCATACCCAGTGTTGATGAGGTCTATAAAGAAATCAGTGACACTATGAAAGTAGGAAAAGTGGAAAAGTATGGGCCAGAGGAGCTTCCAGCTGGACCGGGGTTGGAGAGTGCTAAAGAGATTTATGTTGTTGAGGGCCGTGCGGATATTATTAATTTAATGCGGTGCGGTATATTCAACACCATTGCTTTAGAAGGTGCCAAAGTTCCAGAGTCTATTAAGAAAATTACCAAAGAACGTAATGCGATTGCGTTGCTTGATGGTGATCGTGGGGGAGACTTGATTCAGAAGGAACTTTTGCAGGTAACAAATGTTAAGTATGTCGGGCGTGCTCCACGGGGCAAAGAAATTGAGGAATGTAATTGCAAAGAAATCAATGAAGCAATAGAGGGTAAAATTGCGGTTGCTAATCTCAAAGAGAGTAGTATCAAGCCGCCGGTTCCGGTTTCGATACCTGTTTCTGTGCCCAAAAAGGTTGTCCCTTTGCCGCCCCCGTTGCCTGAGCGTCAAAAAATTGAGGTCCCGGAAGCGATTAGTCAAGCGGCTAAAGCTTTGGTGGGAACGCTTGAGGCGGTGCTTTTAAATGAAAAGCAGGAAGTAGTGGAGCATTTGCCGGTGAGTCAGCTTGCTGAGAAACTTCAGTTAATAGCAGGTGTGGAAACTATAGTCTTTGATGGTATTATAACTCAGCGCATAGTTGATATTGCGGCAGATAAAAACATTAAACGTATTGTGGCTTCACGCATATCCGAAGCAGTCAAGCCGGCGCTCAATGTTGAATTAGTAACTTTTCAAAACGCTCTGCCTGCATCTAATGCATAACCTTTTTTCTTTTTCTTTTCTTTGATTTTTATCTTTAGTCACTTTTTGGGTCAATTCGGAGATTGGCATCATTGTTAACCCTTAGGTCAGAAATGTGGCTCTAAGATTAGTGTATATAGCGCAACATACACAAATATTGATTATGCAGTATTGAAAAATATCAAGCATTTATCTTCAGAGTTATTAAATTTTAAAATCAAAAGTTTTATTAAAATTAATTTTTCCAAATATTTTTATGCAACATATATAGATAGAGAAAAACTTGAACATACAGCTTCAACGCAACATTTAACTGAGCTAAATCCATACAAAAATACACCATTTCCAAATACACACTCAAACATAATCCCCCTTTTATGTGACACAACAACGACTTACTGACACCCAAAAAACCTCAATCAAATAAAAATCAACACAAAACACATAACCAATTAACCGGATAAATATGGGTAAATGCCCATGAAACTATAACATCAACTCAAAAAAGTAACTCCACAAATTCCCCCACAGAACAAATCCAAGAAACCCTAAAATACATAAACCACCTTCTATAAATTAACAGTTAACCTGTGTTATTGTAACTTGCTTTAAACCACTTCTTGACAGAAAGCTAATAAAAACAACAGGTCATAAAAACATGACCCCAAAAAAAGACAACCAATACCCGCAAACATTAACCTTAAAATAACCGCTAAAAGGAAATATTCTAATATAGTTTGTGAACAAGCCATAGCTAAAGAGGAACCAGATTGAAACTACTCTACATTGCCATTGACGGTATGGGTGATTTAAAAATTAATGCATTGGGAAATAAAACCCCCCTTGAAGCAGCTCAAACGCCAAATATGGATGCCCTTGCACAGAGAGGACAAACCGGTTTAATGTACACCGTTGGAGAAGGTGTTGCACCTGAGAGCGATGCAGCAGTGATTTCTCTACTAGGGTATGATCCCTTCAAGTATAGTACCGGGCGCGGTGTCATTGAAGCCGCCGGGGCCGGATTAACTATGAAGGATGGCGATTTGGCGCTACGATGTAACTTTGCAACTCTGGACAAGGATAGAAATATTGTGGATCGGCGAGTGGCACGCAGTCTCACAACAGAAGAAGCTACCGAGCTCACCAAGGCCGCTAATGATAAAGTTCAATTGACTTCTTATCCTGCAGAATTTGAATTCAAAAATACTTTGGGCCATCGGGCTGTTTTGCTTATCAAAAGTAAAGCTCAAGCACTTTCTAGTCACATCACCAATAGTGATCCGGCCTATACTATAATCAATGGCATTGGCGTGGCTCAACTTGATGCAGATATGATACTCCAAACAGTTCAGCCCATGGATGATACTCCAGCCGCAAAAGTTTCAGCAGGGTTAGTTAATGAATTTATTGAGAAATCACATGCCTTATGGGAAACCCATCCCATAAATCTTAACCGGGCTAAACAAGGTAAGCTAAAAGCAAATGGGGTTCTAAGTCGTGATGCAGGACATTTGTTACCGAAATTTTTTAACATAACCCAACAATATGACGTGGATTTTGCTTGTCTTGCGGATATGCATACGGAGCGGGGCATTGCTCAGTTAGCAGGTATGAATGCGTCTTTACTTCCGCCACCTACAGGGAATATTGAAGCAGATATGAAAGTTCGAGTAGAAGCGGTTCTTCAAATCTTGCCCAAGCATGATTGTTTCTATATTCATCTAAAAGGTCCCGATGAACCTGGCCACGATGGTAACTATGTCCTAAAAACACAAATTATTGCAGATATTGATAGGTATTTTTTTGGGCCGCTTCTTAAACAAATTTCTTTGTCCGATACACTTTTTTGCATAACTTCTGATCACGCGACACCTTGCGCCCTAAAAGTTCACAGTGATACTCCAGTAGCCTTGTTGATTGCTAGCGGCAAATCAGCGCGCAATAATTCGGTTACCGGCTTCTCTGAGGATGAATGTAGCAAAGGCAGCTTGGGACTTATCAAACATGGGTATGACTTAATGCCAAGACTTGTACAGATGCTCAAAAAAGCATAGCCGTTTATGGTTAAATAGTTGCTATATGAGAGAAAATCATACCTATACGTTAACATTCCGCTGTTTTATATGATAAAGCAAAATGATATTTTTATTAAATCAAGTATTGCAAGTTGAATTTATGGCTAAATCGTCTCATTTACTACATTATAGTACCTTGATTAGAGTTTAGTGAGTTCAACTGTAAGGCCCTGAGATTCAAGGCGATAGGTTCCTATGGGCAATTCGCCAAAACATCCTATATGGCCGATTTCTTCATATGATTCGCCACAGGGGATATCTAGGATATAATGACCCAGGAGCCCCAACCCAAAAAGGGTGCCCTCGTAATTGACGCCATCAGCACATTGTGCCCAATATTGTAACCAATAGTTCACCCAATATTTTGAAATAAGGGGAACTTGGTACCATACCCCATCCAATAATACCTGAGGTTTCCACTCATTTAATGACTTTGGGTAGGGTGTATCACTTTTATTGGTAACCGTTACGTTTACCGTTGGGCTGTCCCACGAATTCAAGGTTGCCGTAATGTTTTTGGGGGGATTTAGTTCTTTGGCAGGAGTTAGTAGTGCAGTGTTCCATTGATTTTCATTTTGGGTAAGAAAACGGGCACAAGGAAAATCCGTAAAAGACATAGTTTCAATTGCATTTATCGTTGCGTATTCGGATACAAATTTTTCAAAGTTAAAGTTAAAAGTATAAACGGTGCCGTCCTGGGAAATCCAGTGATTATTTGACCAGGCACCAAATATGTACTCATTATCAGAGTTATGAATAAGTAGGCCATAAATTGGCAGGGTTATGTCCTCAAAAGACCAATTCTTTGTTTCTGTGATATTAGCCGTCTCAATTTCGGCCATAATTTTTTGAATTATACCGGCATCAGATGTGCGTGACCAATAAACTTTTTCGCCATTGTAGGTATAGAACCATAAATTGCGCACGTTTTGTGTTGTATTTTGGATTAAGTCCTTTGTGACCGATGTTACAGAAAAAAAACCCTCATAAAACACAATACTTAACAGTAATGTAGCGCATATTATAACAACAAGACAAATATGCCGGACTTTTTTCATATCCTCGATGCATCCTTAGTTGATTTTGCGAATGGTCTTAATAACAAAATAGATATTTATGCCTAATGATCAACTGTTCACATTGTCATCATCAAAGGGCGCGATCTTTTGCACTATCAAGGGATCTTTTATTATTTTATGTGGGTGTCTGTTGTTTTTTCTCTAACTTTTGTGTTTTCAATTATGTTCCAAACAAGTCTATGTTGCATCGAACTTGTGACCCACCTGTTTGACAAAAAACCTGTTCTTCGTCAAATCAGACGGGTAGAACCAATAAATTTTGTTGCGGTATAATAGTTGTATGGAGTAGTGGAGAACATACAAGTTTAGAGAAGGAATATGAGTACATCTACCTAAAATAACAAAGACATTTTTCTTTGTTTTAGGGTTTTCTTTTGTTTGTCTTTTTTTTCGTGTGTCGTGTTTGTTTGGATGGTTCTATTTCTGGAGGTTGGTTTGGGGTTGGTTTGGGGTTGGTTTGGGGTTGGTT
>JAISPR010000067.1 GCA_031274765.1 Nitrososphaerota archaeon | reverse complement strand
CCATAGTGGAGATCGTCAGGCGTTTGATGGTTGTTTTCAGTTTGATGAGCGGGTGATTTGGTTTAAGGAGCAAAAAGGGGTGGGGGGTCGGCGGGTGATTCTTTTTTTGGATGAGTTTTTGAGGGCTGAGGAGGTGAAGGATTTTGTGTCACATGCGGTGAAGGCTAAGGTGGGTATGACGGGGTATTTTGAGCACCAGTTTTGTATGGGAACGATTGGTGTTATTACGAATTGTGAGTTTGGGGCTCAGCGTGTTTTTGAGTTGCTCAAGGAGCGTTTGGAGGTGGAGCAGGTGTTTGATACGTTTAAGAATACGCTTGGTGCGGATAGGTCGTATATGCGGGATGATTTGGGTTTGCAGGGGTGGATGTTTGTTAATTTTGTTGCTTTGCTTTTTTATTATAGGTTGTATGATTTGCTTTTGGGGTGTGGGGTTTTGGGGCGGTATTCGGTTGGGGATTTGGTGTTGCATTTTTCGCGGGTGTTTAAGTTGTGGCTTGGTGGTAGGTGGGTGCTTTCTGAGGTTCCTAAGTCGTCGAGGTTGCTTGCTGAGAAGTTAAAAGTTGAAATATCGATTACCTAAAACAGCGGGAGTTACGGATTAATGATACATATACTTACTGTGCGGATATAACGCCAAATTATAAGGCACGTAAAATTGTTTCTACATTAACGATATACAATCTTTTACCAAAGAAAAACTGTAAAGAATGCGGAGAGCCGTCTTGTATGGGATTTGCAACCAAATTAAATAAATTTGACGTAGAAATTGAGGATTGCCCCATGTTTCAAAAAAACGAGTTTACCGCTTTAAGAGAAAAACTGAAAGCAGAGATGGAAGAGTAAAAGAAAGTCCATCTAATGTATGCAACTGACATTGATTGGCTACAAGCACCTTGTACGGTGGACAAACTTGACTTTTGATTTCAGTGCTGATTAGACCTCCGCGGTTGCAACTTTTTTAGCATAGACTCAAAAAACTAAGGACCAACTACAAAAAATGACGAAAAAAAGAAGAAGAAACGACGAAGGGGTTATTTTATTTCGACATCTGAGGGCCCGTGGTAGTGTACTTCAAAGTTACCTTCTTGGTTGCCTTCAACCACTAATCCTAATATGACCTCAGTCATTTGATCAGCAGCCAAATCGATTGGGACTCCCGATGATCGCTCTATTACCGCTAAGGGTTGTCCATCGCAGGTTACGTCAAAGTCATTTAAACTGATCTGAGTGGTTTTAGTTGTTGTGACATTTTGATACATTATCAGATAAGTGACATCGCCAACGTAGGATGAATCTGCCGCCAAGCAACTCGAGGTTCTATTTTCATCAGTTATATGCTCAACACCCGAAATTGACTCAGAGACTACAATTGTTATATGTGCTGATGCTGGAGTGGTTAAGAGTAAGATTCCGGAGGCTACTACAACTGCGGTTATCACCACAATAACTGCAGCGATCAAAGCTTTTTTTACCATTTTTTCAGCCTCAGTTTGGTCTATAGTTAAGCAGATGGTTTTTTGAGAGCGGATACCTTTATGCTTACAATGGAATTGACGGTTTCTTTGATTTCTTCTTGCGTCATGCTTAGATCGAGAACATTTTTGAACGCATCCTCATTAAAGATGTACTCAAGCGGATAGGTTTGCTCATCTATAACCTGTACATCTTGAAAGCCAGCGTTTCGTATTTGCTCAAGATATTTGTCCTTTAGCTCTGCCCCCGATATACAACCTGCATAGGCATCAACATTCTTTTGAACCGATTCCGGCAACTTTCTGCGAAGAACTAAATCAGAAACCATAAGCCTGCCATTTGACGCGAGAACCCGAAAGGCCTCCTCAAACACCCTCTTCTTGTTAGGTGCAAGATTGATGACACAATTAGATATGATGATATCAACAGAGTTATCGGCCACGGGTAAATTTTCGATTTCGCCTAGCCTAAATTCGACATTTGTATAGTTACCCTTCTTTGCGTTTGCTCTGGCCTTATCTAGCATTTCGGGTGTCATGTCCACGCCGATGACTTGGCCTTGGGTTCCAACTTTTTTGGCAGCCAAAAAAACATCAAACCCAGCTCCCGAACCCAAATCCAAAACCCGCTCGCCCTCTTTTAGAGAAGCTAAGGCTATTGGATTGCCACAACCAAAGCCAAGATTAGCCCCCTCAGGAACGGCGTTTATTTCTTCTTCGCTGTACCCCACCATTTTGCTAACTTGTTTGTTTGGGGCTGAGCAACAACTATTGCTTGAAGCACAACAGGAACTGCTGGATGTAACGGCTTTTGCATAACGATCTCTTACTTCTTTTTTAATTTTTCCCTCTTCCATATTTAGCTCTCCTTGTTAGTTAATCCTTTGACTAATGGACTAAGCGTTTGAGTGACTGCGCCCACAAGTCTTTCGGCTTTTACCATCATAATACAGCAAACTTCGCCGTCTTTCTCACAAGCAACTAGGGCTATTTTGTCGTTTGGTTTCATGTTGGCTTTTTCTCGCAAATCTTTTGGAAGTACAATTTGTCCTTTGACATCCATAGTTACTACGGCGTCGATTCTGCAGGTGTCACCTTCACATTTTGACATACTTATTCCTGCAGTATAAAGTTCAACTCCTTAAATAAACTTTTCTAAAAAATATGAAAAATAAGAATATTCCCCATTTTTACTTCAACATCGTAGAGCACATCACAAGATGGCTTTGTTAGACGCTCAATAAAATGTTTACATATTAACAAAAGGTGCTTTTGAAGGCTTCCTTGGCCAAAGTCTTTATCAGTTCACTGGTGAGTGCATCTAGCATTTCAAATATTCGTTGATCCGCTATTGAGTACATTCGTTTTGTTCCCTCTTTGCGGCACTTTACAAGGCCCGTGGCCTTGAGGATTTTGAGGTGTCTTGAAACAAGTGGCTGAATTAGCTCTAGAGGGGGAACTATTTCGCATACACACTTTTCTCCATCTCGAAGATAAGCAATAATCTCTAAACGAAGGGGGTCAGAGAGGGCATAAAATATTGTTGATCTGAATCTGTTTTGGTTATCGGGAGTTGCCATGATTTTTTCAGCACTATATGACAATATTTAAAAAGTTGTTATATAGGGTTTGTAAAGCGATTGTAATGCCGGAAACAGAGTATGAAGGGATTCCTCGTAACAAAATACCTTGGGATCCAAAGATAGATTATAGCAAATGCACCACTTGCGGCAAATGCATTGAATTTTGCCACATGAACGTCTTCAAATTAGAAAATAAAAACGGCAAAAAAATAACCACCGTTAATCCAAACGCTTGCGTTGTATTTTGCAGAGGATGCGAAAACATTTGCCTCTCAAAAGCCATTGATCACCCAGACGAAACGCACACGCAAACAGTTATTAACAGATTGAAAAAACAATCAAACCCTAAATAGCCGGCACATAGATGATAAAAACGGTTTTCTATGTAATGCTAAATTTAGACATCATAAACCAAATGTATGAACAAATAAGAACTGTCTAAAGAAAAGACGCTATACCAAATAATGAGGCTTAATGTCTAAATTAAAAATTCTTTTCATATGTGTCCATAATTCTGCATGATCTCAAATGGCTGAAGGGCTACTTAGAAACATTTACTGTGAAAAATATGAGGCTTTTAGTGCTGGTACAAGTCCCACAGAAGTTAACCCTCGGTAGTCAGAGTTATGGCAGAATTGGGAATAGACATTTCAAAGCAGTGTTCCAAAGGTTTAGATGAATTCAGTGATACTGAAATTGATTTGGCCATTTCGGTTTGTGAGAGTAGCGCAAAAACACTGTGTACTCTGTGCACATCGTCCCTAACTGTGGGAAGACCATTGATAATTCGTGCAAAGCTGCATAAAACCAAAAATTACGTGGTGCATGGGTTTGAGGATCCCTCAGAAGTTCAGGGGACCGTAGAGGAAGTGCTTGTTGCATTTCGTCAAATAAGAGACCAAATTAAGCAGTGGATAACTGACTATTTTGCTGATCCCGAATTAGTGATCAAAAATATCCCCTAACGTTAAATTTTGGTTAGCCAAGGGTTCCCTTTACTGCATCAGCCTTTAATCTAGAAAAATCCATGGCGTCTTCAAACTCTAAGCAGTTATCTCCTGCTTTTTCAGGATTAGTTAAGGCACAGTATCCTTCTTTGTTGTTGATGCAGCTTTTTTTGTCACAAGAAATCTGGCTCAGAATCTTCCCTCACATCAAAAGAAGCTCGAAAGTATTTAGCTATTACCAAACGCTCTGCTAACTTCACTTAGCGGTTCTAATTGGCCCTGAGCACTATAAAAAGACAGGACCTTTACCACCTTGACAGCGCTAATCGTTACGTCAACAGCTAAACAGAAATATATAGAAAACATCAACATAACAAGTTCAGGTTAAGCTAATGAGTTACAACATGGAATTACAATTAGTCGTTACATTTTTCAGTGGTGAAGAAAAAACTAAGACCTTTAAAATTGAAGTCCACGTTACACAAAAAGAAGCCGTAATTTGGTGTCCAGACTGCTACACACAGCTAACTAAACAAAATAAACACACATGCAAAAACTGCGAATACAAAATAACCGACAAACTTTTTGAAAACACAGAAAACCGATAAAATAGAAAACCTAAATTCTGCAGTAAAAAACAGGCATAAAAGATCAAAATATGTTTTTGACCCACAAACAACCCAAACCAGTTACCTCAACACTACAAAAGATCTAAAACGTTATTCAGTTTCTTATACAAAAATAGTTTCTCAACAAAAAACATGCATATTAAAAGCTCAAAAAATAAAAAATGGAAAATTAGCGAAAAAGAACAGATGCTTATGGCGAGATCGCCATGAACGGAGAGATTCGAATCAACATACACTGTAATTATACAGGGAGTTTGTCTGGCACCTAACGTATATGCAAGAAATATTTGCCCAATTCATCAACCACATACTATACTACTTACGGCAT
>JAISPR010000166.1 GCA_031274765.1 Nitrososphaerota archaeon | reverse complement strand
TTTGTTTGATTCCAAAGATTCGTATTTAGCGGCCTCTACTTTGTTAGTTGGGTTCTCTATTTTAATCTCTCTTAGGCCATCCTCTCTTGTTAATTACGTTTTTCCTGCATCTACATACTTAACTAAGGGTGATGTTGGTTTGATGTAGCTGTTTTTACAGTCGTATGTGTTTAACTCGTGTGAGCGTGTCTACCTAAATGTGTATAACCCCTAATTGTGAATGAAAACAGCGTGAAAATTTAAATCCCGGCTTAAAACAAGCAAGAAAGTCATATTTTCACTGAGTTAAACACTGCTTACAGGCTGAATTGACCTCCTTGTATTATTTATTGGATGATTAGTAGTTATCCTATTATGGCTGTAAGTTGAATAAAATGATGCGAAATCCAAAAGGTGTGTAGCTGTTGTTGGGTTTACGTGAACATTTCTGTTAAATCTCTTTTTGTATTATTTGTATTTCTTTGGAAGTGCATTAGAAATTTTTTCGGGTGTTGCTGATAAAGAAATGGCTTAAAAAGGGTGGTTGTAATGTCTAACTGTTGTTTTCTACTAAATTTGTTTCAATTGACGGCAAACATGTTGAATTGCAAATGTTTGAAGAAAATTTCTATGCCGAAAACTATCCTTTAAAAATCTGCGAAATTTTAGAAAACCTGGCTATAACTTCTATGCAACAAGCGACATAAGTTATTTAATAAACTATATGGGTGAATTTGATTTGGTTTGGTCAGTTTACAATCGAATGGAATTTTGTAATGGTGAAGTTTTGCTCTTCTCAACCAATGCGCCGATTCTGTTTCAAAGTGTGACGGGATTAAATGTTGCTGTTTGAAGCGTGGTTGTTGCGCAGAACTGGCCAGCACAAATCCTATTGATCTGACTGCAAAGGCATTTACTCTATGTGAGTATGATTGGTTTGCTTGATTGTGAAGTGTTTTAACTAAATGTTGTTTGTGACTGTTGGTATTTTTTATACCCTGCATTTTTGTTGAGGACCTAATTGTACTGTATGCCAGAGATAAAAAAATATGACTCTGTAATATATAAAAAATAATGTTTAACACATAAAAACAAACATAATGAAATATAATAAATGATATTTTACAAAATATGACAAATAACTTTCAGTTTGCATATTACATTTTTGATGAAAATTTAGATAAAACTCGTGTTTGACAGCTAGAAAAGATGTTGATTATTTATGTGTATATTGCCAAGTTTTGGTTAGTTTTGTAATATTTTATTTTTGAATATTTTGGGCAACTTGTTTGACCGTTGGGCCACATCAAAGATGAATGAAAGATGTTGTTGTGGGTTGTATTGATGCGTGGTTGTGTTAGAACGATTGTTGTTGGTAGTGTGTTAGCAATGATGTTGGCTTTTGATAGATGTGATGTGTGTTTGTGAAACTAACTGTTTTGGTAGAGAAAAAAATCTGTACCTTGAGTGTTAAAACATATTTTATATGACAAATGTTTGATTTTATTTAAACTGATATGTATTAATTGTTTAATTTGTGATTGGGCGTTGAAATTTATTAATCTATACTTGTCATATCTCGAATTGTGTACATCGTCATGCGAGGCAGATGCATTTTAGAGCATCTGTGACAACAGACATGTATTGTTTTGAGCGGAATTCTTAAAACCCTTGATGTCTCAACAAAGGTGGAAAGAAAAATATGAAGCCCTCAGCAAAAATTGTCCTAGTTTTTGTCACTGGTTTATCAATTGCCCTAATTGTTCTTGCATCCGGTATATTGTCTAATTCTGAGATAATCGAGCAGCTCGAAGATAAAACAGTTTATACACCAAATGCAAACGTTGCAATCAATGCAAACATTTTTGACGGCAACATAGAAATTCAATCAACCTCTGGCAGCCAAATCGAACTAATCTACACCCTCAAGGCACCCCACAATGAACTCTCCACTATAAAAATTCAAACTAATGAAACCAAAGACAACAACCAAACTCTTCTCCTAACAAAGGCTCAAAGCGGCCTGTATGGCTCCTCTGAGCGCAGCGCTGATCTTCTCATAAAACTGCCCACAACAAGCCAGTATAACTTGACGCTTCTAAGTGGAGCTGGAAACATAAGCGTACCCAAACTAAATATCCAAAAAATTGTTGTTTCCACCGCTAAGGGCAACATAGTCATCACTGACAACCAAACCTGTACCCACATAGAAGCCATTAGTATGACCGGGGACGTTACAGTTAACTTGGCCAAAAATACCTTATTCTATGTGGCTGCTAGTGTGAGTCAGGGAAGTATCGATTACTCTGAAATTTCTCTAGACACTGAAATTACGACTGCAACACGTCTCAAAGGTGCAACCCTTGCCGGTAAGGGTCAATTGGCACTTATTCTCTCATGTGCAAACGGAAAAATAGCGTTGCACTATTTGTAAACCCTATTTTATTATAGTTGGGTTGGGTTGGTGTTTATCGTGTTTATGATTGTTAAAAAGAATAGTGACAGATTGTCTGTTGATTCTTTACTACTGAGGTGCAGCTATTAAATAATTTTATTGATTTAAATATAAGTATGCAATATATCAATAAATGTGAACAGAAAAGACACAATTATCCTACAAACACGCATAAACACCATATTGCCAACCCTAAATGAGCATCAACGCCGCATATACCTAGCAACAGAAGCCAAAACCATTGGACCTGGCGGCATAAGCCTGGTCAGCCGCCTCTCGGGGATCACCTGCCCAACCATAACTGCTGGCATAAAAGAACTAAACAACCCCGCCCAAAACCCCCCACTCCCCATGGGTAAAAGCCGCAAAAAAGGCGGCGGCCGAAAACCCCTAACAAAAACCCAACCCAACCTACTAGCCGCTCTAACCGATTTAGTTGCCCCTCACACCATAGGGGATCCTATGCAAAACAATCCTCAGACTAACAAAAGTTTACGCAGTCTCCAAAAAAGTCTAAACCAACAAGGTTTCCAGGTTAGCTATCGGGTCGTTGGTGTCATGCTAAAACAACTAGGCTATGATCTGCAGGTAAATAAAAACCCTTACCCAAGAACTTCCCTTCTGAGCCGATCCTAATTTGAGTGCCTACGCACTATCACGGTGATAAATAAATTTGGCCTTTTTGGGCCCTCACTGGAATAACGCCATTTTATGTTCGATGTGCTGTCAACTCTAATCTCCAACGCTATAGTCCAAAAAAAAGTATACAAGCAGCACTCAAATTTATGTTCTACAACATCAAACAATTTGCTGTTTTAAATATCTCAACTCACCACTACTCGATTTACAACCTAAAATCTGATGACTTTTCATTTTAAGCAATCTCCAAAAACCCACTTTTACACACCAAAAACAACAAAACAAAACAACCCAACCACAAAACAAAAAACCAAAAAACAAAAAAACCAAACCCCAAACCAACCCAAAAACAAACCCCAAATACCCAACCTGACCCATTATTTTCACCCAAATACCCAACCTGACCCATTATTTTCACCCAAATACCCAACCTGACCCATTATTTTCACCCAAATACCCAACCACTATTCTCACCCAAATACAAACCTAACCCACAAAAAACCCATCCACCTCAAAGTATACACCAAATTCCAAAAAGCAACCTCACACCCCACACGACCAAACCCACAAACCCGACAAACAACCCCCATAAACTAGTCATATACCCAAACACATACTCAACCCTACACCACACACGCAAAATAACCCTATTTTTAACCATCTCCTCCTCATAAAAAGACACATTACAATACGCCTAGCACAAATATGAACCTCAAGCCCCAAAAACCGCTCCAAAATCTATCCTTATACTCCCCCACATACGCACTATCGAGTTTTACATTTTGATCTTTTGCATCAACTAAATCCACAACTCAAACTGCGCAAAAACTCCAATAAAATTCATCAAGGCCACTACATGTAGCAATAGGTGAAGGGGCGTACGCTGTCTGTAATGTTTAGTGATGTTGTTTTTTGACTTTTGCGCCGTTTGAACTTCCAAATTATCATGAACCGATGCATCCACTACACTAAAATTAGTGATGATTTTACTATCACTGTCACATTTTACGTGATCTTTGTAGCCAAAAAATGAGTCATCACCTTTTTTGTCCATCGGGCATCAGTATCTATTTGAGCGGTAACGTGGGCTTTGCTTTTTATTTTGCCTTTTTTGAGCTGCTCATCACATTTGGTCTCTAGATCGATTGATTTTTCTTTTGTTTTAAATCGTTTAGCATCTTTTTTTGTTGTATGGCGTTTGGGTGCGGTGGTAAATGTGGCATCAATACTGCTGCCTTGGTGGTTGGTTATTTCTTTTTTTTCGAGGACTGCATTGAAGGTGTTAGATAGTTTTCTGTCGTCATTGTTTTCTTTTAGGGTTTTTTGAAGTCCTATATGGTGTTGTCGTCGGGTATTTTGTTGCCTATTTCTGGGTCAAGGAAGTTTATGAAGGTGAGGTGGTCGTTTGTCATGTATTTGGCGTGTATGTTTGATGGGTTGTATTGTTGTTGTGGTATGGTGGTTTTGTGCATGAGTGTGGTGTCGTATGGTGGTCGGTTTCCTTTGGTTTGGTTTTTGTGTGTGGTGTTTTGTTGGTGGGGTGGAATATTTTTCAGTTTTGGTTGGTTTGTTTTTGTTGGTGGGTGTCTAGCTTTTTGTTTTTTGGTTGTGTTTGTGTTGTGTGTGGATGTTGTTGGCTCATGTTGTTGTTTTTTGTCTTGTTGTACAATATGTTGTTGTTTAGGCGATTTTCGGGGTTGCCTTGAGCTTGTTCCAGAGAACCACAGATAGCAATACTCATTAACTGCTAAAAAGCTTATTAGCGTTGACTTACATTACGCCTTTTAATGGTCAATATGACGTCTCAGAATCTATGTCGTGATTTTGAGGAAAAGAACCAAATACAAGCAAGTCAATCTCACTTTCAGAACCACGGACTGAGGTGGTTTTGGGAAAAATATATCTGCAGGTGCTGTTTTTAGGGTATACTAAGTCGGCTGTCGGTGGATGCTGTCTGGTTGGTGTTTGGGTATGTTTGATTATGCGGTTGCAGAACGCAAAAAGCAAAAAAAGAATAAGAGTGATTCATGGTGGTCTTCTGGTAAGAGTGAAAGTGATTCTTTTTCCCCAATGGACGTAAACGTCTATGATCAGTCTGCTGTGAGATTCAATTTTGCTGACATACCCATTTTCGATCCCACGAGTCCTCCGCCTGGAAAGACTGCGGCTGGGCTGACTGTAGAAAAGAATCCAGTGATGTTTATGCCTGTGGCTCCGGCTGTGGTGGCTGAAGAGAAAAGTAATGTTCCGCCTGTGCAGATGCAGACTGACACTGAGGCTGAGACTGAAAAGGCACCGAATTTGACGGGTATTCCTGATGATTTGAAGGTAAAGTTTGAGCGTAATAGTGGTTTTTCGTTTGCTGATGTGCAGGTGTTTTATAATTCTGATGATCCGGCTCGTATTGGGGCACTGGCGTATACGCAGGGTAATCGGGTGCATATTGGGCCTGGTCAGGAGGAGCATTTGGCGCATGAATTGGGGCATGTGGTACAACAGAAGCAGGGGCGTGTGAGAGTTACGGGCTATGTAGCCGGCGAGGCCCTAAATGATGACAAGGAATTAGAAAAGAAAGCAGACGATCAAATGATATCAAACAGCGTTTCACAGGTTGCCACTGAACCCATTATACAACGCTTAGCGTACTATGCAGACTCGGCCATACCCAACAGCATTGGAGCAATCCCCAAAATTGACCAAAATGACTTCAACAAAACCGAAAAAGATGGCCCGGAACGCAAAAAAACACAATTCCTGCCCGACGAGCAGAACGAAAGCTGGAAAAAAGTTACCGATGAAACCATTCTGCCGACTTCATTATCAGGGGCTGGCCGTGTGGCTATTAACAACGTACGTGCTGATGCTTGTAATGATTATTATTTTGCCTCATGGGCTGATATGATAAATTATGGTCAGATAAAGGCTGGGGGAGCTCGGGAAACGATGAATGTGGTAAATGTGGGTCAGGGCACCATGGTATTACACACGGTCCGTACTGAAACAAACGGGGCGGTCGAGAAAAAGCGGTTGCTTAGTGATTTGGGACCCAATTTGGATAATCTGCTTCTGATGCTGGTCTACAAAAAAGATTCAAATTTGTATGAATTGGTGCGTGACCATTATGAAAATCTGGCGGTTAGTGGCGCAATAAGTGACTTGACGAAAAAGAAAATAGCCCAGGTATTGGCTGATAAGCCATCCGAGCCGCCATCCGAACCGCCATCGTCCACTACACAAGCGGCCGATACAAAATTGAGTACGTTAGATGGTGATGGTGGAATCGAGCCGTCAGCCAAACAGCCACCAACAAGCTCACCAGCCGCAAGTACAAAATTGGAGACGCCACCTGATGTTGAAATGTCCGGTGCGCAAACTCAAACCCCACCATTGACTACGGAACAGAAGAAGCAAAACATCAAGGCCTTTATAGGTGCCCTGGGGGGCAAATTAGCGATAGCAATTTCTCATGCACATGCTGACCATACCGCCGGCATTACACCGATACTCACGACGATGAATCCCCCAATGAGGATTGGCAAAAAGCAAACGGTTTCAACACTCGCCCCTGACAGTGCGGCTATGGATGGTGTTCCTCAATCTGGAGATACCGATATGTCTACTGCTGAGTCTAGCTTAGCGGATTTTGAGGAATTAGCCCCTGTGTCTGATGTGTCTGGTGTTCCGGAATGTAAGATAAATGCTACGTCACTGGTTCTCTATAAAAAGATAAACAGAAAATTATTGCTTATGCCTGGAGACCAACATGGGGCGGAATTATTCAAAATGTTGTGTAAAGATCCCGATTTTTTTGTCGGTGTTTCGCATGTTGTTGTGGTTTCGCCGCATCATGGCAGCCATACTGGTGTGTTTGACCCTAATTCTATGAGCGCGGCGGAAACAGGGGGTGCAGCTACGGGTACAGGTACTGATGGGCATGATTCAGTTATGGATGCGTCTGATGAAGGCACGCCTGGATCTGATTCAGAACCTGATACACCTGTCAGTACACCAGGACATCCAGCAAAAAGACCCCGCCAAGCTGAAGGCACGGCTAAGGGCACACCTACTTCGGCTGCTTCAGCGGCAACGGTTAGCCCTATATCATCTTCGCGTTTAGTATCCTATCCTTTGGGCCTTAGCGCTGTTGTGTCTGATGACGATGAAAAGACGGTTACACAAATCGTTTCAGCAGGTATTGACAATCCGTTTAACCACCCAAAGCCCAAGTTTTCAACCGCTGTAGAGGGTCAAACGGTTTTGAATACTCAGCATCTGCAACAGCGTATCGGTGGTGCAGTCATAAAAACCTCAAACGATGATAACATTTCTCCTGCGCGGTATTACAAGGTACGCAAAACAGGAATAATATCACTCCACAAAACAAGAACCAAATCAGATCCCCTGCCTATACAAATAGCTAATTACCCAAATGTGGATCAATATAATGTTGGTTTTTTCAGAAGGGATTTACTAAATCAGCGGAGCTCTGTGAAAAGGTATTTGTTTGCTTTATTCAATAACATTTGGATATGCCATAACGAAGAAGAGACTGGCTGTAAAACAGAGTTAATGGTAATGTGGAAGGGTACCACTGCGACTTCTGCTCCTGCGACTTCTGCTCCTGCGACTTCTGCCCCTGCGACTTCTGCTCCTGCCACCCAGTGGGTTCTAGATTTTGACTCTATTGTGAATACCATGAAACAAGCGGTATATGAGTATGTTTCAGCCGAACCTGCCAGTGAAAACGTGGCAAAAAACCTTATTGCTGACAGATTTAACTTGAAGGGGATTCCGAAGAACACGGTCCGTTCGAGTAAGCAGCCACAAATGTTTGGTTGCCCCACATCGCCGAAGTTGAATAGGCGGCAGCCTCGTGGCACGTCGCCAGGTAAAGATACATTACCCCCTCCAAGCCCTTAGTTTTAAGTGTAACCAGAGTTTTAGCGCTAAAAACGAAGAGGATCAGTATACACGCATACTATTGGCGGTTAAACGAAATGTCTTCTTTGCTTTATTACCTTTCTACGGTTATTCGTGTTTCTCTCGCAATTAGTTGTGCTTCTGGGAGATGAAAACTATTCTTATATTTTGTCACCCATTTTTGTATTTTTGGGGGTTTGGTTTTAGTGGGCGCGTTTGTGTTGTTGTGTTTGTTGTTTGTTGAGTTTGTTGGCGAAATATTTATCCGATTAAAGTGAACTTATTTCTTTTTAGTGTTTGATATGAAATCTCGAAATCTAACCAATGATTTTGAGGAAACGCTCCATACACAAGCAGGCCAATCCCACCCCCTGCATTAACAAGCAGTGATTGGTTCTGTTCTTCAAATTTCGTCTCAAAAACCAACTAAACAAAAAGAAAAATCTGGGCTTTTTAAAATTCAATAAAAACGAAAAACTCAGAATATTTAGGGCATTGAGTAATTTGGGTGTGATTGTTATTTCATTAGATTTATCATTTATTATTTTTTCGCTTATGGTAAGGTTGTTTTCGTTTATGGCATTAACGTTGTGATTGTGTTTTTGGGTGTTGTTGATGTTGTTTTTTTGGGTTTGTTGTCTATTTTGTTGTGTTTTTTGAGTTTTCCGTGGCAACCTCCGAAAACCCTATTTCAGAAAACCAAACAACATAGTTACACCGTTTTCAGCAAGTGCTTTTTG
>JAISPR010000139.1 GCA_031274765.1 Nitrososphaerota archaeon | reverse complement strand
GCTCTAAACAATCCCAACAACTCCTCACCACCCATCAAACAAAATAGAAACCTACACCCATGAACTTGAAATGTATCCCAACCTATATGATTTATCGATAGATACGGCAGTTCATGGTGTTAAGAGTCGAACCCTATTGTTCTATGATGCACTTAATCATGTCAAGTTGTGTAGGGACCTGCCAACTCATATTAAGGCTTTAAAGGTAGAGCTTACTGGTTTGAAACGTATCCGAAAAAGAACTGAATCGTTATGAACCCTATTTTGTTCTTGTGCGTCATGTAGGGGATTTGGGTTTGATTATGTAGTTGATATGCAGAAGATGGACTTGTTGCGTTCGTTGAAGGTTATTTTGTTGTTTTCAGTTGATTTGGGGTCTTCTTTGTCTGATGGTATGTATTATTATCGGGCTAAAGATGTGGATGAGGGGATGTTTGCGCATCTTGGTGGATTTGAGTTGTGGACGGGTGTGTGTACATGGTGAGGAGATTATTGAGGAAAAGAGTTTGTGGTGTTTGTGACGTGTACGTTGCGTTCTTTTGCTTAGTTGATTGGCTGGGTTTTTGTCTGTTAATTGTTTGTCTTTGCGTGAGGTGTTTGTTTGTTGTCTAATATTGTTGTGTCTTGTGGTGGGGGTGGGTTTAGGTTTGTTTGGGCGTTATCTGGGAAGCAGAGGAGGTTTTGTCTGTGTTTAATGTTGTGGATGATATTGTTGGTAGTCTGGGGTTTTAGTGTTTTTGAGTTTTGTTATACCCATTTTTTGTCTACACTAAAAAATACGAAATTCAGGGGATAAAACAGTTAAACAAAAAAGGTCAACCTACAATCTATTTCAAGCACCATACAGGAACAGTAACCACCCTATTCCAAAATTCCCCTGACTAAATAGTTACCAAAAAACAAAAAAATAATCCCCCAACCCACCACATACCACACACACTCCAACCACCCCACACTTCAATCTACCACCAAACGCCTAGAACACCGACGCTTTCTCAAAAACAAAAACAAACAAACACAAACAACAACCACAACAACCACAACAATAGCAACTATAGCGATAAATAACATCGATAGAGGGACATTAACAACAGAGAAAGTTATATTTTCAGACACGCCCATATTTCCATATTTGTCCTCCGCAAACACCCTAACACTATGGTGCCCATTAGACAACCCCGACAAAACAACCCTACTACCCTCAACCGTTACATTAGCTTGCCCATCCAAACTATACCCAACCCAAACCACAGGCTGCTGTATACCAAACTCTAGGGTCACATTTCTAAAATCATACACCCCATTCGCCTCAAGAGAAAAAACACAAACCTCAGGCGCAACCCGCCCATAACCAAACGGCGTATACACAAAAACACTCCTAAAATGAACCCGATAAGGCTGTGCCATGTACCACGGGATACTATAGGTTTCTGTACAGCCGCCCAAAGCATACAACAACCCCTCCACCTCAACAACACCCCTGCCATAAAGCCCAAGCGGCAAATCAGCCCCATCCACCCAACCACCCCCAACAAGGTCATGAATCCGAAGCCCAACCCCATCACAAACATACTCCCGCCCATCAAAAACCATACTCACAGAAGGCTCCTCAGGCCATGGCCCATCATACACAGACCAAACATCCTCCACAGGGTCATAAACCTCACACCCCTCAAAAGCCACAGCGGTAGGAATTACAAAGCCACCCATGACATATATGCTCCCATTCACAACACAAACAGACACCTTAATTCTGGCAGTCGGCAGAGGTGCCTTTGTTTCCCATTTATTTGTGGCTGGATCATAAACCTCATTTATCCTTGTATATCTGAGGTAGGGGTTGAAGTACCCACCTATACAGTAGATTTTACCCATAGAACACACTACAACACCCCCAGACCGGGGCGTAGGCATTGGCGACCTATCACTCCAAGTATTAGTCTGCGGATCATACCGCTCAACCACACCAGTAACCCTATCCTTATCAAGACCTCCAATGGCATAGATTTTACCATCCACCACCGCCGTACCAAAATAACTACGCGCATAACGCATCGGCGCCACCTCAACCCAAACATTCTCCTCTGGCGGAGACACCGACAACCCAAAAACAAAAACCGTACCAAACAAACAACAAACCAACAAAAAAACCAAACCCAACACCACACACACCCCACCCACACTACCCCGACACGCCCCATTCACTATTTTCCGCAACTCCACCATAGATACCCCATCAAATTAAAAAGGGATTGTCCCGATTATATAAATACGTTAACCAGAACAAAACATCATACAAAACTAACACCGCTAATCAGCCCTTCTATGTCGGCGTAACTATGGCGGCGAAACAACAGAGGGCGCTAAACAACTAATAGATAAAGTTAAAAACTATACCAACCTCTTCATCTTAGCCTCAGGAAATCTACAACACAACACAACCGCCATAAATGAAATCGGTGACTATGCAATTGCCTCTGAACTCAATTTTGCAACATATTTTGGGACCTATTTTGGAATAGGCGAAGGTACTAAAGAATGGATCAAAACGGTACAACAACGATGGGGAAACCGATTTTTAGGCGTGTATTACTATGATGAACCGGGCGGAAAAATGCTTGATTATTATGTATGGATGTCAAATATGAGCAGATACGACCAACAAGTAATAAAAAGTGAAACAGGCAGTATTAGCGTCAATAACGACCCAGCCACTGAGTATTATCCCAATGGTACAATAGTAGTAAATATCAGTGTTGATGATAGAACAAAAAATGGTACACTCTGCCTTTTTTATCCAGACGGGCACCTCAAACAAGAGATAATCACAAATCGCTGGCCAGAAGAACTCCGCATGACGTACCCAAACGGAACTATGGCACACTTTTATCCACCCGTCACTACAGTCACATACTATCCCAGTGGCGATATTACTGTTTTAGAGAGCCCAGATAATATTTTTTACACGAGAGTAAATGGAAGTGAACGAATCTCACAGATGGACCCTTTAGAGGTAGTTTGGAATAGAAATCCCATCAAAAACTGTGATGATGCAGCACGAGCCTTTGAATCTGAAACAGCTTACCGTTTACAGACTTTAAAGGACAGCCAATTACCCTTTTTCACTGCTGATTATGGTTTGTATTGGTGGGATTATCGGAGTGGGTATGATATGGTTCTTGCAGAATTAGGCTGGAACAACACGGTCGCACAAGAGATTGGCTTAGTACGGGGAGCAGCAACCTTGCAGGGTAAAAATTGGGGCACCATTCTTACTTGGACATATTCACAGTGGCCCTATTTGGCTATGGGGGATGTGATATATGATCAGATGCAACTCGCCTATGAGTGCGGTGCGGATTATGTGGTGGTGTTTAATTATGCTGAGGATACAAATGAAATTTATGGAACTTTACAAAACGAGCATTTTCAAGCCTTGGAGCGGTTCTGGTTTGAGGTTGTTAAAAATGACAACATAGAGCACGGGGGAATTAAAGCAGAAGCGGCACTTGTTTTACCCCGAAATTATGGCTGGGGTATGCGTCATCCACAGGACAGCATTTGGGGCATATGGAATGCAAACAGCACCTCGCAGCAAATCTGGGCCCAAGTTCAAAACAAACTCACCCAATACGGTCCAAAACTAGACATAATCTATGACGATCCAACCTACCCCAACTGACCGATACAAGCACATCTATTATTGGAACCAAACCGACTAGTACAGAAAAGGTCTATATGGATTAAAATGATTCATCACTTGATCTCTGTTTTGTTCATGTGTCTTTAATTGGAGTGTTTGGTTACGGTTTTTTCCAAGACACACTGGTTTTATGGCTATGAACAGACAAACATCAACAACTATATTTTATCAAAAAATTCGCCACTTATACTAAACACAAATATTTCCACCATGATGCCCGCATCGATAATTCATACTGCATCAATAAAAAATTAAATGACTCCGACAAGCGTGTAAAAATGGAACCGGTTAAACACAACAAACTAATTTTCATACATTATTTTGCACAAACAATTCAACACATTTTTTCCCAAACCACGAATATGAGTTATTAGGGTAACAACCAAGCATAGACCCGAGTCGCCAATAGATAACTTGCAAAAGAAACATCCATCAATTATAAATTGCCACTTTATTAAAAGACCACTACATCAGCTCGGTTGTTATACACAAAACAATTTTAGGTCACTGATTTCTTTATTAAATAAGGAGATATTTTTATGCCAGAAACATACAAACAGAGCATAACACCCCTTAGAACACACAAAGAACAACAACCCCAAGAACAACATGAACTCAAAGAACGCATGAGCAAGATTAAACACAAAATCGCGATTATAAGCGGCAAAGGCGGTGTCGGTAAGAGCACCATCACCGTCAACATAGCCACAGCATTTGCCATGCAAAACAAGCAAGTGGGAATTTTGGATGCAGACATTCATGGCCCAAGTGTACCTAAACTTTTGGGATTAGAGGGTAGACAGATCAAAATCAGCCCAAACGGCGCAGAGCCTGTTGAGGGACCATGGGGGTTAAAAGTAATGTCGATTGATTTCTTTTTAACACCTGAGGCTCCGGTAATTTGGCGCGGACCATTAAAAATGCGAGCTATCAAACAGTTCCTCTCTGAGGTTATATGGAATGAGTTAGATTACCTCTTTATTGATTTACCGCCTGGAACAGGTGATGAACCATTAAGTATTGCTCAACTTTTACCTGAACTTGATGGTGTGATAATAATCACCATGCCCACCCAGCTCGCCAGTAGCATTGTAAATAAAGCGATAACTTTTGCTGAGAAACTAAACATGCCAGTCATTGGTGTTGTGGAAAATATGAGTGGTTTTATCTGCCCGCACTGCAACAAGAAAACTGAAATTTTTGGTTCAGGGGGCGGTGAAAAACTGAGTAATAAAGCAGGTGTAGCGTTTTTGGGTAGCATTCCAATTGATCCCCAAATTAGGGTAGATTCTGACAGCGGACGACCGTTTGTGTACTCTAACAAAGAGTCAGCTACAACAAAAGCTTTCAAGGAGATAATTGCGAAGGTTCAAAAGTTCACAGAAAACAAAAAAATAATGTAAAAAATAAGGAGAGCTAAATCTTTTTTCCTTCGTGGTTTACGCCTTAGATAGAGTTATCTCTATTGTGGAAACCATTCGGGACCTGTTTTCGCCTTCGCGCGGTGGCATCTCTGCAGTTCCGATTGCTATTTTGGTAACTTTAAGATCCTTGATAAAGCGACTTCGGGTGATTTCAGCGACGTCAACTGCAGTGGTGATAGCTTGGCCTCTTGCTTTTAGAGTTATTTCTTTTTGGGCACCACTTGAGAATGCCGTTATAATGGCGAGAACATAGCTCATTGGGGGTTTGTTTCCGACGAAGATTACGTCACTAGCTTTTTCAGTCATTTCAACTCACTTTTTATGTTGTTTATGGATTTAAGTAACGCTTGCTGTCTCTCCTTTCAAGACTACAAACGTCAGGGTTAGTTACGCAAAACTTACTTATAAACAAGATTTCAGAATAGAACTCGAACGGTTAATGAATAGAAAAATCAAAGGGTACCAAGGAGATAATCATAAAAATCGGCTACAACATGCCAGGCAATTAGCATTTAAACGCAACTTAGCGCACGCACAATACCTGTTGTTGCAGATACAGATTTATATTTTAGTTCTAAAGGGAAGGTTACAATCAGGAGAATGGTTTCATGTCTGTATCACCCAGCCTCAGAGAAGTCTTAGCTAGAAGAATTGCAGGAGAAATCATACTCTCAGGTAAACCGGGTTCTGCTATGCGAAAGTGGCGCGAACTTTTTGCCATATCGCAAATCAGTCTTAGTCAGATCATGGAACTTTCATCCTCAGTCATCAGTGATTATGAGAGCGGTAGGCGCAAAAGCCCTGGAGCCAAATTTATCCGCCGCTTTGTTCTCTCTTTACTCCATATCGATGAACAAAGGGGCAGTCGTTTCATTCGGGAATTTTCTAAACTTACCAGTTCGCCAAGTATGGCGGTGGTCGATCTGCGTGAATTTCCTATCCCCGTTCGTGTTGAGTATCTTTGTAAGGCTATCAATGGGGAAGTTATGGCGTGTAAAGGAAAATTTGTCAAAGAAATCAATGGTTACACCGTTGTTGACAGCCGCAAAGCAGTGGAGTCGTATTCGGGTTCAGAGTATACTCAACTGTTTGGTGCAACCACAGAAAGGGCGTTGGTATTTACCAATTTGAGTGGGGGAAGTCTGCCCATGATGATTGTTCGTGTTAGCAACCTCAAACCAAGCATTATAGTTTTTCACAAAACACCTCCTGATGAGGAGGCCATACGCATAGCAGAATATGAGCATATACCGCTTATTTATTCCACTGTTCCCAATGTGGAGCAATTGGTAAAAGCATTACGTAAACTCTATCGTATTGCATTACGTATAAAACTGGGTAAAAAAAGAGTACGTCCACCGCCCAAAATAAGTGTCTAATACCGAAAAATTTGACTATGCCAAAAGGAAGTTTTGGATATCGAACCTCTTTAACCTGTACTGAATCAATAGAGCTGTTTTTCGTAGCGATTATATTAGATATTAGTATAAAAATATGAACTGAATAAACATATCAATAATCAAGTGGTTCAGACCATACACAATATTTTTCACTGAACCATCATACAGCGAACACAACAGCCAGTTATTGTTAGACCGTTATTTGAATAAATTTGTATGATCACTAGGGAGTAGTTAAGCGATAACTTGAGAAAAATCGTGTAAAAAAGAACTTAAATTTGTGGATATGTTAAAACCACCTCAGATATGTCTCAGATTTACTTGTTAAAAACTGTTTGATCACGCAAATTATCACCGAACTATTCATAGAATGTATAACATTACAGGAAGGTTTGCTATATCTTTTTGTTCTACACACTCTGTTTGCAAAGCAGAATTGTGTTCAATGTTCATCACCAGTACCAACCAGCGATTAGAGTTATCATCGCACACAAAAAAATGACCATATCGCTGTGGTGATGGGAAAGATATTTAAAATAAATATGCAATGTGTCTCCCGATTAGAGTGAAAAAGACCACGCACATATATATTGCAAATCAGGTAGCAAATCAATTCAAAAACCCACCACTCACAAATTATGAAAAGCAACAACTTGAACTGGGTTCAGTTGTACCTGATGTTTGGCGTGACTACCCCCATCATTATGGTAAAGAAGCGGCTATAAAAAAACGTGTAACCTTGGCAAGAAAAGCGTGGTTGTGTAATCAGAATGCTCAAGCATGTTTTGAACTGGGTGTTGCTTTTCACTACTTAGCCGATAAATGGACACTCATGAGAGGAAGTGATCCGCGTCACACGAAATGGGAAAAAGAGATTGATAACTGTAAAATATTTTGGGATACTACTATGGTAGTTGATTATAGGGGTATAGCAGAAACAGAAAAAAATGGATATGTCACAACCATAAAATATTTGCATAATACACCTATTGGAAAAACTCAAACGTTAGAAAAAGTTTTGATTACTCGACCATCAATTTGGTCTAATCCAAATATAGATTTGAATATGGCCTATCGAGTTTGTCTCACAGCCGCACAATCAGCCCTCGGACCAAGAGAAGCTCCTGCAGAGATTCAACAGAAAATAGAAAAATCAGGCAATATAGTTAAATCCATATTGTCAAATAGATGTTTTCAAATTGCGTGGTTTACACTGTTCTTTTTAGCATTAGGTGGAACTTTTGCAATTGTGTCTTATTTTCCCGGATTTATCATTTCATTACTTGCTTTGTTGCCTTTAGAAATTTGGGCTACTTCAATGTT
This sequence comes from Nitrososphaerota archaeon, assembly GCA_031274765.1. Taxonomy (GTDB): domain Archaea; phylum Thermoproteota; class Bathyarchaeia; order Bathyarchaeales; family Bathycorpusculaceae; genus Bathycorpusculum. Next base: position 13,764 of record JAISPR010000139.1, on the reverse strand, counting down.
TTTGTTAACTAAGCAGCCGCCATTTAGGTTGGTTCATGCATTTGGAGGTATTAATGTAGCCGGAAAAGGGATTGTTGCCTCTATTGTCATTTTTGTTTACACAAGTTTATACATACATTTTATTTTTGAATCTATAACAGCGACCATCATCATAATAACTATAATTATAAGCCTCATTTTTCAGGAAGGATTACAGCTCGTTTATTTGAATCGTAAGGCAAAACTGACGTCACTTTTTACATATACCAATTGGTTTGTAGATGGTTGTCGCCAGACACCACCATCAGACGGCCCAAAAACTAGCACAAATCCTTAAAAACAAGAAAAGAACCCTAGTTCTCCGCCTATTTACACCAAAACACAAAAAATTCTAGTTTTCGAACAATCTCCCACCGTCAAAACATTAAACAAATAATTTAACAAATCTCTGTTTTTATGTAGAATAGGCCATTAAAAATGAAGAACAATGTTAACACCACAACATTATAATCAGGCATACAAATTTCAAAACCATATTTTATCAATCGACAAACAACAAAAGGTTAAAAATCAATTAAACAGCCACACTTACAATTTGTTACTTATTAAATGAAAAAATAAATAAAGAAAAAGTTAAAACATCTATTGGACAAGTTCGATACGACGTTTACCGCGTGCCATCGAGGTGGTACGAATTTTACCACTAACCTCAAGGTTTAACAACAGTTCATTAAAGTCTTTGAAACCTAAGTCTTCAAATTCGTCTTTGAGCTGTTCATAGAGATCGTCATCTGTCATATCCCCTTTCTTTTGCAAAATTTCCAATAAGAAAAAATATGCTGGGCGCGTTTTCCAAGTTTTCATCTGCGGCATAAACGATTCCTTCTGTGCTATGCAACTGGGGTTGCTGGCTTTTGTACTTGTCGGATTTGTTGCATGAAACTCTTGTACCATTTCTCCATGTCAGGTGTGATTGATGGACCCATCTCTTTCATAGCCTCTTGGAAATCCTTCATGTTAACTTCGCAAACATTCACGTCACGACGTAGAGAATGCATAGCAGCTTCACGACACAGTGATTCAATATCGGCACCGCTATAATATTTGGTCATCATAGCAAGCTGACTTAAATCGACATCTCCAGTGATAGGCATACCTTTGGTATAAATTTTAAAGATTTGCAAACGGCTCTTATCGTCTGGTTCAGGTACATAGATAAGACGATCAAACCGACCAGGACGTATAACTGCGCTGTCCACCATATCAGGGCGATTAGTTGCAGCAATAACAACTATGTCTTGGAGTGTAGTAATACCATCCATTTCAGTAAGTAACTGACTTATAACACGTTCAGATACACCACTATCACTCATACCTATACCCCGCCTTGGTGTGAGAGAATCAATTTCGTCAAGAAATATGACTGCTGGAGCAGCCATACGAGCTTTACGGAAAACTTCACGAATAGCTTTCTCTGATTCACCCACCCATTTACTGAAAACTTCGGGACCTTTTATAGATATAAAGTTGGCTTCGGATTCTGTTGCAACTGCACGTGCAAGCAAGGTTTTGCCACAACCGGGCGGACCATACATCAAAATACCCTTAGGTGCACGAATACCTAACCGAGTAAACATTTCAGGGTTTTTCAGTGGCCACTCAACGGCTTCTTTTAGGTGTTGTTTCACGTCATCAAGTCCACCTGTATCATCCCAATGCACAGTAGAAACTTCGATGTAGACTTCACGCATTGCTGTAGGGGTGACTTCTTTATATGCGCCAACGAAATCATCCATAGTAACCTCCATCTTTTCGAGCACCTCAGGTGGTATACGTTCTTCTTCGAGGTTAATCTGGGGTAAATATCTGCGAAGCGCTTTCATGGCAGTTTCTCTGCTCAACGCCGAAAGATCAGCACCAGTGTAGCCGTGTGTCATCTCGGAGAGTTTTTTGAGGTTCACATTCTCCTCAGCTAAGGGCATGCCGCGGGTGTGAATCTGAAGTACTTCGTAGCGACCTTTCTTATCAGGCACACTGATTTCGATTTCACGATCAAATCTTCCAGGTCTGCGTAGTGCAGGATCTAATGCGCCAGGACGGTTAGTTGCACCGATAACAATAACGTTTCCTCTTCCCGATAGGCCATCCATTAATGCCAAAAGTTGGGCAACAACACGTCTCTCCACTTCACCGGTGACTTCCTCACGTTTGGGTGCAATTGCATCGAGTTCATCGACAAATATTATACTTGGCGCATTTTGTTGTGCTTGCTGAAAAATTTCTCTTAACCGTGCTTCAGATTCGCCGTAAAATTTACTCATGATTTCGGGACCGTTAATAGAGTAAAAGTTAGCCTCAGATTCATTAGCTACTGCACGTGCAAGCAAGGTTTTACCACAACCAGGCGGACCATGAAGTAGGACCCCCTTAGGTGGTTCAATTCCGAGGCGTTGGAATAGTTCGGGGTGTCGCAGGGGTAACTCAACCATTTCTCGGACGCGCTGGATTTCTTCGTGTAATCCGCCAATGTCTTCATATGTTGTTCGGGGAAGACCTTTACCTTCGGGTGCGGGTTCGTTTAGTATGGTTAAACGGGTTTCGGTAGTAACTTTGATGATGCCATGCGGTCGAGTTTTGGATACCGTAAAGGGGATGGCATGGCCCAACATCATGACTAATGTAGTATCACCTTCGACAAGGGTTCGTTCCATAAGACGATTTTTGACGAAATTTGTAAAGTCCTCATCTACGTTGAGACGCATATCCACTGGTGCTAAGGTAAGTGCCATGGCAGTCTTGACTTTGGCAGGGCGAATTACCACGTATTCGTTGATAGCGACACCGCTGTTTTTACGTGTGAAACCATCAATGCGGATAATGTCACGGTTCTGATCTTCACTATATGCAGGCCAAGCAATCGCACTTGTAGTACGTTTGTTAACAATTTCGATTACGTCTCCAGCACTTATACCTAGTTTCTGCATTGTCCGCTGGTCGATACGGGCGATCCCTCTACCGACATCTCTTTGTCGTGCGTCTCCAACGCGTAATTGAACTTCGCTCATTTATAAAGACTCCAAATAATTTGTCACTTAAGCTGTATGTTTGAAAAAGAACTGTTAACATATATAAACTTTAAAGCGTTGTGCTAAGAACATTCAAGCGCATGTTTCTAAAAGGAAAAAAGTTAAAGATATGTTTAGTCGCGGCTGGTTCGTCGTATGTTAAAGGCTTCAGCTTGGCTGACGCCAGGAATTTTAGCGAGAGCGACTTCGAATTCTTCAACGACGCCTTCTAAATCTTCTGGAAAACGTACTTGGACAAGAAGGGCTCTAAGACCAAAGGCGATGTCTTCTGTTCCCCAGCCCTCAATAGCTGCGGCTTTGGGTAGTATGGCTGTAACTTTTTCTTTTAGAGGATCAAAGTTTTTGACAATATCTTCGGGAAAAACTTTGTAAACAACAAGGATTGCGCCCATAACACTTCGCCTTTTATGGTCCCTGAAAACCACAGTTTGGGCATTTATATAATCGGCCGAATTTACGGCATTTACCGTCACGTTTGATTTGAATTTCGCCGCAACTGGGACATAGAAACTTTGTTGATTCGCTTCCCGGCGGGATAGGTTTTCCGCAACTTGTACAGGTAACCAATGATAGTTTTTCTGACATAGCTGACACTTCTTTGCGAATTATCTGTCAGGGTTCCTTATATTTGCTATGCTCAAAAAGCCACTTTAAACGTTGAATCTACGAACAGTATTCTATTAGAAATAAATTTCAGGCGTAAACTATACATTTTAGCGCTTTTCTTTCGATCAACTTACGGGTTATCTCGATAGAAAGTGTTGAGGAGTAAAAGAATACAGCGACCCCTTGGCTCAAACATGTTCACAACAATTACAATAGGAATTATCACAAAGCCACATATACAACCTCAGCGCCAAATCATTTGTGGTGATTGTTTTTAGTTTCTTATTTGCTATGGGAGCCATTATTGGAGATAGGCTTCAAAGAATACTGTAAAAACATGATTGAAGCATTACAACTTCAGACATTAACTAAAAACCACTATGAGTATGCAAATATGGGTGATTTGTAACAGGGTTACTTGTTAAAAGTGAATCAACAGCCTGAAAGCACGAGAATAACAGATAATTAAATTTGCTTCTACATTATGCGGACGATCTTTTATGCATTACAGACCTTTTTTCATACGGCGATACATGAATAGCCAGAGAATAAAACCAGAAGGCGATGCACCCACAGCAATAGGCCAAGTTATGATGTGCAGTAAAACCATTGCAAATAACATTGGAATAACAAAGACTGTACTAGTGACACAAAATATTATAATAGCTTTGCGTTCACCATGTTTTCGCTCTAATTTTAGTATAAAACTTGATGAGAAAAGATCCTTAAACCGTATAGGCTCTGAACCATCAATTGTTTCTTGGGCTTTTTCGAATTCCCCTGTATTAATTTGCATAATCTTTGGCACCATAAATAAACCTGCAACGACTGATATGCCCAAAAGAATAAGACACAAAAGATTTTGGCCCAGCACACCAACCAAAAAGGAAAAAGCCATAAAACAAAAAAGCCCACTAACCTTATAGAATATATTATTTTTATTTTTCATGCCACGACATATACAAACTATTGCTACACTTAACATTAAGACAATCATAAACCCAAATGCCATTGTCGGTGAGATTGTTGTATCGAGGTCCATAGTGGTTTTATCGCCTTATTTCTTTAAAGATGTTATTTGTAATTAACTTTTTAGTGTTGTGTCAGAAAATGTCAGATTTGAAGTTACTTTGGACATGGGAAAAGATGAAGACGTTATTTTGAAAAGATTAAAGCTATTCACGACGCAATTAGTAAATGACACAATCAAGCTTAAGTTATGACTTAAATGTTACGCAGTGGCAAAATACGCCTTAAAACGAGGCAGGCTATGACACCAATGAAAAGTTTCAGAGTTGCCCCATATAAGAATATAGAAATCAAGAGAAAAAATAGCGGACGAAACATAAAATGCTGAAACACAACAACACGTCAACAAATGATAATACAACACCCATAAAATTTTTTTATACTGTAATAAAACGTAGCCAATATAAACAATTTTAAAAAATTTTATATAAAAATTGACAACACACCAATTTAGATAGTTAATTTGGCACAAAACCAAATTCGTATCGACACCATAATTGATAAATTTTCCAAGTTTGAAGAAAAAAATTACCCTTAACCCAAAATAATACATAAAACACCTATAAAAAACTATTCTATGTTAGAACACTGCTGAAATTTACATGATGCAAAATTAAACATATACTGTTTTAGAGCAAACTGCCAAATAAATACGTACAAACAAACAGAACACATGAACCACATAGGTACCTTTGAACTTCTCAAGGTAGTGGTTTTATATTTTGGTTACGAACATACCTACAAGAAGAGAATACTCATGTCCGATACTGGTATAACCATTAAGAAGTACCAAAATTTCAGCGAATGGTATGTCGAAGTTGTATTGAAAGCTGAATTAGCTGATTACGCACCCGTGAAAGGCTGTATGATCATCCGTCCCGATGCATATGCTGTTTGGGAAAAAATCCAAGAAGTCGTCAACCAAAAAATCAAAGCCACAAACCACCACAACACCTATTTCCCTATGTTCATCCCCGAAGCGTTTCTCAAAAAAGAAACAGAACACTTCGAAGGCTTCACACCTGAGGTCGCTTGGATTACACAAGGAGGTGAAACTCCACTAGAAGAGAAACTAGCAGTACGCCCCACAAGCGAAACCATAATGTATTCCATGTTTAGCAAATGGATCCGTAGCTGGCGGGATTTACCACTTAAGATTAACCAATGGTGTAATATCGTTCGCTGGGAAACTAAAGCCACTAAACTCTTTTTGCGAACCCGCGAGTTTCTCTGGCAAGAAGGTCACACTGCTCATACCACCGCTAAAGAGGGGGAAGAAGAGGTTCTCTGGGCACTCAACATGTACAAAGAGATTATAGAAAACTATCTGGCCATCCCAGTGCTCATTGGAACCAAAAGTGAGAGCGAAAAATTTGCTGGTGCCCTCTACACAACAGCATTAGAAGCCATAATGCCCGACGGTAAAGCACTTCAAATGGGAACCAGCCATAACTTGGGACAACATTTTGCCAAAGTTTTTGATGTCAAATATATCGGAGAGGACAAACAAGATCATTATGTTTGGCAAACCAGTTGGGGTATAACCACACGACTCATTGGAGCCATGATTATGGTGCACGGCGACGATAAAGGTTTAATTATGCCACCCAAAGTTGCACCGGTGCAAGTTGTTATTATTCCTATTCCGTTTAAGGGGTTAGAGGCTGAGGCAATCGCAACTAAAACCAAAGAAATCGAGACAAATCTAAAAGCCAATAACATCAGTGTAATCCTTGACAACCGAGGTGAATACACACCGGGCTGGAAGTTTAACCAATGGGAACTCAAAGGGGTTCCTCTGCGTGTTGAGATTGGTCCCCGAGACATAAAAAATGGACAAGCGCTTATGGTACGACGAGATACTGGACAAAAAATGTTTGTCAAGGATCCAGATATAATTACCACGACCAAAAATCTGTTGATTGAAATTCAAGACAACCTGCTATCCAAAGCCAAAGCGGTACTTGATGATAAAACTATCGCGGTACAGACATATGATGAGTTTAAGCAGATTGTAGAAAACAAAGGAGGATTTATAAAAGCATCTTGGTGTCTGAGCCCTGTATGTGAAGCAAAGATAAAAGAAGAGACAGGCGCAACTATTCGTATTAGACCCTTTCAAAAAGAAGAGACAAAATCGGGCTGTGTTTTGTGTGGTAGAGAGGCAAAAGAGATAGTTTACTTTGCCCGATCATATTGACCTACCAGCCCCTTTCTTTTTAGCGTTTGTTAAATAGTTTTATCTCATTTTGATATGAATATTTATTTTGCTATCTTATGTGGGAATGTTTATTTTTTGGGTCCACCAGAGTTTCTGGGTACGGTAATGATAATGGCAGACATCAAAGTAACTAAGCGTGCAAGCAACATTGAATATGCCATACGCGATGTGGCAGTCTACACTAAAGACCTTATCGCAAATGGTAAAAAAATCTACGCCTTAAACATCGGTGATCCCGCAGCATTTGATTTCAAAACACCACCCAGCCTCAAAGAAGCCCTCTGCACCGCCATAGCCAACGAAGACAACTATTATTCACCCTCAGAAGGCCTATTTGAGTTACGTCAAGCAGTGGCAAATAAAGAGAAAAAAATCAACAATGTTGACATCACAGCAGATGATGTTTTGGTTACCGAGGGCATCTCAGAGGGAATTCAAATGCTCTTGGGCGCTATAGTGGAGAATTCAGATGAAATTCTCTTCCCCGGCCCAACCTATCCGCCCTATATTAACTATACACATTTCTTTGATGGTACACCAGTTTCATATGAAACTATAGAAAAAGAAGGCTGGCAACCAAACATAGACGACCTCCGAAACAAAATAACCAAGAAAACCAGGGCCATCGTACTAATCAACCCCAACAACCCAACCGGCGCAGTCTATGGCCGCAAAACCGTTAAAGAAATTCTAGACATCGCAGGTGAGCATGATCTCCCCGTTATAAGCGATGAAATCTATGACCAACTCACATATGAGAAACATTTTGTAAGCGCAGCCAACGTAACTACCGATGTCCCAGTGATAAGCTTGAATGGATTTAGCAAAGTTTATCAGATGACAGGCTGGCGATTGGGCTATATGTATTTTAAAGGCGAAAAAAAACAGCTATCCGCACTCAAAGATGGAGTGGAAAAACAGTGCCGAATCCGCATCTGCGCCAACACCCCAGTCCAAATCGCCGCTACCGCTGCACTCAACGGCCCACAAGACTTCGTCAAAGACATTGTGAAGCGACTAAAAGAGAGACGAAACTTTAGCTATAAACGCCTAAACGAAATTGAAGGCATATCCACAACCAAACCCGAAGGAGCATTCTATATTTTCCCCAAAATCGAAGGCATCGGCAAACGTTGGAAAAATGATAAAGACTTTGTGATTTCACTGCTCAAAGCAACCGGTGTTCTAATCGTCAACGGCAGCGGCTTTGACGCAGTTTATGGCAAAAACCATGCACGCATCGTTTTTCTACCACCCATAGCCGAATTAGAAAAAGCCTTTGATGCCTTAGAAGACTTTATGAAAAATGGGAAATAACCAAACACGTCAACAAATGGGGAAACACCCCATTTAGATTTTTATGCCGTTCTGAGAATTAGCGATTACTTTTTGAAATTCATCCATTAACACTTTGGTAACTGGACCGGGTTTACCATCACCGATTACACGCTTGTTGACTTCACGGATGGGCACCACCTCCATGGCAGTTCCCGTAAAGAAAGCTTCATCAGCAGTGAAAATCATAAACGGCGTCAAATTAGCTATAGATATTTTGATATTTAATTTCTCACAGAGCCCAATGATTACATCAGAGGTTATGCCATCCAAAGCACCGGTACTGTTTGGCGGCGTTAAGACAGCCCCATTTTTGACGATAAATATGTTTTCGCCGATACCTTCAGCGACACACCCATTTGGTTCTATACATATAGCTTCGTCAACTCCGCATGCGTTTGCCTCGATTTTCCCCAGTATACTATTGAGATAGTTAAGGGATTTAATTTCATGGGTAGTAGCATCCACGGGGTTTCGGCGAACCCAGGTAAACATGGCTGTGATGCCGACTTCTTTAGCATTACCAGCTTTAATGTTGATAGTATCTGCGATAATTATAACTGAAGCTCGGGAACATTTGCGCGGGTCTAGGCCCAGATCACCGACACCTCTTGAGACTATGAGACGTATGTAGCTATCGTTCATTTTGTTTTTGCGCAGGGTATTAATAACTGCTTCTTCTAGTTCTGTTTTGGTTAGGGGCACATTTAGCATTATGGCATGTGCGCTACGGTAGAGGCGGTTGATGTGTTCTTTGAGTTTAAATACAATACCGTTGTAGGCGCGGATACCCTCAAATACACCATCGCCATAGAGAAATCCGTGGTCATAGACACTGATTTTTGCTTCTGATTTAGGATAGTATTTACCATCGATGTAAACTTGAAGTTCATTTGTCATGTTTGGTACTCCTGTGAGTTATTTCCCTTTGTCTGTAGTTATATGTTGTCACTGTGATTCACATGATTCGTTTATGACGGATTTATTAACCGTGAAACACTGGGCGTTTTGATAGATACAGGGGCAGGGGCAGGGGCTTAAAGGGTTTATCTGCGATGCACTTAGATATTTTGCTGATAAGCTGCTCAAGGGCGAGATTTTCTTGTTTGCCCTTCTCTTCGCGAATACGAACAGATAGGGTGCCAGATTCGATTTCTTTTTCACCCATCACAATGATATAGGGGATCCATTCTTGTTCGGCGGCACGAATTTTCTTTTGTAGAGTTGCTGAGGAATCATCTATGTCTACACGAATGCATTTATCGGTTATTTGTTGGGCTAATTCGGTAACTTTGGTAAGGAACTTGTCAGAGAGGGGAATCAGTCGTACCTGTGTTGGTGAGAGCCACAACGGCAACATGGGTGCTTTTCCGGTTATCTGTTCGCGGTAGGCCTTCTCTAGTAGGGCATATATATCGCGTTCGATGGCACCACTTGGGCTACAATGCAAAATCAGGGGGTATTGTTTTTCGCCTTTTTCATCTACGTAGGTGATTTCATAGCGTTTGGCGTTTTCAACATCGATTTGGTCAGTGCTAAGGGCGGCGGCTTTGTCTTGATTATCCACAAAGTTGAGATCCCATTTTAGGGCAAAGTAGAAGAAGCGTTCGTTCCAGACTTCGGCAAGCATGGGTTTTCCGAAATTTTGTGCCAATGCAGCGATGAATTCTTTGTGTTCGGTGTAGAAGTCTTTGGTGAAACGCAGAGCAATTTCGTAGTCGTCCTTTCCTAAACCGATATTGGAGAGAACATCAAGAGAGAGTTCAAAGCGGGTCATAAATTCCGTTTTAGCCTGTTCATAGTCAGCGCAAAAAGCATGACAGTCAGGCATAGTAAAAGCACGAAGGCGCTTCAACCCGACGACTTCACCGCTTTTTTCACGACGGAAACTATATCTTGTGAGTTCAAAAAGTTTGAGGGGAAGTTGCTTATAGCTGATTTGAGCGTCATGAGCCATGAGAAACTGGCCAAAACAGGCTGCAAAACGTAAAAAGAGTTCTTTATCTTCGGATTTAAGGACGTATTGGCGAGCGGGGAACCGATTAAGGTAGCTGGCTAAGCTAGGATGGTTAAAATCATACATTAAGGGTGTTTCAACTTCCATGCCGCCGTATTGTGCTACACGTAAACTCACGTACTGTTCAAGAAGCGACTTTATCAGGCGGCCTTTGGGGTACCAACGGATGTTACCGGGATCGCTACCTGGTTCGTAGTCGGCAATTTCAAGGCGCTTCATCAAAGGTACATGGGGAGGCATTTGGGTGACCGCACGTGTTTTTTTGATTTCATAGTTTGCGAATTTCTGGAGGTTATTATGAGTTTTGAATTTAAATTCTTCCACCGGCACTAACTGGCCATCGGTTTGTAGGATGTGCCAATGAGATTTCATTGTGTCCTCTGCTTTGAGGGCAGCAGAAATTGGTTCGGACTCTTTTTTAGCTTCATCGGTTGCTTGGACTTGAGCAGGGGCTGCTGATGTGGGAGTGTAGTTACGGGCCATTTCAGCCAGCGGATGGCCCTTGATGGATATGGTGAATTGTTTGTTCCAGCCAAAGGGCGCACGAAAAGTTTCTAGCCCCTTTTGTTTAGCGTAGGCATCCATTGCCTTGATAACTGCAAGGGCTTGGCTGGGTTGACTGAGATTACTGCTGAGATGAGCAAAGGGGTAGATTAGGATACGGTTAACTTTGAGGCGCCCCAAAAATGCACGGGCATCGTCAATTGCTTTTTGTGCCAATGCGGTGTCGTCGCCTTCTTCTATAGCGGTGAAGAGCACTACGACTTCTTCAACACGAACATCCTCTTTGGCGGCCTCTTCAGCTATATTGATTTCTTTTTCAACTGGTTTAAAAACTATGAAATTAGAGTGAAGTTGCAGAATTCGCATAAATTACATGCCGCCTATTTATCCATAGCGCCATTTATCTAAAGTTTTGTCTTTTTTGGTTTTTTTCTTGAAATCTTTATAGTGCTCTTTGCAGATGAAAGTACGTTTTTCTGCTCCGCCGACGTTTAAGCCCGCGGCTTTAACTTTATCAGTGGCTATGGAACGGAGAGCTTCTCCGCCACAACCCGACACATTACATTTTTCGCCTTTTTCTATGCGACCCAAACAAACTCACACTCACATAATTATTTACTTGTACATATACGTCCTTACCTTAAGTTTCTTTTCATTTAAAGATGTAAGTATAAAATGGACAATGATATTCAACAAGTAATAAGACTAAAAACAAATACGTTTAGGTTTATTACTTTGTGTTTAGAGCAAACTTTTCTCTTTTCAGTCGGTAACTCTTTATCGAAATAGAAAAATATAAGTTAAATCCACGTCATTAAACACCAGCATAAGTCCGCAGAAGGTTATATGTTTGGCTTTGATAACGGTTTGGGCAACTATTGTTTAACTGCGTTTTCACTAATACTTTGCGCGCGCTGATATATTTGCTCTTTTTTACCCATACATGTGGGACCAATGCCTTCCACAACAAACGAGGCCGCAGCCGAACCCACACATGCGCACCAAAACGACTCCTTCTGCCGCAAATACTCAGTTAAGAAACCCCCAATAAAAACGTCTCCGGCTCCAGTGGGGTCAACTAACATCTGTGGTGGACATGCATCTATGTTGTACTGTGCCCCTTCAACTGAGAGAACCGCCCCTTTAGCACCATTAGTTATGATGACTGTTTCAATACCTACATCGTGAACATCCTTAATTGCCGCACTAAGTTCAGATTCACCGGTAAGAGCATATACCTCATCCTGAGAGGCTTTGAAAATGTTAACTAAACTGAAAATATCGCTATCGATTATAACGTTTCGTCCCACGTTTCCTTGCACATCAAAATTTCGCAATAACCCTTGCGGGTCAATCGATAATACATCAGCAACTTTTTTAAGCGCCTCGGCAACTTCAAGGGTTATTTCGTTGACAATTGGCGCTAAATGGACAGCTTTAGCGCGAAATCCTTGAGGGATATCTTCAGAGGTTAGCTGGGAGCCTCTACTTTTTAGTTTAAGAGTTCTGTCAGTAAAGTCTTTGCTGTATGTGAGTTCAAACGCAGTTGTACTTTCTGCCGAATTTCTTTTTACACCTGAGACGTTTATGCCTTCCTGCTCAAGCCACCAAAGATATGCTTGAGGAAAATTGGCACCCAATCTTGAGATCACCGCTACAGAGGCATCTAGACATTTTGCAGTAAATGATGTGTAGGCCGCAGCACCACCTAAAACGTTGAAGGGCATTTTTCTGGCGGGCAGTATAATAGTGTCGACTGATAGATGGCCTGCTACTGCGATATCAAAACAGCTCATCTCCATAGCTCTAATCAATCCTCAATAATGAAATAGTTCCATAAAGATTAGTTAACTCCAAAATACAGAACCTATAGGTTTACACCCATCCCCACAAATAAGGCTTCCGCCGACAAACTTTAATACAGTTATCGTAGACTTTGGTTTGGCTGTGGCATTAACTGTGGCAAATACCAAAATTGCAATCCTCTTGGATCTGATAAGGCCTACCAACATCAAATAAGGGAGATATAGAACAGTGAAGATGTTAGAATTTGCGCTTTTGGCAGTCGGTGCAGTTGCCGGCGCCTATTTGAGGTACCGTATGGTAGAATCACCCATAACTGTTTTTGGTCTACCCATAAACATTCTGTTGGTAAATGTGGTGGGCAGCTTCGTTTTGGGCGTGTTCTCAGTTCTCTTGGTTGCTCTAAATTTGGGTTCACACTATTCGCTTTTGATTGCCGCGGGTTTCTGTGGATCCTTCACCACGATGTCCTCGTTTGCACTGGAAACGGTTAACATGTTTGAGAATAATCATTTGAGACTATTTACATTAAATATTTTGGTAAACGTGGGGTTATCCATCGGTGCTGTCATCGGCGGTAGAGTCGCTGGCAACGTATGGATAGAAAAAGTTATGCATTGAATATAAATTTCGCGAGGGAATTTAATGAAAACTCTGAAAAAACTTCACAAAATATCTTTCGACATAGAATTAAACAATCGTGAGACACATCAAAATAATTGCAAGGAACACCTATAGAGATGTTGATTTGGATAGTTATACCGTGTATTGAGCTACATTTTTTATATTATGAACCCCGATTGAACTATCAAAAATCGAGCCACACATATTTTTTAAAGCATATACAAAATTTAACCCAAAAAATATTCAGCCAAACCTCCAAAAATTATATATCTGCAAAATAATCATCTCAATAAAACATCATCACAAACAATTCGTTTCTCTTAAAAAATGATCACTGGATTAAATTCAGATATGTACCTGAAATCTCGCCAAAACAATAATGCATATACCTAAAAATTAGCCGTCGTTTTCAGTACACATTTTTTAGGCCTTTCGCTATTTTCCTGGATTCCCGAAACACATAACTACACCCACAAATAAAAAATGAAATAAAAAAACAAAAAAACACAACACAAAACAACAAAACCTTACACACAAACAAACCAAAAACACAAAACAAA
>JAISPR010000126.1 GCA_031274765.1 Nitrososphaerota archaeon | reverse complement strand
GTGGTTTTTTGGAGTTTGTTTATGGTTGATTTGACTGTTTTTTTGTTTGTTCGTTTTCATGTTATGGTGTGCGTGAGGAGATCTGGGATCTTGTGCACAATCCTTTTTGAAACACTCTCCTTTTTTCAAGTTTGTTGATAGTTTGTTGGTCTGTTTTTGATGATGTTGTTAGTTTATTTTGTGTTTTTTTAACCTTGTTTTTAGTTGTGGGGTGGGTAAGTTTTGGATGGTCAAGTATGATAGATGATAATTTCAAAGGGGGAAATGATTTTGGGAAAAGACACTGTAAATTTGCGTCATAAAGTATAAGAATAAGGGTGTTTCCTTATTGGGAAGCTGGTAGTGAATTAGCGTGAATGTTCCTAAAGAAATTAACACGTACTGTCCTAAATGTAAAACTCACACCGTGCATACGGTTGGTCTCTATAAGGCGGGTAAGCGTCGGGCGCTTGCTGCGGGAGAGCGGGCTCATGCACGTGAAAAAACAGGGTATGGCGGTCAAAAATATCCTTTGCAGCGTGAGTTTGCCAAAACAACAAAGAAGCAAACTCTTCGTCTAAAATGTAAAATCTGTAATTACATGTATCATAAAGATGGTATTCGTCTAAGAAAACTCCAGATACAATAAAATGATAAATAAATGAATAACGGCAGGAGAAAAAAATATGTCTGAATGGAATAAACTTATCCCAAAACCCCGAAGTGTCTTTTTTCGTGTTAAATGTCAAAAATGCGGTAACGAGCAGCTTCTCTTTAGCAACGCGGTTAACACCATAACTTGTAACGTATGTGGCGTAGTTCTAGCAGAACCCAGCGGCGGTAGAGCAGAAATTAACGGCGAAATCCTCTCGGTTCTCGAATAGGAGACAAGAACCATGGCTGAGCGTAAGCCGCAGTGGCCCGAAGTCGGCGACCTTGTTATCGCCACCATAGAAACTGTTACAGATTATGGTGCTTACGCTAAACTTGACGAATATGACAAGCGGGGGCTTTTGCATGTCTCTGAAATTTCTTCATCCTGGATTCGCAATATCCGTGACTTTGTCCGTGAGGGTCAAAAAGTAACCCTAAAAGTTCTTCGCGTAGATCATGAAAAAGGCCACATCGATCTTTCTTTGCGTCGAGTAACCAAACGGGAACGTATAGAAAAAGTCATGTCTTGGAAGAAAGAGCGAAAAGCTGACGCTCTGCTTCGCGGCGTTGCCGAAAAACTTGGTATGCCAAGTGAAGAAATTTATACTAAAGCCGGAACCCTAATCGAGCAAAAATATGATCTCTACGAAAGCTTTGAAAAAGCCGCTGTAGACGGGCCTGATCCACTGGTTGAAATCGGGGTTCCTGAAGACATAGCCAAAATTTTTAGCGAAGTCGCACAGGAACGTATCCATGTTAAACTCGTTAAAGTTCGCGGTGTACTTGAAATCCGAGTTATGAAACCCAACGGTGTACGTGTCATCAAAGATGCTTTCCACAAAGCAAAAACTGACAAAATCAAAGATGCTAAACTCACCTTCTATGTTATAGCCGCTCCAAAATACAGTATAGAGGTACAAGCAGAGAACTATAAACGCGCCGAAGATGTTATGCAAAAAACCGCCGATAATATAGTAACCTATGTCGTTAAAGCGGGCGGTCACGGCAGCTTTAGAAGGGAGAAATAGTGAACTGGCAATTGCGCAAATGCGTAAAATGCGAAACATACACCCTTAACAAAACTAACTGTCCAATGTGTAGCGGAGACGTGCGGATTCCTCATCCTGCAAAGTTTTCTCCCGACGATAAATATCTCAAATACCGTATGGCTGCTAAAAGGAGCCAACATTCATGAAAGAAACCTACATTAAAGAATTCAATCAAATCCAACCCAACAATCCCGTGCTTATCGAAGGTCTCCCCGGCTTGGGGTTAGTTGGAAAAATTGCCCTGCGTTATCTCATCAAACAACTCAAGGCCAAAAAAATAGCTTACCTCTACTCGCCCCATTTCCCCTACTTTGTCTTAGTCAACAAAAAAGGCGACGTACGGCTTTTACGCGGCAGTTTTTACTACTATCAAAACCCCAAAGGCAACGACATAATTCTCTTCACTGGCGATAGCCAATCCCAAACTATCGAGGGACAATACGAAATTGCCGACCGCATGCTAGACTTTAGTGAAAAATATGGTGTGAAAGCCATCGCAACCATTGGCGGCTACCGAATAGAACCCCAAGAAAAACCCCTTGTTTACATAGCTGCCAATGACCCAACCATTCTACATCGCGCACTCCAAGGCGGCGCAACACTTAGCACCGCTGGAAGCCCAATCGTAGGCACCGCTGGGCTGATTTTAGGCTTAGCAAAATTCAAAAAAATCGAAGCCATTTGTTTGCTGGGCGAAACCCGTGGCTACCTGCCCGATCCCTTGGCCGCTAAAAGTGTCCTTGAAGTCCTCAAATCCACTTTCAATTTCGACTTAGACCTCAAAGGTTTAGATGACGAAATCATAAAAGCAGAAACCATGGTCACAAAACTCCAACAAATCGAAGTTAAACGCGCTCTTGAAGCTGAAGAAACCCGCAAACAAGACGACAAAAAAACCACCTACATCTCATAGCACCACACAACCAACAATCCCAACTAACACCACCTCACTAAAGTGAGGTCTACATTCCTTTGCTCCACCTAGTACATTGGTGATCTCCAAACTATGTTTTCAAATCGTTTGCTAAAAACACTACCATAGGACAACCTCCAAGAACACCTTTTAGAAAACCAAGTAACATATTTGTAGGGTTTTTAGCAGATGATTTTGGAAAATATGAGTTTTTGGAGGTCGCCTATGTTGCCTAGTTTTCTGAACCGGAGTTTGGTGTTGTCTTGTTTATTGCGTGGATTTATGGAAGTTGCCTTCGCAGTTGCTAGGTTTTCTTTAAACACCCTTCACGGGGCTCATAAATCGTTCCCTCACGCAACAACTGACCAATCATACGTTCAACTTCGTTTCTTGGAATTTTGTGCTTAGTCTCAAGCTCATTAGCCAATATGTCTCGTTCAACCATACCTGTCACTTTCTCCATATCCATAATGGTTGAGATCACAATACCTAAACGGTCCCGGATACTCTTGGGGCGTCCAGTCATAATTAAATCTATATCCACCTTGAAACTGGACATATCAATACCTACTTCCTCCAAGGAACGCTTCATGATGGCTATGGCTGATTCTGCATCTTCTGGTGTAACAATGGGCCGTAGGGCAACCCGCGCCCTGGCTTCAGCAATACGAACTAGCGATTCAAGCTGACGAGCCGTGATGGCAACAGGTGAACCTTCTGATTCACTAGCTGAGCGCATAGCTAAATAGAAGTCACTTAACCGTTTTAGAGCTTCATCACTTAATTCAGGTTTAATGCCTTTTGCATAGCTAATGTACTTGCGTAGTAACTCAGAATCAACCTGAACCTCAACTGGGCTCAACCCCCTCCGGTGCATCTCTAAAATATGGCGAGACATTTTACCATCGGCCTCTTTGTTTGGAACATCCCGTAAAACAAAGATTAAATCAAATCTAGAAAGGATAGTGACGGGCAGAGAAATATTTTCTGCAACTGTGCGGTTAGGTTCATATCTGCCAAGCGCTGGATTGGCTGCTGCAAGCACTGCAGTTCGTGCATTTAGGGTGGCAACGATACCTCCTTTTGCAACTGAGACGGTATGCTGTTCCATAGCCTCATGAATGGCAACCCGGTCCTCCGGACGCATCTTGTCCATTTCATCAATACACGCTATCCCTTTGTCAGCTAGAACCAGTGCCCCTGCTTCTAGTGACATGCTTCCGCCTTTCTCACGAACAACAGCTGCGGTTAAACCTGCCGCCGTGGTGCCTCTGCCTGATGTATAGAGCCCTCTTGGTGCTAAGCGGGAAACATATTGAAGCATCTGACTCTTCGCAGTGCCTGGGTCTCCAATGATAAGAGCATTCATTTCTCCCCTAATGTTGACATCTGGGAGACTTCTAGATACTCCTCCAAAGAGCAGATACATAACCGCCTCTTTTAGATGCTCGTTTCCAAAAATAGATGGTGCAATGGAGCTCAGGATTTTTTTATGCACCATGGGGTCTTTAGCTAATTCGCGGATTTTTGCTTCCTCTTCTGGGGTAGGGGGAGAGGTTTCAGGTTCTTTACCCAACACTTCAACCGAGTTGGCATCGAGCTGGAGTATAAATGTACGGAGTTTTCCCATACCCATAAGTGAGGGGGCAAATGCTCGTACGACACCAACTATTGAGACATGGTCTCCTGGTCTTGCAACATCGACAATTTCATCCCCGATGAGTTTACATGCTAGTACACGGGGTAGTTGGCCGGGGGGGAGATCTTCGGGTTTTTCTTGTAGACGGAGGTCTTGGGAGTCTATGAATGTGGATTCTTCTTGGATGAATTCAAAGGGGCCGTCTTTTCCGCAGTCGAGTTCCATACAAGTGGTTGGTGCTTTGAGGAATTGTCCGGTTTGGTCACTAAGGTTTACAGTACTGCAACGTTTGCATTTGAACGCGGCAACCTGTACCATGGGTCGTACGGGTGTGGCGCGCACAACTATGCCTTCAATCATAACTAGTTTGCTCATGTTTTTTGAGCCCAGTCTGCGGAGTTGCTCTTTGCCCAGTAGTTTTACAACGCGGACGATGAGTTTTTCGATTTTTTCAGCATATTCTACGTCCTCAATGCGGAGTTGTTCATAGGCGCCCTTAGAGGCGTGTTGGAGGTATTCTTCAGGTTTTGTTAAGAGTTGTTCTGCTAGGAGTTGATCAAATCCATAGACTTCTTCAAAATCGATGATTACTGAGTTTTTGCCGCTGATGGATAACTGGGCGATTCGTTGTCGATATTTTTCTTTTTTGAAAAATTCTTGGAATCGTTGTTGGGGGTTGATTGTTTCAAGTGCCATGGTTATTTGTCCGCTCCGTTTTCTAAGATTTTAGTTTTCCATTCAGAAATTATTTTGACGAGTTGGTCATGGAAAAGTTTTTCTTCTATGGTTAATTTTTTGGTGACTTGTTCGCTTTGGGTTGGGGCGGCTGCAAGGGCGATGATTTTTTTTAGTCGTGAGTTGGCAATGTCGCGGGCTAAGTGTTTGATGCGGTCGCATTCTTGAAATTTTTCTGGTTGTTGTGTTTGAGTTGCTTGTTCTTTTAGGTCTTGTAGATATCTTCGGAGTTTTGGATAAAAATCGTTGGGTAATTCGCTGATTTGTCCTGGGGTTTGTACGCTTTCTTTCCATTGTGTTTTGAAGAGTTTTGTGGCGTCTAATATGTCATCTTCACGGAAATGTATCATGTTTGTGGCGGCTAATTCTTTAGCTACCCAAAAGTAAATTTCATATTCGTTTCCTTCGTCAAAGGGTCCTACGGTTAGGCCTGATAGTTTGATTTCGGGGCAATTGCGGTTTGCCACGATTTTGACCATAGCGTTTTCGTAGCAGAAATCCAATGTATTGATTTTATTGGTTGTCAACCCTTTGTTTCTCCCATTCTTTGTGTTTATGTGGGTTCAACAAATACGTGTGATACAGTTTTAAGGGTTTTCGCCAAATTGTGTGGGTTATTTGGGATTGTTTGCGTTTTGTGGTGTTTAACTGTGGGTGGTGTTTTTTAGGTTTAGGAATGTTGAGTAAATGGTTTGTTTGTTGTTTACATATCGCTGGTGTGTTTTTCCCTGTTGGATGGTGGGAGACTGTTTAAAAACTAGAACTTTGTTTTTGACGAAAACAAACAGAGATAACACTTTTTCTTGTTTTCTGGTTTTTGTGTTTTTGGTGGAAACGGGCGGGGAAAATCGGTTCTTTTCTTGTTTTTCTGGGATTTGTGTTAATTTTCGGACAGTCTGGGGGGTGTGTTTTTGGTTTGGAATTTGGTATTGTTTGTTTTTTGGTCTTTTTTTTTAAAAGTTATTCCCTAAGGTCACCCGAGTTAGGGGTTAAAATAAAAAAAGTTGTTGGTGGATAGACTTTAGAGTCATATCCGTATTTAGCAGAGCCAAGCCAGTTTTGCGCCGGAACCGAAAGGATTAACAAAACTGACGCCTTTCAAAGTTCCACCCATACCAAAATCAAGACCATAATTGTGGTTCTTCTCTTTGGTATAATGCATTCCGTCACGAATCACTGTGTGCTGATCCAATTCTAAGTCGCTGTTAATTGCCTTTCTGCCGCCGTTGCCAGTGAGTTGCCACAGGATAATGCTATCCTCTTTGAAGACGATTTCGTAATCGAATTTTTTAGCGTTTGCTCCAAAAGCGATTGTACAACTGTCATATACGTCAAAGAACCAGTCAGCGAAATAAACTGCATAGTTGTCGTCTTTGGTTGTGCTGGATGAAACGCACAAGATGCCGTATTCTGCCCACCATTGATCAAAGTGCTGCTCTGAGGGGATTTTATCAGGGAACGTTTGTTTCTCATTGACCAGAGACCACTGTGCCGTGTATGTTACACTGCCCGTTACAGTTTCTGGATAACCAGTGAGTTCAGTCGGTTTAGTATAGTCAAGTGCTCTAATAAAGCTGCCATCGTCACCTTGCCAGCCTAAGAACTTATAGCCAAATTTAGCATACGGATGTGGTGGTGTAGGCATTGGATCATTGTAATGGACATCAGAGAATAATGTGCCTTTAAGATAGTCTCCCATCGTGTTATCGCCGAGCTTGAATTCAATTTTGTAATCTATTTGTTTCCATTGCGCCACATACATTGCGTCGTCTGTCACTGTAGCGGACACAGCTGGAGCCCAGTAGTCAAACTCGTAACCGAGTTCGCAATTCGTCAAGTCGCCTCTGAAAACAGGTGTATCATCACCAATAATACAATCGTCGTGTACGTCTAGAGCAAAGTTGCCTTGTTCGCCAGGTGCATAGATTATCGTGGCAATAGCGCTCTCATAGTAGAAAGTAATCACATTACCAGACACTGCAATAGTGATAGTAACCTCTGTTGGATCCACCTTGTTATAACCAGTTATGTCAATAGCACACGCTGTTACTTTAGTGCCAAATACCTGATCGCCTTCTACCTTCTGATCAGCTAACACTTTGTTAGTGCCCTGCTCAAGATAATTCACAACATAGCTAAGATCATCACGAGCTGTCCACACAGCATATAAATCGGTGTATTTATCACTTGGAGGCGGGATAGTTCTATAGGGATCATATGTCGGCATCTTCACGGTTGGTGAAAACTCAGTAGACCAGCCATCGAAATTATAACCGTCTTTGGTTAATTTAAATTCATCCGGATGTTTTAGGCGTATATCTGCAGTTTGACTAGACATGAATGGATCGCTAAAGAGTGCTACTGTACCATCACTATCAAAATAACGTATGTAATTTAATTCAAAAACCGCACCAATTTTTACAGGTTTAAGGTTATTACCAGGTGCATCTAAGTCAGCTGATATCAATGTATCGTCATCAAAGTAAACATTGGTAAATTTGATAAGGGACCAAGTATATTTGTCGCTGTCTTGGGCAGAATAATAAACTACATCACTAGTAACAGTGCCTATTGTAGCTGTCAAAACGTGTCTTTCATTAGGATTGAT
>JAISPR010000161.1 GCA_031274765.1 Nitrososphaerota archaeon | reverse complement strand
TTATACCTACACAAATTGTTTGCTCACAGCGCTTTTAGCCATTTTAAGCGCCTTATTACTTTTTAACGATATTTTAAACCAAATACATATTGGAGGTATAAATTTTTCGGGAATTCAGGATACATATCCCAAGACTTAGAATAACAAATAGACATACGAACCAAACGCTACAACCTCACACAAAAGTCAAATGCTCACACCAAACACGCTGCGCATTCCACTTACCCGTACACAAAATATCCACAGCTATAACTCCATGATACACAAAATTATCATCAAAAAATACACCCAAATATTCAAATTCAACCCATAATAAAGCCCAAAGCTCTTCCAACACTTCACATTTACGCATCTCAAAAACATACCCACAATATCACCATATCATGAACTATGGCAAGCCACAACCAACAAGGTATTTTTTACAATACACTCTACGCCACATTCATCCATTTCTAGACGTATGGTGAACGGTATGGTGCGGTTGGTGTATTTGAGATTTATATTTGTTTGGTGATTTTTTGTTTTTTTAAAACTTTTAAGACGGTATTTGTACTAATGTCTAAGACGCGTGCGGTGTCTCGTATGCCACTACCGTTAGTGGACATTTTTATTATCAGTTGTTTGGTTTGAGGGAGTGCGCCTTTGTTTATATATTGGCTTTGGAATGTTTTTTTGCAATTGTTGCATTTGCATCGTGGGGCACCATTTGCTTGTTTACCCATTTTTACTACATTTGCGCTATTGCAGTGTATACATTTTATTGTTACCTTCACCATAGTTATCGCCATTGAGAATATAACATAGAGATGTTGCTTATAAACTATTTAGCAACATGACCAAAATTTGGACTGCATGGTGGATGTATTTGAAGAGGTTGTGGAGGCGATCTTTTATTTTTTTGTGTTTGTGTTCTCACTCTGTGAGGGTATTGGCATTTGCTGGTTTTGCCTAGTATTTCGATGAGTTCTTTGGCGGTTTTTACAGCAGTCTTGCATATGCGAGCAACAGTTATTTGTTGTTGTAGTGTTTATATATTGGTATTTTATTAATCAAAATTCTAGATTTATAGGAGTTTATATTTGTGTTTGATTCACATGTTTTTTGTGTTCTGATGTGTGTGTTGGAGCTGATGTTTTAAAAAGCAAAAAGACTTTTGTCCCAAAGCCCAAACACACCCTACCTATATATAAGCGACAGCCTTATAACACTGCGCTCAATAACACAAACTTTTAACCAACGGTTGAGGGAAAACAATGAAAACGGTCTATAGAGGTAAAACAAAAAACGTTCTATTAGATGATGTAAACAATAATTATTTTTTACTCTTTAAAGATACTGCAACTGGTGAAAACGGCGTATTTGATCCTGGAGCTAACACCGTGGGCGGGAGTGTTTTTGGCAAAGGAAAAATTGGACTTGCCATATCAAAATATTTTTTTGATATAATGGAAACAAATGACATTCCAACACATTATCTGGATGCCAATCTTGAACAGTGTCTAATGAAAGTACGTCATATCACAGTTCCAACACTTGAATTTGTGTTACGCTACTACACAGCAGGCAGTATGTGCCGCCGTTTTACTCTTCAACAGGGCATTCCTTTTGATCCCCCCTATCTTGAAGTTACACTCAAAGATGATGCACAAGGTGATCCACTTATCAGCGAAAGATTATGCATCCTCAAAGGCTTACTAAAGGAAGGTGAATATGACCAAGCATTGAATCTTTTAGTTAAAGTGGGCGCTGTTCTCCGTAGAGAACTAAAAGAGTTTGGATTAACTTTAATAGACTTTAAAGTTGAATTCGGCTTCGATGAAAAACGGAAAATATATCTTGCCGACGAAATCACACCCGATATCTGGCGCGTACAAGACAAATCAGGCAACATCCCAAACCAAATCGACTGTGCAAAACTAATTCTTGATAAAATAAATAACAAAAATAGCACCACCTCACCTACACATATTACATCACCAAACGATGCATACTAACAATTATTGATGAATTAGCACACAAACAACATCACCTTTTCTGACAATTATAGATATTTAACTGAAAGCAGAAATTCTCAAAAGAGCTAAAGCAATCTGAACTTTACACTTTTTGTACTATAAACTCAAATTAAACCACTAAAAACAAACAAACCTAAAAACACACACCTGACCAAGAAACATTTACAACACAATTATACTACAAACAACACACCCAAACAACATAAAAAAGAAACCACAACAAGACACCCAAAACCAAACACACAACACACAATAAAACCCCACAAAAACAACAAAGACACCCCTACACAAACACTAAAAAACCATAACCCAAACAAAATCGCCCATCGAAACATAACCTGCCAAACAACCCCACCAGACTGCTCAAAAACTAACAAAAACCCCAAGAAAACAAAAAAGAACAGCTTTCTCCGCACGTTTCCGCCAAAAACACGAAGAATTCTGGCTTTTCGCTATTTTAGGTGGGTGCATTCATTCTTTCTTCTTTAAACGTCTATGTTCTCCCTTAATGTTCCATACAACAGTATACCGCGACAAAACTTATTGACTCCACCCACCTGATTTGACGAATAACCAAAATTCTAGTTTTTAAACAAACACCCACCCAAGAAAAAACAAACTCATATTCCCAAAGACTGGACCATAGCACACATCACAAAAACAACCAACAACATACCCAACAACGACACCAAATACCAAACAGATTCTACGGCGACATCCACCACTATAAAGACTTGAAAAACTTACCAGTTATTTATGGATCCAAACCCAAATTTTTCTACTTTGAATAGGCAGTCTATATTGGCACACTACTTGAAATTATTTTAGGAAAAGACAGCTATCGCGTTTGCACAAAGTTTATGTGCTTTGAGTCAATCCAAAAGGATTTCCCAAAACAACACATGAGTGTTAAAAAGGAAGAAATTAATCCTCCTCATCTAACTTACGCTCCTTAATTTTGAGCGCTTCAGCAACACCGATAACTCTGAAGGTAGCAATCAATTCGTATTTGTGCAGAAATTTTTTAACAGTTATACGCACATATTTTTTACTAAGTGCTTCGCCTTCACCTCTAACGATCACGTTTTTACCCTCAGCACTAACTTCGCCGCCTGTTTTTTCTTTGAGAAAATCAACTAATTTATCAACAACCTTTCCTTCGCCTTTGAGTTCGGATGCATCTATTTTCATTTCAATCATGTTCTATTTCACCTCGATTAGCCGCCTGATCGGGTTTATGAATGGTTTCTTCATGTCTGTTACCTTGATAAGTTTTCCGCTTTTGTCAGTTCGCCCGTCGAGCTAATTCATAGCATATGCTCTAGCTCTAGTGCTCATCATCCAATCTGTAAATCATCAGCGAAGCATAAGACTGTTATGCCCAACTACCAGTTATGTAGATAATTTTATTGTGAGGGGTTTGTGAAAGGGTAGGTTTTTATTTAGTTGTATCTATGGTAGCAGGGTTAGGTTTGAGAGTTATACCGGTTATAGATATTTTGGGAGGGGTAGTGGTTCATGCAGTACGGGGTAATCGTGAAAAGTATAAGCCGCTTAGGAGTATTCTTGTTGATTCAATTGATCCTATTGTGATTGGTTGTGTTTTTAAAAATTTTGGATTTGAGGAACTCTATGTTGCAGATTTAGATGCTTTGATTAAAGGTACGTCTGATTTTGAATTGATTAGCCGTCTCACTGCTCAGGAGGGCTTGTCGTTTATGGTTGATGTGGGTGTGACCTCTATTGATAGGGCGGAGCGATTGTTTAATCAGGGGGTTTCAAAGCTTGTTATTGGAACTGAGACACTTACGTGTAAAAGTTTTATTGGAGAGGCTGTTAAACGGTTTGGTAGTGAGCATATTGTGGTTAGTTTGGATTTGTGGGAAGGCGAGGTTCTTGTCAAGTCTGGGGTGAAGGGTTCTATTGATCCTCTGTGTTTGCTTGAGGAGTTTGAATCGATGGGTGTTTTAGAGGTTATTGTGCTGGATTTGGCACGGGTGGGTAGTGGCAGAGGGGTTGATGGGGGTTTTTTGGGGCGTATACTGCGTGAAACTGGCTTGTCGGTGTATGTTGGAGGTGGTGTGCGTGATATGGCTGATTTGGTTGAGTTGCGAGGGTTGGGTGTGGCGGGTGCTTTGGTGTCGACTGCACTTCATGGGGGTAAACTTTCAGTTGAGGTTCTTAGGCGTGAGGCTTTTTTTTGATTAGTCGATTTTGGCTAAGCATACAATGCTGCCAAGTTGGGTGAGTCTTAGTCCAGCGGGGGATTCTTCGTTGATAACGCGGGTTTTAATTTGTTTGTTTTGGGCAATTTGCATTAGACGGTGGACGCGGTTTTTTTGGCGGCTACTTGATAGAAACTTGTTTGTTAGAAGTAGATATTCAGGGCGTGGCTTACCTAGTGTTTGGGGGTTTAAAATGAGGTTTTCGGCTTCGGTTAAGGAAAAAAATATTAAATGATCTTCTGAGTTGAGACGTTTTTCGAGTAGGTCAAGCAGATTTTCGGTTTCTTGTTCAGCGTTTGTCTGGATTAACTGCTTAAACAGGGGTTTTTGTGTTAGAGTGGTAACCTGGGCGGGTGTGTCAGCAGATCCTGATATCAAAGAGATGGTGATTTTGTTTGTGCCCTGCAAAAGCCATGCGTGGTGGATGGTTATGTGGGTTTGGAGGTCTTGTGCATAATTGGTTCGAGGGGGTGAAGCGATTAGGAGACTTTGTACACCTGTTTTAAAGGTAGGTCTAAGTGTGTTAATGATGGTTTCATGAAAGTTGTAGAGTGCTTTTGGGTCTCTTCGGTTACCGTTTAGGGGCAGGGTTTGTTGGGGTTTAGCAACTTGACTAAAGATTTGCCAAAGAGTGGCGTGAGTTTCTTCTATGCCTATGAGGATAGCAACGGGGTATCCGCGTCTGTAGCCTTTGGGTTTCATAGAGTATTGTTTGTGGCCACTTATTTTAGGTGTCGCTGGTATCTGAAACAAGTTTGAGGGCTGTTTTTAAGAGGTGGCTGAGATAGAAACGTAAATTCCCAAGAAATTTATATGTGTATTTGGTGTGGTTGTTTGTGTTGTGGTTTTGGGGTTTTGTGGGGGAGACTGTTTAAAAACTAGAATTTTTTGTGTTTTTGGTGTAAACAGGCGGAGAATTTGTATTTTTTTTTTTGTTTTTCTGGGTTTTTTTGCTAGTTTTTGGATAGTCTGGTGGGTGTGTGTTTGGGTTGGTTTAGGTTTTGGGGTGGTTTTGGGTGTTTGTTTGTTGGTGTGTGTTGTTGGGTGTTTATGCATTGTTGGGTGTTTATGCATTGTTGGGTGTTTATGCATTGTTGGGTGTTTATGCGTTATTGGGTGTTTATGCGTTATTGGGTGTTTATGCGTTATTGGGTGTTTATGCGTTATTGGGTGTTTATGCGTTATTGGGTGTTTATGCGTTGGTTTAGGGGGGAATTTTTTGGTTTGTTGATTAAGTGATGTGTTGGTTAATTAAGTGATGTGTTGGTGTTTGTTTAAGCATATAATTTGGTGTTGCAGTTATATGCTTCATGAATTCCTCGAATTTTTTTAACCTGCTAAGCAATTCATAAAAATATTTGAACAAAACTTTCACTTAGCACATATATATACAACAAATATTACAAATCATATTTGTTACAAAAATTCCCACTTTTTGTAGGTTAAAAAAAACTTTAACCTATTAATGCGACGTTTAGGACCATTTTCACACATTTACGGCGTTTTCATCGCGTTAAATATGTAGGTTAAATTTTTTTCGGGAATTCAGGATGCTTATGTTTATGGTATAGTGCACATTAGTTTGTTGTGTATTGTTGTGGTTATACATGTTTGGTTTTGATTTTTTATTAATGTTTTAAAATTTATACACATATAATTTTCTGGGAATTTAGGGTTGCATGTTTTTATAGACACCATTTGAGTATTTTCTTGTTTTGACTTTAACCATACGTTTTGTGAGGGTTAAAATTATTTACGTACAGGGTAGTGAGATGTGGTTGGGTATGGTTACTGACAGTTTGGATGGTGAGTGTAATGAGCAATAATACATGTTGATTGGAATGAAATTACTTACGTACAAGACAAAAGCCATCAGGAGCGACAAGTTTATGAAACTGGCCTTGTTTAGTATATTGATAACTATGGATATAGTTGACAACAAACGGGTTCTTTTCTTAGAGCAGATTAAGGCTAAGCGGGTGTTGGTATTGTTCTATGCGACATGGTGTCCACATTGCACACGGTTCATACCTGTTTTTAGAGAAAAAACAATTGATTGTAATTTTAACATAGTTCAGATGTGCATGGATGATTATGATAATCCGTTATGGGATGATTACAAGATTGATGCTGTGCCCACGGTTATTTTGTTTGAAAATGGAAAAGTCAGCAGCCGCCTCGATAGCAGACAGGGCAATAGTATAAGAATTGAAGACTTTGTTACTTGGCTCCAAGAAGTTAAACGGCTCTAACAAAAAAATAACCATTATTTCCACCACAAATATTTGCTTCAATAGAACCCAAAAGAGTCTTTATATGCCCCAGTTGACATCATGTCTAATGGCTTTTTAACGTTTAGCCCAAGAAAATCGCCACGGACAAACTCTGAGCGGTCAAAGTAATAGTTTTAAG
This sequence comes from Nitrososphaerota archaeon, assembly GCA_031274765.1. Lineage (GTDB taxonomy): Archaea > Thermoproteota > Bathyarchaeia > Bathyarchaeales > Bathycorpusculaceae > Bathycorpusculum. The sequence goes on along the minus strand of JAISPR010000161.1, from coordinate 1,430 downwards.
GGATTCTAATGGATAGAAAAAATAGAACCATTATTTTAACGGTTGCACTTTTTGGTTTAATTCTCTTTTTTTCAACCATGCCAATGTCATACGCAGGAGTTCAATTCACACAAATAAAAACCAGTTTGAACTTTGCTGGAAATGATGTAGATCGCAACGGTGTACTTTGGGCGGGTGATAAAAACTTTGGGTTATGGAAAAGCATCGATAATGGCACTTCTTTTCAATTTGTTTATCGTTTACCGGGTGTTTTTGATGCCAGCAATGCATACTCAGGACTTGTTTGGAATGTTTTTGTGGATTCACGAAACTATATTTTTGCCAGTGCAGGTGGTACCAATGGGTTGTATCGTTCCACTGATGGTGGAACAAGTTTTAATAGAGTTTTAAACACTAATGGAAGTCGCATAGAATCTTTTTATATAACAATGACTGAAGATAATTTAGGCAACCTCTATACCATAACCTACACTGGCGGATTAGCCCAGCCTCAAATTCTCAAAAGTACAAACGGCGGAACCAGTTGGACAAAAATCGGTGCAGGCATTTCAAATGTCTTGCATTTTCATAACATAAAATTCAACCCTTATAATGGTTATCTCTATTTGATTACTGGAGAAATTCCGCCGTATACTAGTTATAGTGATGGAGAAAAAATTTTCCGCAGTAAAGATAACGGTGCAACATGGACACTTGTTGTAGATAGAAACAATGCGTTGGGTACCGTTTATTTAGCCATGGCATTTGCTGGGAGCTATGTGTATATTGGACAGGACTATCCGAGCCGAATCTGTCAGATACATCGGTTCCAAGATGATGGAAGTAATCGATTGTTTACGCCACAAATTGTTTATACACCACCTGGAGGAGAGGCCATGCCCTTTATATCGGGTATACAGTTTAGTGGTGCAATAGTCTTTGCTAACTGTGCTGAAGTACAAAGCGGTATCACACGAGTCGTCTCCAGTGTCGATGGTATAACTTGGAATGTCGTCATATCATCAAGTATAGGTGTTTCTGATGATCGTTGGAATCATTTCACCATTAATCCTCGAAGTGATGCGATATTTGGAACATTAAAACCGGGTTTTGTCTATCAAATCAAAAATAATCCATCAACAACCCCAACCCCAACACCCACACCCACAACAACAGTCTCCCCATCTACGTCTCCTTCTCCGTCTGCATCACCTTCACCATCCCCCTCTCCAACGGCGTCTCCAACGGCGGCTCCAACGGCGTCTCCAACGGCGTCTCCCATGTCATCTGCAGCGGTTACGGCCTCTGCTACACCCATAGTTACACCTTCGTGTACTCCTCCTGAAGAGGGTGGAAAAATTGTTTCTGGTAAAGATAGATGGGCGCTTGTAAACTTGCTTTTTGTTATTGCAGGAGTGGTGTTAGCTGTTTTAGCTACGCTGCGAGTGTTT
>JAISPR010000005.1 GCA_031274765.1 Nitrososphaerota archaeon | reverse complement strand
ATACATTCACTAAAAGACGGGATTTACAAAAATAATTATTGTAAATTTTATTAAATGTATCTTTAAATGATTGACGATTAAACACGCAGTTATGTGTCACACCACATAACTATAAAATTTCATACTCGTTTTTTATGAATTAAAAACTAAATTTGTCTGCATTTAAAATAGAAAAAACAACACAAAATAACAATATTTGTGCAAAATAATCTTGATTGCTAAGCCCAACACATAGGCACGTGTTTCGGGAATGCAGGATACTACTGAGGTTCCTAAAAAGACTCGTGATCTCTTAGAAACTCTAGATCTGCATATTACGTAACTCAGAAAAGTTTGGGGTTAAACGTTCAGTCTTCCACTGTTTGTATTGGGTGAAGAATTTTGTGCTCAGAACTTACGAAAACTCACCTCACAAGGTGAAGTTGTGATTGTGCTTTGTGAGAGTGGTGTTTTTTACGATTAAAAAGGTGTGGTTTGGTGTGGGGGGTGTATTGTCGAATTATTGGGGAGTTGGTGGATTGGGTGTGTGGGAATTGAAGTGTTTAAATGTTAAAGTTGATGTTTGATGGGTTGTGGGTTTTGGGTGTTGGTTTTTTTGTTGATGATTGGTGTATGTGGTGTTGGTTTTGTTTGTGTTGTTGGTTTTGATGAGGGTTGAGGGTGTGGTGGAGGGGTAATTTTTGTTAGTGTTTGGTGTGGGTGGTTTTGTGGGGGGTTTGTGTGGTTTTGGTTTGTTTGTTTGTTTGTTTTTGTGTTGATGGTGTGTGTGAGGAGTTCTAGATTTTTGTACACAATCCTTTTTGAAACACTCTCTTATTTTTTATGTTTACTTTTTTTGTAATTTTTCTTTTTATATTGTTGCTATGTGAAAAATTGTGATATGCTGTTTATCTTTGTGTTGTTTGATTAGTTATTCCAAAATGTATTTTGTATGTTTTAATGGTGGAAAACTCGTAACTTTTGAACTGCTGCCTTTAAGTCTTAGAGAATCGCCTGCTCAGCACTTTGCGTTCTGTTTCTAAAATAAACTCATAAAACTTGTCGGTGCTTTTAGGTTCTTTCTCCAGAATTGTCCAAACATCTGCAACTGAAATCCGTTGTGCACCTAAAGCTATGACCGCTGTTTTTCCGTAACGTTCTATGAGTTCAGCTGTTTTTTTAGCATACCACTGCATTTTTTGTTCTATTTTTGTGAGGTGTATCTCTTTTTTCTCCACAAGTCCTATTGCTTTTTCTTCTTCTACTTTGAGCATACCCAAAGCATAAGAGCCACAGCTTGGACATTTGGGTTTGTCTGGTAAATCTTTTATGCACACCATCTGCATATAATTCCAGCAGTGGGTACAGATAAAGTTCCCTGTTTCGTTTAGCAACCGTGCTCTAGTAGACTCTATAAGCACTAACCGCATCCTCTCCGGGGGAATCAAATCGCTTTTCATGCTAGTTCGTTCAATACCCACACGTGCTATGGGTGTTGCATTACCGTTTGTTTCAACTAGTTGCAATTTAATCGCTCCATTGTTGAGACGACCCAGCACCATAACTAATCCATCTGTTTCTATGTCTCTGCTAAAAACCTCCTTAAGGCCTTCCTCGTAGATGGGGGTGCCCTCAAAACTGGACACCAATTTTTGAAGACTGATGTTACTAAAATCCGTCTGTTTTTTAATCGCTCCAAAGCGGTGTGCAACTTGGATAATGCGTCGTTTGAATAAGCCTGTTTTTACTGTTGCTGTTATCAGGGTGTCACGGATGAGCTTTTCGGGCATATCTGCGATTTCTTCCAGTTTTTCTATGAGGCGGTTTGCAGTCATGGCCCCCATAATTTGCACAAAAATGCGATATGGATCATGTTGCACAATGATGTTGTATCCAAGTTTATCTGATAAGACCTGTCCTAATAGTTGTGATAGTGCTCGGTTGATAAGTGAACCAAAGTTGGAATGCACAATAATAAATTCATTCCATTCTTCTACAACAATACGCTGAGGTGTTGGAACGGGGATGGCTCTTTGTATCTGTTCAAAAGTCTCTGAGAGGGCATGTAGCAATGTTTCTGGTTTGGCGGGGTAGCGGTTTGCAAGGGTTTGACTTATCTGTAAAGGGGTTGTGTTCTGTTGCTGTTGGTCTTCAACAAAACTTCGAATTTCTGCTAACTCTTGTGCCACCTCATAGGGCACGGGGATTTCTTCGCCTATCCAGCTGGGGATACTGCCTGTCGAATCGTCGACTGAGCGTACATAGACCTTATCTTCAGAGGCATGAATTATCTGCCAGGCGCTGCCTCGTATGATGAATTTAGTTCCGGGTTTGCCATATTCTGCCATGAATGCTTCGTCAAGAACACCGATGGAAGATTCGCTGGTTTGCTCGATGACAAGAAACTGTTTTTCTTCTGGTATCATTGATAAATTATCAAAGTAATACTCAAAGAGGGCTTTAGTATGTGGGGGTTTGAAAACTATTTGTTCCTCAAATGATGCCCAAGCAAGCTGTGGAGCGCTGTTATGCATGTACTTGATGATTTTTTCTATATCTGTCATATCCAAGGTCTGGAATGGTGCGGCTTTTTTGGCGAAATCAAAAATCTCTTGGAAGGTTAACTGGTGATTTTTGAGTAATAGTCCCGCGATTTGATGCGTTAAAACATCGTAGGGTTTGTCAGAAATTGCGACTTCTTCTAATTGTTCTTGTAGTGCTCGGCGGGCAATAACTAGTGCTTCGAGTGTGTCGTCAGAGTCCATGCCTATGATTAGGCCCTCAGAAGGGTTACCATAGGTGTGTCCAGCTCTGCCAATGCGCTGGATGAGTCTGGAAACTTGTCTTGGACTCATGTATTGGATAACAAAATCGATGTGACCGATGTCTATGCCAAGTTCAAGACTGCTGGTGGCGATTAAACCTTTGAGGTCACCGCGTTTGAGCCCGGTTTCAGCGGCGAGTCGTGAGGTTTTTGCTAGGGAGCCATGGTGGATAGATATTGGAAAATTTATGTCCCAGACTTTGAAACGGGAAGTTAAAACTTCGCTGATTGAGCGTGTATTGGTGAAGAGAAGTACGGATTTGCGTTTTTCCATGTAGTCTCGGATTGTGCGTAGTCGTGCTGCTACTTCGGGGTGGGTGAAAAGTTTGTTTGCGAGTTGTGTATCTTCTTTGGTGGATGTGGGATAAATTACTTCTAGTTTGACCATTTTAGCGACTGGTACTTGTATGATTTCGACGGGTCGCTGGTTGCCGACGAGGAATTTGGCGATTTTTTTAGGATTGCCTACTGTTGCAGATAAGCCGATTATTTGAAATTCTCTGTTTATCAAGTTGCGGATGCGTTCTAGTGCAAGTGAGAGTTGGCTGCCTCGTTTGTTATCTGCTAATTCGTGTACCTCGTCGATAACTATCCACTTGAGACTTTGCATATGTTGTCGTAGAAGCCATCCTGAGAGGATGGCTTGTAGTGTTTCGGGGGTTATTATTAGAATGTCTGGTGGGGATTGACTTTGGTGGGTGCGTTCTTTTTGTTCTGTGTCGCCGTGGCGGACTGCTAATTTGATGTCGAGGTTGTTGCACCACCATTGTAGTCGTTCCATTAGATCACGGTTTAGGGCACGTAGGGGTGTGATGTAGAGTACTTTTATTCCTGGTGTTTTGGGTTGTTGTAGAAGGGTGTTGAGTATGGGGAGGAAGGCGGCTTCTGTTTTTCCGGTGGCAGTGGGGGAAATTAACAGGATGTTTTTGTTGTCGAGAATTTTTGGGATGGCTTTTTCTTGGGGTTCGGTGGGTTTAGTGAATCCTTTTTGTTGTATTAGTCGTCGTATGGGTTTTACTAGTATTTCGAAAGTGTTTTCGGGTGTTGTTTGCACTATAAGGTGGACCTCGGGTTGATTGGGAGTATATTTTTTGGTTTGCTATAAAGCTGTGGGGTGTAATTTTGTGTGTGGGTTGGTTTTATTTGGTGTTTTCTGACGAATTTAAGTCGTATTTATGGTTACTTTAGCCATGTATATTCTTTTGTTATCGTAAAGTTGACATAAATATGTTTAATTGCGATGTTGAAAAAGAAAATATCTATGTAAAAACTATGGAAACTTTTTTATCCTATTCTGTGAAAAGCATGGAAACGATAATACGGAGGAAATTTGCACATGGGTAAATGTCCAAAATGCGGAACAGATGTTTCCAAACCAAAAAAGACATGGAAAATGGCAGGCCGCCCAGATAAAGCCGGTAAACGTATGCAACTAGAAATCGGCCTTTATGAATGCTCAAAATGCGGTAACGTATTCCGTGAAGTATTAAGCAAGAGCAAAATCTAAACAAACAAATAATAAACATGCCTTTTAGACTTCTCTCTATTTTTCTTTTTAGCCAAACTTTTAATCTAAAACTTACATTCGGCAGTTTGACATAAAACAGCCAAAAATTAATTTACACCAAAAAATATTCAAAAAATAATAAAATTATTGTAAAAATAACCAAACTCACAACAACTCGTAATATAAATAATTCGAAGTATTTTTTTCCCAACCTGCCAAATGTGAGTAAAAATTATGCGCACAGCGGTCACAACACATTCATTGAACTCAATAGTTAACTCCCCTATATTTAAAAAAATTATGCTCTGTTTAAAATAATACGATTATCTAAACTGATTTGAAACTATGAAACATCACAGTACAATTCATCAATTAACTGAACCGTCACTCAAAAAAATATTTTACAAAAACAAACAAACAACACTGCTTAGATTTTAGATCCAAATACACGTTCAAACCAAAACATGTACCTTAAAACATAAAAGTTGCCAACATGTACAACATTCAACAAACTAACACTAGATAACAAGCCAAATCGACCCATATGCCTGCTACCAATATCGCTATCCCACGTAAAAGTTCCTGCTCTATTAAACCATAAACATATATACCATTGATCCGTCAGAAACAAAGGATGCGCATGTTGACGCATCTAAATGAACCGTGGGACACACGGGGTTAGCTTGGTAAATATTCTGCAAATAACCGCAGCTTCCAAGAAGCACCCGCTTCAAACACAACAAGCAACACACAGCGGGGTATGTCATAATTAGTGATCAGTTTATAAAAACAGTGCTCCGGTGAAAGCTAAACATTGACTGATTTAAATCGTCTCCTAAAAAACGAATACTTCAGGGTTATAGTCGTCCTTGTAGTAATTGCCAGTTTGATGTTGGGTTTTTTTGTAGGTCTGAGTGCTATGCTAGGAACTGCTATCCCCCTCCGAGTGGTAGAAAGCGGCAGTATGTGCCTTGAACCCCATGGTTGCGATGGCTGGAGTCACCCCTTTGACCAATCCCTCCATGTTGGTGACATAATCCTCATTCAAGCTGTCAACCCTCAGGACCTCAACACCATTTACCCAAACAGTGACATAATCGTCTACCAAAGACCCACCAACCCAGCGGATACTCCAATAGTGCATCGTATAGTTGCACGTTACGAAGAAAACGGTATCCTTTATTTCCAAACTAAAGGTGATGGTAATGGACGCCATTGGCCCGTTCCAATCGATTCATCAGAGTATGATTCACACACAATCTGGACTAGCGGCGAAGGAGTGTCTCAAGACTTAATTCTGGGAAGAGTTGTTATGCGTATTCCCTATATTGGCTGGATTACTTTACTCATGCGCGGTATCCCTTGGGCGCTACCCTTAGTAGTTGTGCTGATTACGTTGCTTATAGTTTTTGAATTTGTTGTTCCCCTTATAAAAGAACAGCAAAAGAAAAAACAAATTGAACCACAAAACCCAATGGCCCCATTATAACATAGATGTATTTATAAAGATAGCAATCGATAGTGGATATTTAGTTTAACGCAGAGGAGAACTGGTTGTCAGAACTTAAAGCTTTAATAAGCATTGAAAACGTTGTCGCTTCCGTAACACTCAACCAAAAAGTGGACCTGAACTCTGTTGTTAAAGGGCACCCTGGCGTAGTATATCGTCCTGATCAATTTCCCGGTCTAGTTTTCCGTTTAAAACGTCCCAAAACAGTTACACTAATCTTCCGTTCCGGTAAAATGGTGTGTACGGGTGCTAAATCCGAAAAAGAAGCAAAACATGCTGTTATGAAGGTGATTAAGGAGCTCAAAAAAGGTGGCATAATTATCATCAGTAAACCCGAGTTAAAAATTCAAAATATTGTGGCCTCTGGGGGGTTGGGTGGTATGATTGACCTTGAGAAAGCTGCCTATACTTTAGGGCATGCGATGTATGAACCTGAGCAATTTCCTGGTTTGATCTATCGTATGAAGGACCCTAAAGTGGTGATTTTGCTTTTTGCTAGCGGGAAACTTGTTTGTACGGGTGCAAAAAAAGAGTCTGATGTTTATGTTGCAGTTGATGATTTGCATTCCTTGTTAAAAAGAACAGGTCTTATATTTTATGAGTAAACGATATCGTTAGTTTATATGTTTTAAAATTATTTATTTTACCTATTATTGTGTATATATTGTCGTGTTTGTTTGTGTTTTGTTTGGTTTTGAAGCGTATGGTTCATTTTTTTTATTTTATTCTGTTTGTTTTCTGATTTTGTAGCTAAAAACTCTGCCTATTATCCGCTTTCTGATAGGTGTCTATTCTGGTACTCTTGATGACGATAAATTATTGTCAAGTGGTTTGTGGCTTTCACTATTTTAGGTGTGTACTTGTTGTTGCTTCTCTAATTTGTTATGCTTACAAATATGTTCCAAACAACTGTTATGTTGTAACAAAACTTGTTTGTTCTACCTGTCTGTTTGACGAAAAACTATGACTTGAGCTAACGCATAACTATTATCTTTGTTCACTGCATGGTTTGCTATTTTGCAGTGAACTGGTAGTCATATAAGTGTTGGTCCTGTTGTCTATCTGATGGGTGCTACTTAAATTCCCTGCAATGTTATGCTACTGTATTGGTAACTTTTTTAAATTTTATAAATCAGATTGCGCAAAAAGTCAAAAAATAACATCACCAAACACTGCAGATGGCGTACAACTTTGCCTGTTGCTGTATGTAGTGGTCTTGGTGAATTTTATTGGAGTTTTTGCGTAGTCTGAAATTAGGTTTTAATTGCAAAACTGGTAATCAATGACTTTCTGTTGTATTTTGTGTTATTGTAGTCTTGGACATTATAGTGGCCTTGTGGAAAACAAATAAAACTGGTTGTTTTATGCTTAAAAACTAAAAATTAATAAATAAAAATGATTTTTTGTGTGCAGGATCCAAATTTTGCGGGAATTCGAATTTTTGCAGGATGATAAATTTTTGAGACTGACCCTTTGTTTACTGGCTATTGTAAATTGATTCTTTAGTTAATACTGCTATCGATGAAGAGTTGATGTGGGATTTGTTTTGTGCTATGTGTTTTGTCTTCAAATTTGGAACGTTGATCTGAGCAGTCGGCGTGCTTTGTTTTCACATGCGGTTTTGTTTTTTTGAAACTTGATAGATTTTGTTTTGTTGAGGAATTAAACAAGCCGTTCTACGTAAGTCTTTTTTTAGAAACTCTGCAAATAATTGTTGATCGTGTATTGCTCCTGTATGATAAGGTACTGCCAACTGTGGTTTGGTTAGACGTGCAATTTCAAACCCTGTTTTGGCAGTAGCGCCTGGGGCAATACCGACAGTGCAGAAAACCATGTCAAACTGCTCTTTTTGTCCTATTGATTCGAGTTCTGGGAAGGGTAAACTGTCAGCTGTGTGATACACCTTGACTTGGTTTTCACTTGTTATGATGTAGGTTACGGGCGCTTGGGCTGGATGGTTACTTTTTTCTGCTTTGATGGTGACTTCGCCAAGCTCGAATTCGCTGCCGGGTTGGGCTTTTTGAAGCTTATTGTTTGGCAAAATATGTTGAAGTTTTTTAACTGATGCTGCATCAGCTATGACGTTGCAATTTGTTTGTTTTTGTATTTCTGCTGTTAATAATGGGTCAAGATGATCGTAGTGTTCATGTGTGATTAGCAGGGCGTCAAGGGTGGGGATGGATTTGGCTTTTATATCTACGGGGTCAATTATGAGTGTTTTGCTGGGGGTTTTGAGAAGAATTCCTGCATACTGATTGAACCAGACAAAAAATATGTTGTTTGGTTCGGGTGTACTTTGGATTGACATCTTATTCCTCGGTAGTAGTATGTATGGTGGGGTTTAAAAGAAGTTGCGTCAGTCCCTCTTTTGCTGTTCTACTTATTGTTTGTTTGTGTAGTGTGGTTTGAATTGGTATGTCAATTGTTTGGTATGTCTTCTTTTTGTCTAGCTGGTGTTGTTATTGTGGATGTGTTGTTGTGTTTTGTTATATTGTGTTGTGTATAGTGTTTGTTTGATTCTAAGGGGTTGTGTGTGGGTGTTAAGGTGTGGTTTTTCTGTTCGGTTTTTATTTGTGGCTTTTTCTGTCCTGTTTGTTGATTTGTTGATGTATTATTTATGTTCTATCGAGCTTGATGGATGTTGCATGTGTGTGTATTTTTTATTTGCAGGTAAAACCTAAAATCTGTGAGTTTTTTGCACATATGGGATTTCAGACTGCGCAAAAGTCAAAAAACAACATCACTAAACACTACAGACAGCGTACCCATTCACCTATTGCTGTATGTAGTGGCCTTGATAAATTTTATCGGAGTTTTTGCGCAGTTTGATTTTCGGGTAGTGTGCCAATTTGGAATAGTTAATTTGGTGCAGAATTAAATTCGTATTGATTCCAGACATAATTGGTAAATTTTCCAAGTTTTGAAGAGAAAAGTTACCCTTAATCCGGGGGTAACACATAAAACACCTAGTAAAAACTATTCTGTGTTGGTACACTGCCGATTTTTGCTATAAATGTATCAATTTTTCATGGAATTTATTTTGTGTATGTGTCAATTATAATGTGTGTGTCATAGGTGAATATTTTTAAAAATATACGGCGTATAATTCTTGATATTTGTGAATTGCATAAGCTGAATAATTGTTTTACAAAATTGAAATATTGTTATAACTCTAATACATAAGTCTGTATGTGTCGAAAAGTCGTAAAATTTAGGTTAAAATTATGATGGTGGAAGTTTAGTAGTCTTCCATTTGATAGAGGTCCAAATCGATGTTGAGGGTTTTTTCTGGACCATGGTAGTCTTCTAAATCATAGAGGTTGTTTGTTGCTTTTTCGAGGCGGCTTTTTTTTGTTGTCATTTTTGCTTTAACCATCCCTGCTTTTACTTTAGCCGCTTTGGGTTTGCGGGTTATGCTGGGTGCGGTTATGCTTAGCGGAGTTTCGATTATTGTGGGGATGACTTCGATTTTTGCGTCATCAGTGGTGAGGTTGCATTTTAATTCATCGAGGTTTTTAGTCAACGCCTTTACGCCTCCAGACTTCTGCACTGATTAAATCGCGTATGGCTACTCGTATGGCCTCGGCCCGGTTGGGGTAGAATCTTTCGTCAACCAGTTGGTCCAAAGCTTTTATATATGTTTCTGGTAGATACAGAGTGATTAATTTCAAGCGGGTTATCTCTCCCTGCGGCTTTTACAGATATACAACGTTATTTGGCACTTATACTTCTACATATCATGATACAAATATGTACATAACATGTTGGTTCAATCCTTTATAAATAAAAACGTAACCATATATCAAATACCTGTCAATTCCAAACAAACGCACAACACATTTTTATGCCCAGACATAGCAACTAACAAGAAAACAAATGCCCACAGTTTACATAAAAAACTATGGTTGCGCCAGCAACACTGCCGATGGCGAAACACTCGCAGGCTGCCTAAAACAATCAGGCTACACACTCACCACCAACAAAACAGAAGCAGACATCATAATATACAACACCTGCGCCGTCAAAGGACCCACAGAAAACCGCATCATCAACGACATAAAACAAACCCCAAAAAACAAAAAAATCCTCATCGCCGGTTGCCTACCCAAAATCAACTACGAACGCCTAAACAAAGAAGTCCCCTTCGATGGTGTCATTGGCCCAGCAACCGGCGAAAAAATCATCAACATAGTCAAACACATCCTAGACGGACAAAAAATCGTAGCCCTTACAACCCACAAAGAAAAACCCCCTCTAACACTGCCCAAACTACAAACAAATCCTATCATCAGTATAATTCCCATAAACTTTGGCTGCCTGGGAAGTTGCACCTATTGCTGTGTTGTACACGCCCGCGGCCACCTACGAAGCTACAGCATACCCGAAATTATTCAACGCATCCAAACAGACTACACAACTGGATGCCAAGAATTTTGGATAACCTCCCAAGACACAGCAAGCTACGGAAGAGACATCAAAACTAACCTTGCCGATCTACTCTGTGCAACGAACAGTTTGAAAGGAAACTTTCATATACGCGTAGGTATGATGACACCCAATCTAGTTATACCTATGCAAAACCGACTAATTACCGCTTTTGAAAATCAACGGCTTTTCAAATTTTTACATCTACCCGTCCAAAGTGGCGACAACAAAGTCTTAGCTGATATGCACCGAGTTTACACCCCTGAGGACTTCCAAACAATCGTAGAAGCCTTCCGAGCGGTGTTCCCCGATTTAACCCTATCTACAGATGTTATCGTAGGCTTTCCCGGTGAAACCCCCGAAGCCTTCGATAACACCCTCAAATTATTAAAAAAAACCCAACCTGACATCACAAATGTCTCAAAATTTTTTGCTAGACCAAAAACCGTTGCTTGGAATATAAGTGATGGTTTGGTGGACCAAGAAGAAATCAAACATAGAAGCGCCCTTACTGCAGAATTAGCTAAAGAAATCTCCACCGGGCGCAACAAAACCTGGCTCGGCTGGCGCGGCGAAGTGCTAGTGGACGAACCTGGTAAAGTGACTAATTCCTGGATTAGTAGAAACTTTGCTTACAAACCCATAGTTATCAAATCACCTGAGATGCTGTTGGGCAAAACTTTACGGGTTGAAGTAATTGAAACTTTAGTGACTTATCTAAAAGGAAAAATCATCAAATAAGGAACAGTTAAGTGATAATCTGAGAAAAATCATGTAAAAAAAGAACTGTTAAATTTGTGGATATGTTAAGACTGCCTTAGCTATGCCTCAGATTTACTTGCTAAAAACTGTTTGAGCTCGCAAATTATCACCGAAATGTTCCTATGTGGTCAAGTAGTGTGGGTGGTATATAGTTGGTAGTAGGTAGTGTGTGGGGTGGTTGGTTGGGTTTAGTTTGAAGGGTGGGTGGTTTCTGTGGCTTGTTTGTGGTTGTTTTTTGGTGGTGGTTTGTTTGTAGGTTGTGTTGGTTGTGTGTTTGTTGATTGGGGTGTTGTGGTTTTGTAGGTGAGGTTATGAAGGGTGGAAGACTGTCTAAAAACTAGAAGTTTTCGTGTTTTTAGCGGGAATGGACAGAGAAGACCAGTTCTTTTCTTGTTTTTCAAGGAGTTTTGTTAGTTTTCGGGCAGTTTGGTGGGGTATTTTGGGTGTTTGGGTGGTGTGGTGTAGTTTAGTACTTAAATTTCTAAATCAGACTGCGCAAAAACTCCGATAAAACTCACCAAAACCACTACATACAGCAATAGATGAATGGATATGCACTGCCGGTAGTGTTTAATGTCATTGTTTTTTGACTTTTTGCGCAGTCTGAAATGTCGAATAAACCGGTTATGTGTTAGTAAAACCTCAGATTTAGCGCTAAATCGTTAATAGAAACTAAGCTCCACTAAATAAAAATGATGCAAAAATTTAAATTTTAACGAAAAATGAGCAAACCAAAGACACATTTTCACCCAGAACTAAATATACTGCTTTGTCTTTTTGATAAACATATATCTCAGTGTACTATAGTGTCTAAATATTCCAAAAATCGGGCATGGTTTAATTAAAATGTGCAGTTACCGAGAGAACTTCACTTTGATAACTGCGGTGAACTTATTGCTTTGTATATTGCGGTGGCGATGATTTGCGCGGCTGGTTCTTTACCCCAGTTATCTACTGTTTTTGATGGATGTATGCCATCAGGGAAGTATTCAGGATAATCAATCAAAAGTGAGTACACATCTATGACTGGTAGGCTAGTTTGGGTTGCGACTTGCACAATACTTGGAATTATGGTCTGCTCAAAATACTCTGGGCTTATACTTCCTGCAAGGTCACTAAAAATCGGTGGTGGTAACACCAACCAAATTTCTGGATTACTTGACAGTTCCTGAAAAGCCTGTATTAGTGTTATGTAATCATTCACAAAGGTATTGTTATATTGAAAAAGACTTGGCTGAGCATCGTTTGTTCCAAGCATGATGATCACGATGTTAGGCTCGAAGTTTAGTGCATTTTGAAATGCGGTTGTGTTCCTGTAGGGCGTTTCAGACAGCAAGGCGACTGTAGTGGAACCAACACCAAAATTGTGTACTGTATAGTTACTGCCCAGTTTGTTCATGAGATTGTATGTGTACTCAGTTGATTGTGTGAGACTATCACCGATACATGCAACCCGAATGGCATTTGGTTCCTTTTGTTCAGTTTGACTCATTAAGTAAACTATTATTCCCGATGATATAAGCAGAAAAATAATGCTCACTGTTAGTGCAGTTAATTTTTTTTTATTCAGCGTAATATCTTGTAGCATAGTTTTGACTCATATGTTCTATGGACAGTTTTAAATATAAATTTTTCATAAACCCAACCTCTTATCCCTATATTAGGTGACTACTTTTTCTATATGCGGTATTTTTTTGAGTAAAAGAATTATACCCAGTGAAATAAATAATGTAATGATTGTAAGTAACGGGACTTCAATTATGGGGTTGAGTATTTCGCGATTAAGCATAAAGCCCACATAGCCTCGCTGGATGGTTTCAATCACTATAACATGGACAAAAAAGATGCCTAGCGTATTTTGGCTGATTGTTGTAATGAGTTTGTTGTATAGCGCTGGTTTGGTTTTCTGTTGATTTGACGGCGGTCTAACGGTTAACAACAATAGAAATGCCATAGTGGATGCAAGAATTACTGTGGGACTAAGATATGCTTGGAAAAAGTACATACCTTCGCCAGCACCAGAAACCATTAGCACATAAGTGCCCAATGCAGTCAAAGTGATTCCCAAAAGCATGGCTCCTAAGGTTTTCTTGCGATCGATAGGTTGTACCCAACAGAGATATACACCTAAAATAAAGTATCCTACATACCCTGTTATGGTGAAAACATTATGATTGAGTTGATAGGGGAATATTAGGCTAAAAAAAGGTAAAATAGCTGCGCCGATAAGCCATAAACCCAAAAAATATTTGATAAGTGTTTGACCTGCGTGAATTATAATTATCCGCAGAAGGGGCGTTAATATGTAGAGACCGAAAAGTACGTATATGTACCAGAATTGCGTGTAAGCCCCATTTAGTGTGCCTTGTATGATGACTCCTGGAGTGAGTGGTATGTTTTGGGTTAAATAGACCCAGACAAAATAAATGGGTGTCCAAAATATGAAAGGTAAACCTATCCGGGTGAAACGTTTTTTAAAAAATACTCTGAGGCTTTCTTTTTTTTCAGGTTGTAATTTTTCAGGGTGTAACAACAACAGACCTGACAGCATCAAAAATAATGGAACTCCCAGTACTGCAAGACATTGATAGATAAGTACCGTGGACCAGCTTACTATTCCCAGTGGCGGTAACTGATTCAGTTCTTGACTGGTTATTAACCATCTGCCCGCGGCATGAACTAAAATAGCCGCAGTAATCGCTACCGCTCGAATTAAATGAACATGAACATTGTGTAATCCTAGCTGATTAGCCTTTTCCATCCGAACCTAAAGTTATCATAGCACACTGTAACGTTATATATGTTTACTAAAAACCGGCTTTGGGGCAAAATCGTTTGTTCGGACTGCACAAAAGTCAAAAAACATTATCACTAACGATATCTGTAGGGTATCCTCTTTATTTGTTGCTGTATGTTGTGGACTTGGTGAGTTTTATCGGAGTTTTTGCGCCGTCTGAATTTTAAACATCCAGCGGGAACCCATAGAAGTGGTGATTAATGGGGGTGAAATACCGTATCGGTTTATCTTACCGGGTAGTTTTTGGTCATTAGTTTGAGATAGATAGCTTTTGCTGCATGGAGTCTATTTTCGGTTTGTTGATAAATCACTGAACGGGGGCTATTGATGGCTTCTTCACTGATTTCATAGCCGCGATGAATGGGCATATCATGCATGATGTAGGCGTTACTGTTGCCGAGTAGTTCGAGGTTGATCTGATAGGGCATCATGAGGTTGATGCGGTTATTTTTTTCGGTCTCAAATTTTGGGTCGGTGAAAAATTCCATATCGATCCAAGTGTCTGTATAGACAAAATCGCTGTTTTTTATGGCGTTTTTGACGTCTAAGGTGGATTCCCAGAGACCTGATTTTTTTGCGGCCAAAAGCAATTCTTCATCACGTGCTGCATTGTTAAAGATGGGTGTTACTGTGGTTATTTTAATTCCTGTTTTGATGGCGGCTTCGATGAGACTATTGGTGACGTTGTTGTGGACGCCAATGTAGACCAGTTTTGTTCCCGTGAGTTTACCGTGTTTCTCTTTTATGGTGATTAAATCAGCTAAGATTTGACTGGGATGATATTTTTCGTCACAGCCATTGATTATGGGCACACGGGATGCAGACGCCATTTTTTGTAGGTCGCTGTTGTAGAGTAATCTTGCCATAATGCAGTCTACATGGCGGGAAAGTGACTGGGTTTCGTCGCTTATGTCTGCTAAGGTGAAATTTGTACTTTTCCAATCGATATAGAGTGCATGTCCTCCAAGTTGTGTCATTGCGACTTCGAAGCTAACACGTGTACGTGTGCTAGTTTTTTGAAAAATTAATGCGGTTGATTTTCCCTCGAGAGTTTTGAGAAATTTTTCTGGGTTCTGTTTGGTTTCTATGGCTAAATCAATTAGTGTATTGAGGTCTTGTTCTGTGAGTTCTTTAAAGTTTATTAAGTGCATCGCTTATGCCTGGTACATTTCAATTAGGCCTTCAATAATAAGCTTTAGGTATTTTTTTGTTGAGGTTTTTTGGTTTTGTGGTTGTGTTGGGTTTGGTAGGTGTTTGTTTTTATTTTGAGTGCGGGAAAATGTGGTTGGTGGTTGTGTTTGATGTTGGGTTTGTGTTGTTTGTGTGGTGGTTTTTCTGGTTGTGTCTGTTTGAGAATTAGATCTTTTGTGTTTTTGGTGTAAAGTGTGGAGAAAATCGGTTTTTATTGTTTTTCAATGAGCTTTGCTAGTTTTTGGGCAGTTGGAGGTTTTCTGTTTTTTTGTTTTTGGTTGTTTGAGTTGGTTGATGTTTTGTTTTGTCTGATGAATTGGATTAATTGTTAAGGTTTGGTGTCTGTAAAGCTGAAATATTTTGGTTATTTGTTGTTTGAATGTTGTTTTTTGAATTTTTTTGTCTGTTGTTTTGTGTGGATGTGGATGTTTATTGTTAATTTTACGTAATACTTTGTTGTGTATTGCTTGAATGTGTGTTTTTAATGATTTTATTGTGTCTCGTTGATTATTATTTGATGTTTTAGTGTTGTTTTTTTATAAATTTTCTTTTGGTGCAATCATTGTGTGAAAAAAATGGCGGTTGTGACGTGTGCGCTGTTGTTTTTACACAGTTGGCTTTAAAAAATTTGCACCTCTGGTTCTTTTGGATGCTGCACGTTTTAGTGATTTGATAATTAAAATTAGACTACAGTAGCCCTGAAATGAGATGGGTAAATTTTTACGTTGTAACACAATAGATAACTTGATACCCATGATATTGCTTGTTTACTCTCTTCTTGATATTGCAGGCGTAAATATTGCTCAACAAATCCTCAAACAGCATGTTTTCAAAAAATCCTCTGTAACATACAAAAATTCTCCTCTATACACTGCTAAAATCAACAATTGTCAAGTTACTTTAGTTGCACTCCAAGACGAAGTTGTTTATGCCCAATATCTACAGAAAGACTTTCCAGATGCGGATCTTGTTGTGTTTCTTTCACGCCATAGTAGCCAAAGCGGCAAACCCACCCTTACGGTGCATACTCCTGGAAACTTTGCCGATGCAGAATTTGGCGGGGTCCCCAAAACTCTCTCTGTTGCACCAGCGGCTGTTATGCAAGCGGCTCTAAAAACGCTGGATTACTACAAGCAGTCCCTATCATTGTCTAACTATCAAGTTTGTTATGAATGCACGCATCATGGGCCAAGTATAGATGTTCCTGCTATGTTTGTGGAGTTGGGCAGTTCACCGGTGCAGTGGGGTGATGTTCAGGGTGCAAAAGCTGTTGCACAAAGCGCTATATCTGCAATTAATGCTTTCACAAACGTTTCTTTTTCAGCTGTTTTGGGTATAGGTGGAACTCACTATACTGAAAAATTTACCGCTCTGGCCCTATCGGAATCAGTTTTATTTGGGCACATGATCCCTAAATACGCAGTGGCCTCCATAGATGCGGCTATGATTAAACAATGTATTGAACGGACTTTTGAGAAAGTACAGTTGGCTTTGTTGGATTGGAAAGGTATTAGAAGCGATGATAAACCTGGGTTGCTTTTTGCTTTGGAAACAGTGGAGTTGCCTTACCGGAAAGTTTAGCAACTTTTTTTATGTTTAGTTTGCTCAGGAACAATTTCTTTTATTTTACGTTGGGTGACTGTTAGATTTTCTACTCCGCTGGGGAAAGTTTAATAATCTATATACAGTAGTTTCTAAACCTAAATCTTACAGGAATGTTTATTATATCTGAGTGAAATCTTGAAGGTGCGATAAAAAAATGGGAATTAAATCTTGGCTCCAACAAGCGGCACGAACATTAAAATTGGCTGTTAAACCGGGACGTGAAGAGCTGTGGCTCTCAATAAAAATTAGCCTGCTAGGTATTGGTATAGTGGGTTTAATTGGTTTTGTAATTAAATTAATCGCATCTATTATTGTCCCTACCGGTACATAAATAAAAAGTGAATGTTATGGACAAAAAAGAAGAGCCTTCCCAAGTAAAAATATTTGCAATTAAAACCACTACAGGACAGGAACGCAATGTGGCCCGTTTGATTGCATCAAAAATTAATATGACTAAGATTCCTCTAAAGGCTCTTTTGGTTCCCGATGCCCTCAAAGGGTATGTGTTTATAGAGGCAGATGGGCCGCATCATATCGAAGATGCTATCTTGGGTATTCGTCATGTCCGTAGCCGTATTCCGGGCTTAATCAGTTTCAATGAAATTGAACGCTACATAGTCCGCAAACCCGTTATGGAAGACCTCAATGAAGATGATGTGGTCGAAATTACCGGCGGGCCCTTTAAGGGAATGCGTGCTAAAATCACTCGACTAGACAAGGCTAAAGGCGAAGTTACTCTCGAGTTACTTGAGGCAACATTCACTTTGCCCATCACAGTACATTCAGACTATGTAAAATTAGTAGAAAAAGCAAAAGCATAAAGTGAAAATCTATGGCAGATAAAAAAGTTGTAGAATTAATCGTCAGCGGCGGTCAAGCTAATGCCGGTCCGCCGTTGGGTCCCGCTTTGGGCCCCTTAGGGGTCAACATTGTGGCTGTTGTCAATAAAATCAATGAAATTACCAAAGATTATGCTGGTATGAAAGTTCCGGTGAAGGTTAATGTTGATCCTGAAGATAAGACCTTCGAAATCAGTATTGGTACTCCCACTGCATCCGCTTTGATAGTTGCTGAATTGAAGATTGAGAAAGGCTCAGGTACTCCTAATACGGTTAAAGCTGGTGACTTAACTATGGAACAAGTGATAAAGATTGCCAAGATTAAATCTCATCAGCTTTTGGCTCCTGACACTAAGAATGCAACTAAAGAGTTGCTTGGCACATGTGTAAGTTTGGGTGTCACTGTTGAAGGTAAAGATCCCCGTGAAGTTCAAAAGGATATAGATGCCGGTATCTATGAAAACCTATTTGGGTAACCGCTGATGCTGGGCGAATATTTTTATAATGGGTTCCTTATCCCCTATTGGCACGAGGCTTAAAAATGCCCCTAGACAACAATACCCTATCTGAAGCAATAAAACAGGCGAAAGCTAAAGCTGGCGAGAAAAAGTTTAACCAGAGCATAGACCTGATACTGGATATTCAAGAAATTGATATGAAGACCCCTGAAGGCAAAATTCAAGAAGTCGTTGAACTTCCACACGGTACGTTAAAACCCAACCGTATCTGTGTTATTGCTTCAGGCGAATTTGCGTTCAAAGCAAAAAACTCTGGTGCTGATCGCGTCGTTGACCGCACAGAACTCGATAATTTAAACGGTAAAAAGAAAGAGTTACGTCAATTAGCCAACGATTGTGATGTTTTCATCGCGGAAGCACCCTTGATGCCCTTGGTCGGTAAGATCTTAGGTCCCGTTTTGGGTCCACGAGGTAAAATGCCTGTTCCAGTCCCGCCAAATGCGGATATAGTTAATTTACTCGTTAAGCACCGTAAAACTGCGGTTGTCCGTATGCGCAACCAGCCTATAATCCAGGTTAGAATCGGTTCCCAGCAAATGAAAGATGAAGACGTTGCTGATAATGCGATGGCGGTTCTCCGCGTCCTTGACGGCAAACTTAAACGAGGCTTAAAAAATATAAAATACGTTTTCATCAAAACCAGCATGGGTGAACCCGTCAAAATTAAACCATAAATAGAGAAGAAAAATCATGCCATCTCAACAAGTATTAGATGAAAAATCAAGCGAAGTAGCTGAGATAAAAGATATCTTTAAAGGATACAAATCCATCGGCATCGCTAGCCTGCAAAAAGTCCGCGCATCACAGTTACAAGAACTCAAAAAAACTATGAAGGGTCAGGTTTATCTACGTGTCTTAAAAAACACCCTCATAAAAATTGCCCTTGAAGAACTCAACCAAGCAGAACTCAAAAAGCTTGAGGCATACTTGGAAGGATCAAATGTTTTCTTATTCACAGACCTCAATCCCTTCAAACTCGCTCTTATGCTAGAACGAGGCAAAGTTAAAACCACTGCTAAATCAGGCGATATAGCGGCATTTGATGTTGTTATCCCTTCAAGTAATACCGGTCAGCCTCCTGGGCCAGTCATCAGCCAGCTCAATGCCGTTGGTTTACCCACACGTATAGAAAACGGTAGTGTTTGGATCAGTAAAGATACTCTAGTTGTTCGCAAAGGTGAACCCATAAACGAGCGCTTAGCGGGTGTTCTCTCTAAACTTAACGTAAAAGCGGTTGAATTAGGTATTTCGATGCGTGCAGTTTTTGATAACGGCATAATGATAACCGGGGATCAGCTAACAGTCGACGTTGCCGCCACTAAGAGAAGTGTGGAGTCAAGCAATCAAGAAGCTTTTGCGTTGGCTCTAAGTATCGCATATACAACTAAAGAAACCATTCGCCCCCTCTTGCAGACTGCTCACCAGAAAGCCTTTGCCCTCTCAGTTGGTGCTGCCATACCCACTAAGGAAACCATTGCAGATATCATTCGTAAAGCTAACGCTGAAATGAATAGTTTAAGTGATGCAGTCGATAAAGTTAAACCGAAAGCAGCATAATAGTTACCCCTTTTCTTTCATATTCCCTCTATCGCAAGATAGACGGGGATTATGGTTTTCAAATAAGATATGCTGGTTACTGTAAAATCCGCATCCAAACAACAAATCAACCAACCTTTTAAATTAACCCGTCAGAACTCAATCCGGTTAAAATTCGCCAGCTTAAGCAGGTAAAAAATAAACACTCCGCCTGGCCAAAGCAATTATCTGCGTGCACCGATGAAACATAGCATTATCAAAACAATCCCACTTACACAGAATTCCCTGATAATGTATTACGCGAATCTTGTGGTCATGATTGTTGTTTGCGTATTTTACTGTACTAAGTCATTAACCCTGAATTTTCGTTAAAATTGTGATGTGCAGAGCTGAAAAAGATTTATCGTTTTTCGACGTATGTTATTTATTATGTTTCATTATGTTTGTTTTTTGTGTGTTAACTCTTATTTTTTTATATGTTGATTGTATTGTGATTTTTATCCTCAATATATGGTACAATTATGCCCTGCGACAAAATTACGAGTTGTAAAATTTTACGTCTGCTACAGTCAATATTTTAATCGAATCATTATTCACAAAATTAAGTTAAATCTAATGCATATGTGTGTATGGTGCAAAACAATGAGAATTCGAGTTAAACTTTAAAATAAAACTGTGGACATGTAATTCTGAGTTTCCTTTTATTTCTAAGAATTCGTGCACAACATTAAAAATGCCCTAAAATAGAAATGCGGGGTATTCAGACTGCACAAAACTCTGATAAAATTCACCAAGACTATTACATACCGCAATAGCTGAGGGATATGTGCTGCCGGTAGTGTTTAATGTATTGTTTTTTGACTTTTTGCACGGTCTGTATTTCAGACTGCGCAAAAACTCGATAAAATTCACCAAAACCACTACATACAGCAATAAATGAGGCGATATGCGCTATCTGCAGCGTTTAGTGCCATTGTTTTTTGACTTTTTGCGCAGTCTGATTTCAGAATATTTTGTTTGATGGCCCGCTTTTTATTTGTGGGATTTTACTCTGTAATGAGGTGCATATGGTGGGGTGGGACGAGTGCGGGGGAGACTGTCCATAAATAGATTTTTTCGTGTTTTTGGCGAAAACGGACGGAGATGATCAGTTCTTTTCTTGTTGTTAACGAATTTATATAATTGAGTTGCCCTTCAAAAAGAAGGGCAGCGACCTTCAAAATTGCCATCAAAAACATTATGCTGCTTGCTCAGAATTGGGAACGGTTCAAAGGTGTGAATCCAAATCTCTCACAGTACAAGATTGATGAAGTAGAAAAATGCTTCATTGTCGTGATCCCAAGTATGGTTTTTTAACCTATAAGTGTGTAAAATGTGATGCCACTAAAACTGTTCCTTTGGCGTGTAAGAGTCGAATTTGTCATAGTACCTAAAATTTGTGGAATTTAGGATAATAACGCAATTTTTAGTATACTTGAAAAACACAAAATTTGGAAGTTCAACCATACATGCGTAAGCGCTTACTAAGCCAAGGTTTAAGGAATCGACTGCAAAAAATATAACTGAAATTTGGTCTTTCGCTATTTCAGGTGGGTAATCTCAATGACTTTTCTTTCCTTTCAACAAACAACAACGTTTCTTTCTAAAAACTTATGCATACCTTCCATATGTTCCACGCAACTGTTAAATCGTAACAAAGCTTTGTCCTCACCCACCTGTTTTGACGAAGAACCTGAAAAATTATCCAAATCACCAACAGATAAGTGGGATATGTGCATAAGGCTTTTAAGCTATTAGTGCCGAAGATATGTGGAGAAAAAAACTGTAAAAATGGATATGCTGAGTTATAAACTTGTTGTTGTTTTTTTAACATTAAGCATAGTGCTGACGCTTTTGCCGCTCACAGCTGCCGCCGTGACAGTCAACAGAACGAATTCAGTCTATTCAGATACGAACCCTTATAGGAGTTATATGCAATATAAAATGAACTGCTATGGATATGCAACGCACCTCTATTATCCGGGTGGCTCATCAGGCGCTCCATATAAGTAACAACCCGGCGAATTTGCTGCCAACACAGAACCATTTTCAGATCTG
This sequence comes from Nitrososphaerota archaeon, assembly GCA_031274765.1. GTDB lineage: Archaea > Thermoproteota > Bathyarchaeia > Bathyarchaeales > Bathycorpusculaceae > Bathycorpusculum. The sequence goes on along the minus strand of JAISPR010000005.1, from coordinate 23,197 downwards.
ATGACCAGTTATGGAAATGCCGCGACAGTCTGGAATAATATGTACTACTTTGTTACCGATAGAATGTATGAAGACTTCTGGACACTCTCTGCTGTTTGTCCCGAATTTGGCACTTTAACTGAAACAACCCGAACAGCTAGTGTTCCCGCCGGACAAAGAAAAATCGCGCTTTCGATTAGGCAAGACGGCGATGCAAGTGATTATCACTTTTATCTAAGACATTCGGATGGTACTTGGTCACATAAACGAGGGGCAACTGCAATAACGGATTATTCAATATCTGGCGTTAAAATAACCGACGCAAACATTGAGACTGTTAGTCGCGAAGGAGGATATGATGATGGCACAAGATATTTCCTGATTTCTAAATCAGTCGTTGTTGATTTCCCACACTTTTACGGACAATACAGTTACACTCTGTTTACAACAGATGATTTTAGAGACAAAGCTGGCGACGTAATCGAAAAAAGCTTTGCCATAACCAACAGTTGGAACTGTCGTTTTGACTATCCTGACGAAAAAGATTTCTTTAAATTTATTCCAACCTCAAGCGGTACATATCATATCTACACAGACAGGGGTGCCGGTTATAATATAGATGGAGCTGTATTTGATAGCAACGGAAATATGCTGGTCTATGATACTTCACCAAACAATGCTGACTTTGACATATATCTGACCGCAGGTTCGACATACTATATTGGCATAACTGATTTTAATCAGAATGATACTATATCCTTTGGGTCTACAAGTAATAAAGGAGCTTATGACTATGTTGAAAAATAAAAAAAGCCTGATGGTGTTCGCAATCGTTATAGTTGGGATATTATTTGGCGGTATATTAGCTGTTTCTGCTGCATATGGCTGGATTTTAGGACAAGAAACAACCCCTGCATTCTCTGCACCGGGCGTACCTTTCTATGAGTCAGCATATGCCAAAGCAACAAGTGAGCAGAAAGTAGAGCTAGACAAAATCATTGCAGACAAAGGCATTGGTTTGCCGGGCGAATGGATCCGACCCGTTCTTATCGCCATTGGAGACCTGCCAAAAGACCAGCCAAGATTAAGTGCTGAACAGGCAGGGGAGATATATGACCGTATAGGTAAAAATGTGGGTGCTTTAGAAAAAGAATTCGACAAAATCGCAGGTGCACCAGACTTTATTGGCGGCAGTGGAATTGAGCGGTCGATTTACTATCTAAGCGACGATAGATCACAAGCAATCTTTCTAATGCTAGGCAATGCAGCTCTCTATGCAGTTGATGACAACGGAAGTTACAGCATAAGATTACCCTTAGGCAGCCAGGAGCTTCCTGTTGACACAGGTCCATCAATAGCACCAAGAGGTACCCCTACAACGCTTCCTATCCTGCCAAGCCCAACAAAAGCACCATCACCATAAACACCAACATCATGTACCTAAATTCCCACAAAATTTATACACAAATGTGGGAACTATTTGATAAATGCGTTTGGTTTTTAAAAAACGCCTCAAAACAACGTTTAATGATTAAACAAAACATGTGTATAATTCAGATCTAATTACACATAGGCCGTATTGTTTAAGGCGTATTTTACAGGTATTTTTATAATTCCAGTTCTTTTCGTAGATTTCCATCAACCTATGTATAATAAATCCGGGAAATCAGGCATGTATTCACTTCCCCTATCTTTTTTTGGAATGACATTAGGCAACCTTCGAAAACCGCTTAACTATCAAGTTATCATGTGCAGTAAAGGTAGAGTGGGAAAATTATGGGCCGTTGCACTTATTTGGAACAAAAACACAACTTGAAGTATATTATCAAACCTATGAGATTCACTAATAAAAGCTAATCAGTTTATTGACTGGGAAATATTTCGCCAGCCAATTGAAAACGCCATACGCAAAGACATGACAAAAGGAGACAGACCACTCTACGATGTCATACTTATGTACAAAATCACCATGCTGCAACAATGGTACGGCTTATCAGACATGTCAGCCTAATACATGATAAACGACCGCCTCTCCTTTATGCGTTTTCTGGGCCTTGAAATTGGTGACAAAGTCCCCGACGGCAACACTATTTGGGACTTCAAAGAAGCTCTAAAAACAAATCAAGTAGACAAAAAACTCTTTGATACCTTTAATGCGCTACTTGAAGAGAAGGGCATAATCACCCACAAAGGTTCAATTGTAGATGTCACCTTTGTCACTGTTCCCAAATGTCATACAACAAAAAATGAGGGGTGTTCATGTTTAGAGAGATTTGCAACGTGATAGCCTTCACGAGAGGGCAAGTGGGCGAAAATTAATGGTGAAATGCAAGAATTAGAACTTGTATTCAGTAATTACAAATGCCCATCGTTACGGCGATTTTTCCGTTAGTTGCCGTTGACGTTGGCTTAAATAACGACGTTATCCGTACCTTCTGCCACACAGATTAACGGAAAAATTGACTCACCACGGCAGAATTTCGCTTACTGAATACAGATTCTTATCTGTCAAAAAGAAACGTTAAACCCTGCAAAGTTACGTAAAAACGACTTATCGCCCTATAGGTGAAAACTCTCAAAAAATGATGATACGCATTTAAATAAGGGTGAAGATCTTGAGGATTTACCGACAAAATGTGCAGAGCGAATTGAAAAGGGTGAAATAAAGTGTCAGGATAATGTGTTGGTGCAAATTGATGTGGATGCTCGCTGGACCAAGAAGGGTGATGAATCCTTTTTTGGCTATAAAAATCATGTAAAAGTGATAGCTATAGCAAGATTATTACGGAGTTTAGTGTAACTGACGCGTAAATTCGTGACAGTCAAGAGTTTGTGGGTTTGATTGATGAAAAAGATGAGGATGTAAAGGTGGATTGTGGGTATGTTGGTGATTATCGGGATGAGATTTTAAGGTTGTTTCCCGGGATTAGGGTTCATGTGTGTGCTAGGGTGTATCGTAATAAGCATCTTACGGAGGAGGAAAAGGTTGGTAACTGGTTTATTGCGCGTGTTCGTGCACGGGTTGAGTATGTGTTTGGGTATATGACACGTTTTATGGCTGGAATTACCTGTAGGGTTCATGGTTGGATCGTGTGGGTTGTGAGATTGCTTGTAAGAATTTGGCATACAATTTACGGCGGTTCATGTTTCTTGTTGGTTAATTGGGTTTAAAACGCTGAAATCTGGTGTATTAGTGGTTGGTAGGGTTTGTTTTTAGTAAAGTTTCGGTGTTTTGTTTTTCTAAAAATTAGGTAAAAATGAGAAATAACTTACATTCGGCAGTTTGATCTAAAACAGCCAAAAATTAAATTGTCACCCAAAAAATATTCGAAAAATAAGAAAAACGTTGTAAAAATAACTAAAAAACCCGTAATAACCTATAACATAAACAATCCAAAGTATTTTTTTCCCAAACTGCCGAACGTGAGAAATAATGCTTTATGCAGGGTTCATTTGTGTTTTTATTTTTCTGGGATTTTTGCTAGTTTTCGGACAATCGGGGGGTTTATGCGTTGTTTTCCTTTTTGGGGTATCTTGATGATGTGAGACCAATTTGTTTAATTAAGCATATGAATCGGGTGATGGTGATTCTGTTGGTTGTGGGGTGTAAATGGTTGTTTGTGAAATGCTTGGTTTTGAGATTTCGGGGTTGTATGCCTGCTTGCATGTCTTGGTAGTAGTATGTGTGCAAGTAGTGTCTGCTAAAGTAAGTAACTGAACGGGATTTTCAGTAGAAAATATGGGGAAACTCACAATGCAATGAAATTATTTTTTGTTGTCTAACCGGTGTCGGTAGCATTCGTAGTCTGGTAGTTTGCGAGTATATTCTCTGCCCATCAGTTGGGATGAAATTATAAAGTCAGCTGAACTACGGTTGCATGCTAGTGGTATATTCCATAATACTGCTATTCGCAGAAGCGCTTTTACATCGGGGTCATGGGGTTGGGGTTCGAGAGGATCCCAAAAGAAGATGAGGCAATCAATTAGGCTATTGGATATGTGCGCGCCTATTTGTAAGTCGCCGCCAAGTGGTCCTGATTCCATGATGGTGATTTCTAACCCCAGTTCTTTTTCGAGGCGTTTACCCGTGGTTCCTGTGGCGTAGAGTACATGTTGTTGCAGTGTGGATATGTTGTATTTTGCCCACTCTATCATGTCTTCTTTTTTGTTGTCATGTGCGATGAGTGCAATTCTTTTTTTGCTCTTTATCATTGAATTCTTTGTTATATCATATCTCTCCTATGGTAGCGAATTCGTTGAGAACATATAATGGTTATGCCATAGGCTAACTCTTCTGCATTTAGTTTGCGTATGGCTAGTTGTTGGAGTTTGGTATGTATACTGCGCAAAACGACAAAACAACACCACTAAACGCTACTTGTAATGTGTGCCTCTTCATTTGTTGCTATGTGTTGTGGTTTTGGTGAATTTTATGGGGATTTTTGTGCAATCTGACTGCTGGCTATTTAAGTGCTGAATATGGTTGGGTTTTATGAGTCGATGCCTGCCTGTTTATTATATCAAAAACAAATTTATGTTTTATCAATAGTTGAATATTAAACACATTTTAATTGAATATGTGTGCATTTTATTGACTACAATGCTGTGCTGTCTTGTTTTTAGTGTTCAATAACAGCTAATTGTCTTGGCCGTTTGTAGGTGTCTTTTTTCTTCTTTAAACGGTCTATTACTTTTTTTGGTTATTCGTCAAATCAGGTGAGTGGTGTCAATAAGTTTTGTTGCGGTATAATATTGTATGGAACACTAAGGGAAAACATAAGAAGTTTAAAGGCAACCTCCGAAAACCTTCTAACCTACATTCGGTAGTTTGGGAAAAAAATATTTGGAATTGTTTATATTACCGGTTGTTGTGTGTTTTTGGTTATTTTTACAATGGGTTTCTTATTTTTTCGAATATTTTTTTGAGCATGATTTAATTTTTGACTGTTTTAGGTCAAACTGCCGAATATAAGTATATAGACAAGCAAAAAACAATTTTAATCTGAATTAATAATGAGGTGAATCCAAGGCGCCCTTGGATGAAATCGAAAGCAAAAAATACCCTTGGCTACATAAGTGTTGCGTTTTTAACCGTTGCCATATTGCTCTCATTATGGTATTTATAGCTGTGAACAGAACAACAATAATAGTTGGGGGAACCCCTTTTGATTTGGCAATAACCCCTGATAGTAAATATCTCTGGGTTCCAAATGGAAAAACCATAACCGTAATAGACACAACCACAAATAACCCGCTAATTTCCATAACTGCAGAAAACAACCCTTGTGGTGTTGCTATAACGCCTGATGGCCAATATGCCTATGTTACAAATAGTGTTCCAGGGAATGGACGGTTTCTATAATAAACACTGCCACTAACAATAGCCACTACAACCATAACAGTCGGAGATGACCCAAATGCAGTTGCCATATCACCCAATGGCAAATTTGTTTATGTGCTAAAAAATGAACTTCTAACCCCTGACTCAAATGGGGCCGCAGTTGGTATGGTCTCAGTAGTAAGCACGACCACTAATATGGTTTTGGACACAATAACTGTTGGTGTTGCACCCAGAGCTTTGGCTGTAGCGCCTGATGGCACATATGTTTATGTTGTAAATGGAGATGGGACAATTTCTGTGATAGATACCTCTTGTAATATCAACACGGCAAGCATTACTGTTGAGAACATTGGCCTTAGTAGTCTTGCAATAACGCCTGATGGTGCATACATCTATGTTGCGGGGTTAGGTGAGATTTTTGTTATAAACACTAAAGTGGTAGTGTGGTTGCATCTTTGTCGGGGTTTGGGTCGCTCAACGGTGTGGCTATAGCGCCTGAGGATAATTATGTTTATGTTTCTGATGGATGGGACAATTCCGTTTCAGTAATAAACACGGCAGCTAATGCTGTTGGGTGCACTGTTGGTGTTGGGCGATGTCCTTCGGGTTTAGTTGTAGCGCCCAATGGTCAGTATGTGTATGTGTTAACGTTTGATTCTACTCTAACCGATTCTCCCGATGCTTATGTTGGTGTTGTTTCAGTAATTAGTGCCGATCCAAATACAGCTGTATTCGTTGATTCTTTTATAGTTGTTTTGATTCAATTATTGATAATTTTGTTGTTTGTTTTTGGAACTGTGTTACTTGTAATTGTTGTTTTTATGAAATACGGGTATGGGAAAAATTGTTTAAAAAAGAGTATCCGACTGCGCAAAACTCTGACAAATTCACCAAACCACAACATACAGCCATAAATGAAGAGGCACACATTACAGGTAGCGTTTAGTGATGTTGTTTTTTATTTTTTGTGCAGTCTGTAATATCATATGTGCTTTTTCTGGAAATTATTTCCTTTTTAGACCTGTTCTATTATAGCCGTATAGTATAAATTTTACAGTGTGATATGCTATCTATTATGACATATAGCAAAGATCTTTGAGAAGCAGCTCTAAACTATAAACAAAACAACCACCGTAAAACAAACATATGAAACCTTCAACATAACTGATGAACCTACCACAACTGAAAAAACCAAAAACAAAACCGGCCCCTTCAACCCAAAAAACATGACCGCAAACAAAAAATCGACCCCAAAACTAAACATCGGTTCTTCGTCAAATAGGTGGGCAGGTCAATAAATTTCGTTACAGTATGATAATTGCATGGGACATAATGGCGAACATACAAGTTCAGAAAAGAAATAGTGCGTGAACCCACCTAAAATAGCAAAAAGCCACATCTTAGTTTCTCCACAACCACTAAACTACCCTGGCTATCGATGTATTCTATAGCTCCATAAAAAACATAAAAACTATACACCACTTCACAGATCGCTTTACCTGCAAAAATATGGGTTTTATTTTTAATAAAGTTTTAATTCCTAAGCAACCTCCGAAAACCCCATTTCAGAAAACCAAACAACACCGTTACACGGTTTCTAGCAAACGAGCTTTGAAAAAATATAGGTTTCGGAGATCGACAGTACCTTCCCAAAACCACCTACGCAACTTGCAACCTATGAGAGTCTGATGTGTAACGCTCTTAGCAGATAAGCCCCTGAAGTCTTCACTGCCGATCTTCCATAGGTTCCACCTTTACGCAGCATATGCAACACATAACTGGGCCGCAGGTAGAATTGTTGATAGGCTTTATAGCGAAGTTGCGCAAGCTTCTCCATACTCATTGTAGGCGTTTCAAAGATGGGGCCTGCAGTGTCATATTTATCAAAATCTGTGACACGCAACCAGCCATTTTTAACCACCTGCTCATACATGGGTGTCCCTGGATAAGGTGTGGCCAAATAAAACCCGACATCTTCAGGATTTAATTGCTGCACAAACCGAATGGTCTGTTTAGCGGTCTGCTCAGTCTCACCTGGAAAACCCAAAACCACATTCGCAATGGTCATTAAACCCACTTCATGAGCCGTTTTGTAGGCTTGACGGGTTTGCTCTAACTTTATACTCTTATTCATGGCGCTTAACACCGCTTCTGAGCCTGATTCCACCCCCATCCACACAGCGATGCAACCCGCATCTTTCATAGTTTTTAAAAGTTCTCTATCAACCATATCCACGCGGGTGCCACAATCCCAGATCAATTTAAGGTTTCGATCATGGAGTTCTCTACAAATTTGGAGCACACGATTTCGGTCTACACTAAAGGCATCATCATAGAAGGTAACCTGATCTACTCCATAGGTTTGGTGTACAAACTGCATTTCATCAACTACGTTTTTTGCACTACGCATGCGATATCCTCGGCCAAACATGCGTACGGTGCTACAGAAATCACACCAATGAACACAACCACGGCTACTGACCAATGGGATGAGGAGTTTACCATTATGTTTAAGATTATTAAGGGGCATCAGATGATGGGCCGGAAAAGGGATGCTATCTAGATTTTTTATGTATGGTCGGTCTGGGGTGCGGTGAATTTTATTGCCTTCTCGATAAGTAATCCCTAATACGTCTGCTATGGGGTGATGGCTTTCAAGTTTTTCAGCCAGGTCAACAATGGTTTCTTCACCTTCTCCGCGCACGATGAGATCTATTGCGGGGTATTCTTTGAGGGCGGGTTCATCCCAAAATGTTGCATGGCTTCCACCAATTGCTGTGATGGCATTTGGTTGGGCTTGTTTGGCGATGGTGAGAATTTGCATGGCTGATTTGTAGAGTAATGTCGTGGCTGTTGCACCTATGAAGTCGGAGGGTGTTTGTGCAATACGGTCCTTGAAGGTGTCATAGGTGAGTTTTTCGGCTTGACAGTCGATGATTTTAACTTGATGGCCCGTTTTTTCAGCCACCGCGGCAAGATATCCAAGTCCCAGCGGTATAAATGGTGGATGTGAATGTACACTGGGTGGATATGGCGGATTAACTAAGGTTATTTTCATGCTGATTGCCTGAAGATAACTCCTACTGCTATAAACAATATAATGTTTATGTATATGTGGCTGAGTCAAAACATAAACAAGCGAAAATTCTGTGCGTTTTGCGCAGATTTTTACCAGTAAAATATTGGATGAAATATAAAATTTGTTTGTTGCTAATAAAATACAAATTTTTTATGTGTAGTTGACGTTTTTAACTTTTGGGTTGTTTTGACTGTTCTCTGAGTTACTAAAAATAGTTCTCTGCTCTCTGCTCCACTACAAACTAATTATGTTCAACACCTATATTGTTAAATTTAACATATTTTTATGTATCTCATAAAAACATATACGTCAATAATTTATCAATATCAATTGCGTTTTACTCCCTCTAACCATCATAATTAAACACCTAAACACTATTACTTTCTCACACAAACCACTTTCATTTGATCGGCGCAAAATGATTCCCAAACAACCACCATCGATACAACAACACCCTACAAACAAACCACCACCTACTTTTCCTTTTTGTTTTTATCTCCCAGAACAAACTACATTCTATGTCAATAACAACAACTGCCAATGCAAACATGAATACACCACAAAGACCTGACGGCGATGCGTAGAGTGAGCATGTTCTGTCATATTTTTGCACCGTCTGAATTGTAACCTCTGTGAAATTTATAGCATTGGCAACATGGGTTATTTTATTTTATGAGAAAGACTTATGCACAAGAGTTACTTTCAAAGTTGTCTAGAGGAATATCTTTGGCTAACCTATCCCAACTAAAGTTTGCAATGGCAACATCCATTTTCCTGTCAGCTTTTATCTTCAGTCTCTTAGTAATTGTCATTATTTACTTCTTAGAGCTCAATTTGTTCTTGGGATTGTTTATTGCCCTAGGGGGTTCGGCACTTTTTATTTTGTTCCAATACGCTATTGGACCAACCGTTGTTGTTGCAACCACACGTCTACATTACCTAAAGGCTGGTGAAAACCCTTGGCTGGAAAAAATAGTCAAAGAATTAACTGATAAAACAGGCATACCTATGCCCAAACTGGCAACAGTTCCAAGCAACACTCCTAATGCTTTCACTTTTGGTCGAAGCACAGCAGGTGCTACTTTAGCTGTTCACGAGGGACTACTAAAGCAACTAAACGAGGGTGAAATTCGCGGTGTTATAGCCCATGAACTGGGACACATCAAACACAAAGACTACATCGTTATGACAGTTCTCTCTGCACTACCTTTAATCGCCTACTACATTGCACAAGTTACCCTGTTTGCGGGTATGTTTAGCGGCGGTGCAGCAAGACGCAGAAACAACAAGGACAACTCTGGGGCTATCCTCTTGGTGATAGGAGTTATCTCATTTATTATCTACATACTTACCTTCCTAATCGTTATGCGCCTGAGTCGATTGCGAGAACACTACGCCGATGCATTCTCTGCATATCTAACGGGATCCCCCCGAAATCTACAAAGTGCCTTAACAAAAATCACCTACGGCCTATCCCTTGAACCGCCAAAATCAGCTGAAAGCGCCCGTGCATTCTACATTGAGGACCCAAGTATGGCAAAACAGGAAATTTCGCGTGTTATGAATAAAAAAAGTGAATACGACCTCAACAATGATGGCATATTGGATGAACGGGAGTTAGAATTGGCGATGGAAAAAGAAGCTCAGTCAACAGCGGCACAAATGGGCGGGCTCTTTTCAACCCATCCTGCAACGTTTAAACGTATCTTTTTACTTCGTGAAATCGAACGAGAAATGGACACAGGACAATATAGTAATGACAAAATGTATAGCCACGTTTAACTCTCTTTTTATTTTTTATACTAAACTGGCCTTTCGCTATTTTAGGTGGGTGCACTCATTCTTTCTTCTTTAAGTTTCTTATGTTCTCCCTTAGTGTTCCATATAACATTATACCGCAACAAAACTTATTGACTCCACCCACCTGATTTGACGAATAACCCTAAAACCTTAGTGCTATATGCGAAGACTAATATTTCCGCATTCAATGATTAGTATCAACATAGAAGGGCCCACAAATGGTTAATTATTGTCCTGAATGCGGCGGAGAAATGCACTATATCTCTATGACTAAACAATATGTTTGCAAGAGTTGCGGTTTATCATGTACTGGACAGGAGCTAAATGACTTTCATGACAAAAATCGTCCAGATTATGAAACTGACGAGGAAATTAAGCAGTCACGCCGCAAAGAATACCTCAAATGGTACCTTAGCAAAAAATAAAATTCGCCAAAAGACGAAGCCACCCTGTTATCTTAGTATTAACTCTGCATCACTTTGCTATCATGGTTTCTGATTATATTTTTCATGTGTACTTTACGGGTTGTGGATAACTAAAGACACCAACCAAACCCGGATAAGAACAATCACCATAACCCCTTAAATTTCCCACAAGCAATTAATCCCTTAGCTACCTATTTTAATTGGGTGTCGATGTGACTGTCGATATTGAATTTATCTGTATAGGCAATGAATTGCTTATTGGTAAAGTAGCAAATACCAATGCACACTGGTTAGCCCTACAAGCTACCGCTTTGGGTGCTAAGGTGCGAAAGATTAGTGTCATTCAAGATACAGTTGAAGATATCGTTTCTTGTCTCCATGAAGTATCTGCACGTAAACCCGGATTCATAGTCACCACCGGTGGATTGGGTCCAACCTTTGATGATAAAACTTTCCAAGGTATTGCCAAAGCCCTAAACCAGCCGCTAAAAATGAACCCTGAGGCATTTGAGATGGTGCGCAATAGATGTAGTGAATATGCTAAAAAAAGTGGACACCTCGGAGAGGTCGAAATGACTCCGCCAAGGATAAAGATGGCGCTTTTCCCCGAAAATACGTTACCCATAACCAATCCTATTGGTACTGCTCCTGCCCTAAGGGCCCAAATCGGTTCCTCGGTTTTATTTGCCCTGCCAGGAGTTCCTTTAGAAATGATGTCGATTTTTACTCAAACCATCGCTCCGCTCATCAAACAAGTGGTAGGCTCATATGTTTTTTGTGAACGAAGTCTTTTTGTGGAAGGTGTTGCTGAGGCTCAGTTGGCGCCCTTAATCGACAGGGTGATGAATGATAACTTGGGTGTATATGTAAAGTCTCATCCTTTGCCGTCCCGTTCAGATCACACGGCTCGTATAGAACTCCATTTGACTGCGACTGTTTTGCAAGAAAAAAAACCCGCCCAAATGCTTCAAAAAGCCATAAATCACCTGACCCGCTTGATTGAAGAAAACCGTGAGATAGTCCCCACCTAATCTTTATCAGATTTGGGAATAACCATTTAAATAATCGTGCTAACTCCAAGAGAATGCGGGTCAATTCCAATGAAAAAAACAGCACTTAGACTGGTGTGTCTGTTGGTGGTTTCGTTAGCTCTTTTCGCACTGTTACCTTTTGAGAATATTTCCGGGCAACCGGTGCAAGATCATAGTGTGACTTTTTTTTTGCTTAATCATCCTGACGGTGATAAAACCAATGAACTCACTTTGACTATACCTCAAAGTCTCTACTTAGACTACGCGATGAAAAACCACTATGTGTTCTCCAGTAATGATTTCTCCAAATTCGTTACGCCCTATGTGTTCAAGCCAGTAGCTGATACACTCTGGAAACTCTACAATAATACTGAAGACTTTACTAATGGAGTCTTGATGCTTGTCCATCAAATTACATACGAAGCAACAATTCCCTGCCGGTATCCTGTAGAAACATTGGTGCTGGGTAAGGGTGATTGTGACCTTTTTGCATATGTCGCGGCTTCGATTCTAGAAGCAGGAGGTATATCTACAGTATTGCTATATTATGAAGCGCTCGAACACGTGCAAATAGCAGTAGATTTGGGTCAGCTGCCGGTTGATGTACGAACCGAGGTGTTTCATGTTAGCTATCAAAATGTTCCCTACTATATTGCAGAGTGCACCGGCAGCATGTGGCGAAGCAGCTGGCGCGTTGGCGAATGCCCTGAGAATTACCAAAATGCCACTGCGCAAGTGGTTTCAATTGATGATACCTGGCCGTTATCTGTTGGGCAAGTGTTTGCGTCTTTTCACGAACTTGACCCTAGTGCTATTACTTTGCAGTGTTCACCTTTATTTATGGTGGAAAACACCAAGATATCCCTAAGTGGACAGATTTTACCTCTAGTGGTTGGTGAAAATGTCACTGTTCAAGTTCAAACTAATGGTGGTGGTTGGATAACCATCGCTACGGTACCCACTCAGCAAGACGGTAAATTCAACTATACCTGGGTAGTTCCAGTTGTGGGTCAAATTGAATTCAGGGCAAGTTGGATAGGTGACAAACAGTATAATGGTGCATATAGTAATGTTAGTGGTATAGTTGTTTTGCCGCTTTACTTTATTGCAGTGTTGCTTTTTTCAATTACGGCATTGGTGGTTATGCTTGTAGTGTTTATCAGATTTAGGAATAAAGAACCTTTGTCGCCTCCCACGCTGTCTAATGAATCTGAACCTGAAGTTCCTGTGGTGGAAAATACTGCTGAATCCTGATGTGTGGCAAAATAATTTAAGTATTATACAGTCCAAAATAGGATAACTGTCTCCTGCAAAATATCGCAGGCAACCTCCGAAAATCTCTTAAACAACAACATATTGTGTGACAAGACAAAAGACAACACTATGGGACAACGACACTTATTTGAAACACAAACACAACTAGAAAAACTAACAAAAATAGGCAACTTCATAACAAAAGCAAACTAACTAATAGACTGGAAAATATTCCGCCACATAAGGAACAGTTCGGCGATAATTTGCGAGATCAAACAATTTTTAACAAGTAAATCTGAGGCATACCTGAGGCGGTTTTAACATATCCACAAATTTAACAATTCTTTTTACACGATTTTTCTCAGATTATCGCTTAACTGTTCATAATAGAAAACGTCATACACAAAAACCAAAGACGGCCGACCCCCTATGACGCCATACTCATGTACAAATCACCCTACTGCAACAATGATGCGGCATAGCATACATGCACGTCGAATACATGATAAACGACCGCCTCTCCTTCATGCGTTTTCTTGGCATAGAAATAGGCAACAAAGTCCGGTCATGCTGCAATCAATTTATTTTCAAATTTCAACCCATTTATAATGTGAGTTTTTCAATTTTTCTACTACCTATGTTTGATTCTATGAATCAGACTGCGCAAAAGTCAAAAAACAACATATTAAACACTACAGATAACGTACGCCCTTTCCCTATTGCTGTATGTAGTGGTCTTGGTGAATTTTATCGGAGTTTTTGCGTAATCTGAGGTGTTGATTTTCTGGTGAATGGTTTGGGTGGATATGTGTTATTTGCGGGGGTTGTGTGCGGGTTATTTTTTGTGGTTTGTTGGCTATGCGGGTTTATTTTAGGATTTTGCAGCGTTTAGTGTTGGGGGAGACTGTTTAAAAACTAGAACGTTTCGTGTTTTTGACGGAAATGGACGGAGAAAACCGGACCTTTTCTTGTTTTTCTGGGATTTTTGCTAGTTTTTGGACAGTCTGGGGGGCTTTTGGGGTGGTGTCGGTTTGGGCGGTTTGTTTGAGCTTTCGAAAGTGGCGGTTATTGTTGATTCGAGTGGGGTGGTTTTGTGTGTGGTTCCTTGTTCGGGTGGAGCTATTCTTTTTGCTTGTTGACCATATTTTTGTAGCGTATCGTGATAAGTTTAGGATAAAATCTGATTGTTATAGAATAAAAAAATGTATAAGATATACAAGGAAAAGTAAACTGGTTACTTTACGATTTCTCGTTTCTTCCAGCGCAGGTTTTTACATTTACACTTTCTGCATTTGAGCGCTGTTTCTGCATTACGGGCACCGCAGTCTCGACAGATTTTCATGTAGAGCCGATGCTTTTGTGCGATGGTTTTCTTCACTGGGTCTAATATCGGCATTTCACTGTTAACCTTCTGTTTTGGATAACTCTTTGATGGTTACGCCTCAAATATACCTTTTGGGAACTCTTCTCAAGCATTACTTGATCACTTCTATGGTAATATATGAACGGGTGTCTTCTATTCCGTCTATGCTGTAAAGTTTATTGAGAAATTCGTCAAGATTCTCACGTTCTATTATTATTAAGGCGTCAACTTCACCTGCAATTCGAAATGCTCGTGAAATCTGAAGTTCTCGCAGCTCCTCATAGAAGTGGATACGTTTAAGTGGAGAAACTTTGATTAGTATGAATGCCGGGGTGGTGGATACACCTAAGGCATTGAGGCCTTTTTCGGTGACATCTATGAAGCCTCTGCCAGTGCGGATGTAGCCGTGCGTTTTGAGTTTGCGTAGATGTACGTTTAGTGCTTGCCGGCTGACCCCTAGTTGGGTTGAGAGTTCGTCTTGTTTAGCTCTTAATGTATAGGTGTTGGTGGCTTTCCCTTTTTCGTAGAGGGTTCTTAGGAGTTGAATTGAGCGTTTAGTTAATGGCTCCAAATTGGTCCCTTATGTTGCTGTTTGTTAAGTTAAACCTTTACAATAATGAGTGTTGCTTAAGAATCTGATGTTTTCTCAAACAGCTTGGTTGATGTTTCTCTCAAAATTTCTGCATTTTTGGTTGTGGGTGGGTTAACATGGGATTGTTTTTACCGAACAAACGTTGTGTTATCTATAAATTTAAACATGTTTTTTCTCTACAAACCTGAAAAACCCGCAGTCACTTATGGAGCACTCTGATTTTGACTCTGTATTAAATTAACTATTCTAAATTAGTACACTGCCGATTGTTGGCGTGCTCGAAACGTTCCGCAAGAACCCTGCACATTTACCACAACCTATTTATGTTAAAAAAAAGCTAACTGAACCACTTAAAAGTAAACTAGGAGTGAAGCGGAACCGTGACAGAGAACCTCAACGCAGTCTTAATCGGGAAAAAACCCACAATGAATTATGTTCTTGCCTGCATCACTTTCTTCCATGGCGGCGCAAAAGAAGTCAGCATTAAAGCACGCGGCAGAAGCATAAGCAGAGCTATAGATGTCGCTGAAGTGGTAAGGCACCGATTCTTGCCCAATGTCAGAATTAAAAACATTGGCATCGGCACAGACCAATTCCAGCCCCAAGATCAAGGTGAAGAGTTTCAGGGCAACAATATTACCACAAACGTAAGTACTATCGAGATAACGTTGATGCGTTGAGTCACGTGCTAAGCAGAATTCCTTCTTTGCAGGAAAACGACTCGTAAATGAAAACCGAACTATGCAGTTTCTGCCTAAAAAGCGGCATACTATGCCAAAAGTGTTTAACCAAAGTGAAAGCTGGCGAAATCAGCAACTTAGATCTAAAGATCACTCGCTTACTGCTTAGCCTTGAAGAAAAGTATCCTTCCCTGCAAAGCGTCTGCTTCCACAAAGCGGTCGATGTTGAAAAAACGTTAGCCATACTCGTTGGGCACGGTGATGTTCCTAAACTCTTAGGTTATGGCGGTAAAATCGTCAAAACCATAAGTGACGAAACCGGCAAAAACATCCGCGTACTCGAATACGGCGTTGATGATCGCAAGTTTCTTGAAGATCTATTCGTACCCTTTAGCATTTTGACCATAAACACAATATGGCTTCCCGATGGAACCACCGAAACCCGAGTTATTTTGAGGCGCAAACGCGGCCAGCAATTACCCGTGGACCTCAAAGCACTCAAAGAAATCGCCAACAAAACACGCAACATGTCTCTGCGTGTAGAAATTGCCGATTAAGGTTGACGCACATGGACTTGGACTCTATTGGCGACTGGGTTAGAACTCAGTATACCTCCCAAATAACCCCCAACATCGATGGCAATGAAGTAACTCTTTTTGGTTGGGTCCAAGATGTACGTGACCTTGGCGGACTACGCTTTCTTATTCTCCAAGACCGTGAAGGCACAGTCCAAATAACCATACCCAAAAAACGCGTTTCCCCCACAGTTCTATCAAAATCCAACTTACTCCAAAAACGTTTCAGCTTTGCTGTTAAGGGGACCGTTAAAAAAACTAACATGACCAATCGAGGTGTCGAAGTCATTCCATCAGACATCAAAATTTTTAGCACAGCCACAGAGCAACTACCCATCGACATCACCGGCAAAACCCCCGCCAACATAGAAGTCCGCCTTGACGCCCGACCCCTTGACCTCACATTGGAGTCAAGCATAGCGGCATTTAAAATTCAACATGTAGCCCTGCAAGCAATCCGTAACTTTCTATTTAACAAAGACTTCCTGGAAGTCCACAGCCCACGCATCATCGCCTCAGCGACCGAAGGCGGCGCTGAACTATTTTGTATCGACTATTTTGGACAAAAAGCATACTTAGCACAAAGCCCTCAGCTCTACAAAGAAGAACTCACCTTGAGCTTTGAAAAAGTCTTTGAAGTCGGCCCATTTTTCCGCGCCGAAGAATCCCATACCCGACGACACCTAAGCGAGTTCACCTCAGTTGACATAGAACTCGCATTTGCAAATGCTAACGACGTCATGGCCCTACTTGAACAAGTCATCCACTACACCATCAATATAGTCAACACAAAATGCCAAGCCGAACTCACTCTCTTAGCCCACACCCTTGAAACACCCCCCCTACCCTTTAAACGCCTAACCTACACACAAGTCCTAACTGATCTCAAAACACAAAACATAGACATCCCTTGGGGAGAAGACATCCCAACCGATGCATTTCGCGTTCTAGAAAAAATTTATCCTGGATTCTATTTCATAACTGAGTGGCCAACACAAACCAAAGCCTTCTACATCCAACCCCAAAGTGATAACCCCAAAATTAGCGAAGGCTTTGACTTAATGTATGGCTACATAGAGTTAACCTCAGGCGGTACCCGTATCTGCGACAAAGCCCAACTAATTGAACGCCTAAAAGAAAAGGGTCTAAACCCTGACTCATTTAAAATGCATCTACAAGCCTACGATTACGGTATGCCACCCCATGCCGGATGGGCAATTGGACTAGAGCGGCTGACAATGATTTTGACTGGTATAAAAAACATCCGCGAAGTTACCCTATATCCGCGTGACCGTGTAAGATTAACACCCTAACCGGTGCCCTGTTCATTGCAATGGATGCTAACGTAGCGGGTATGGCTACTTTGGTATGATGCTGGCTCTTTGGTGCTCAAATAACTCCTTGATATATTCACCCATAGACTTAGCGTTCTCTTTGGCAATCTGCTTCACTGCATTGTTGATGCCTGTGGAATACTGTATCGCTTTTTTGGGTTTATTGACAATGCTCTCAGGCATACCCAAAGTTTTAGCTGTTTTACGGAGCACTAGTTTACGTAATGTATCTGAATTAGGCTCAATTTTACATTCAAGCGGTAATCCTAGTGCAAATTGAGCAATGGGATGCGAAACAAAGGGACATCTCAACTCTATATCATAGTATCCCATTATTTTCCGGTCGCGTTCAAGATTACTCTCATGCAAGGTGCAAACATCATGATATATGGTTCTATATACCGCCTCAACTTTGTCTTTGCAGACTTGATTGACATAGCGCTGATAACCCGCAAACATTTCATCTGCACCCTGCCCTGCCAGTATTGTTTGGAACTTGGCTTGCGTTGCCTGTAATGCAAGCCAGTAGAAGGGCACCCCGATGGCGGCTTTTATGGGATCTGGCTCTTCAATGAGCTCTACAACCCGGGGCAGAGCGGCTTCAACATCAGACTCTTTGAAAAGCTGTATATACATGGGCAAATCTAGTGCTTTAGCCGCTTTGAGGGCTTCCTCGGTTTCTGGTTGGTTCTCAAGACTGACATGGAGTAGACTAACTTTTATACCCTGCATAGCAGCCAAGTAAGCAATAATACTGCAGTCTAACCCCCCCGAAAACGCAACTGCCACCTCTTTTAAATCCTGCACTCTGCATCGAACAGCCTCTGTAAGCAACGCCTGGAGTGTCTGTGCAGCTTCCTCAAGGGTTATCTGTTTGGGTTTAGTATAGCTTAAAATTTTAACCTGCCTAAATCTAAAACCCTTTTTATTTACAAACCCAAGTGTTCCGGGCGGAAAAGACTTTGACTCTTTAATACCCAATTTCCAAAGCGTTGTCTGGTTGGTGGCATAGGCAACAATGTCGCTGTTTTCTCCAAAATAGAGCGGCTGCATGCCCATGGGATCCCTAATAGCCCCCATTTCGTTGTCTTTTAACATCCAAACCGCATAATCGCCCTCTGATTCCCCAAGGAGTGTTTGCAGGGTAGCTTCACAATGCTTAGAACCTCTATTGGCACGCATAATAGATGCCCTTTTGAGCGCTGATGCATAAAGTCTGCCCTCAAACAGCACTGAACTATCCTCCAATTGCAAAAAATCATACCCCGATGTCGTCATAGACTGTGTAGTTGCAAACCCTGTGGCCACCGAGGTTTCTTGGCTCTGTTTACTTAGTAGAGCAAGGGTTTTGTTAAAGTTGCCCTGCTTTGGGGTCATGAGCCCAAAATGTAGGGGTTGCCCCATATCTATACTTTTAAGAATATCTAATACCGACCCGACAACATTTTTGTTTTCTTTACTCAAAATCCCAACCGTAACCTTCACATCTACAACTCCATACCCATAACCTGTTAACCCACACTAAAACCTTAGGTTGAGTGTCAACCACATCTATGTTGACGATAATTTCTTCACTTGGAGGCGCGATTGTTACCTGATTTCTCGGCGTAAGTGTATAGACAACCTCCGAAAACCCCATTTCAAAAAACCAAGCAACATAGTTACACCGTTTTCAGCAAGCGTTTTTTGGAAAAATATAAGTTTTCAGAGGTTGTCTATATATGAACCTAAAAATTTCAAAGAAAAATAACACCATCCAAAAAACCACACAACCAAATCAAAATCAAAATCAAAATCAAAATCAAAATCAAAAACAAAAACCAAAAACAAACACCACCACCACCACCACCACAAACATCCACCACAAATCACACACAGGCATATAACAACTATCCCATACACAATCGAAGGTGAACCAAATACTCAAAAACAACCCCACCATACCAAAAAACAAACCACCACAAAACAACAAAAACAAACCAAACATACCCTACACCCTACCACTCACAAAACAAAAGGTCAAGCCACAAACCACACCACTCTATGCAAAAAGACCCAAACCGGCCAAATCATCACCCACAGAAACTATGACCTTTTCCAACTAAATTCCACCACCAAAACAATTCAAACCACAGACACAACCAACCCCAAATAACAAACCAACCCCAAATAACAAACCAACCCCAACTAACAACCATCCTCCAAAAACCTTCCCGCCCATACCAACTCCTAACAACATTCAATACATACTAACAGGCAACACCCAAACTACATCCAAACTGGACCGACCAAAACAAAACCCCAACCCCCTAACGACACACAAACCAACAACCCCTTCAAAAACACAACCAAAAACAGCCTTCTCTACCCAATGGATAGCATCTGAGTTTTCATTGTTTTTGGTGGGGGAGACTGTCTAAAAACTAGAATTTTCGTGCTTTTAGTGGAAACGGACGGATAAAAACCGTCCTTTTGTTGTTTTTCTGGGAGTTTTGTTAGTTTTTGGACAGTCTGGGGGGGGTGGTTATAGCTTGGTGGGGGAGACTGTCTAAAAAATAGAATTTTTGTGTTTTTGATGTAAACAAACGGAAAAAACAGTTGTTTTCTTGTTTTAAGGGGTTTGTTAGTTTTCGAACAGTCTGGTGGGGTTGTGGCTAAGTTTTTGGATGGTTAAAATGATTAATAACTTGCATTCGGCAGTTTGTGAAAAAAATATTTTGAATTGTTTATATTGCAGGTTGTTGCGTGTTTTTGGTTATTTTTACAATGATTTTCTTATTTTTTCGAATATTTTTTTGAGCAGGATTTAATTTTGACTGTTTTAGGTCAAACTGCCGAATGTCAGTAATAAGATAAGTTCAAAGGTGAAATAATTTCCGGAAAAGACACAATTCAAACTATGAAGCCCTCCACAATTATTCAACTGCAACGTTGCTAGAATTCAAAGAGTTCTTTTTGTTGGGGTTCTTGATTTGTGCTCTTGATGATTGAGAGGTCTTCTTCTTCATCATCTTTTTTGTCATAGCCCCCGACTTGTTCTTTGATTTTTTTGGCTAACCGTGGACCCACCGACGGCAAAGCGACCAAGTCTTTGAATGAGGCCTGTTTGAGGTCCTCTGGGGTTTGGAAACCGGCATTAAAGATTATGCGTCCACGTGCTCGGCCTACACCTTCCAAAGCGACAATCGGTAGCAGTTCTCGTTTAATACCTTTTGCTACGCGTTCAATTAGTTCATTGCTAAGGTTGGTTACATCTTTATTTTTGGCGGCAACTACAGGTGAGAGTTTTTCGACTGCATGGAGGAGCCACTTGGCGTTTTCAATGGTGCGATAGAGGTCGCCGGGTTGTACGTTAAACCGTTCTAAAAGTTTCTCTTCAGATAACTCTTCTATCCAATTGTTGAGCACCATTGCAGTTTTGACTTCTCCTAAGAAATCTGCGTAGCCGATTTGGTCATTTCTCTGATTGGGGATTTCTAAAAATAGTTCTTGGCTGTGGTTTTTAGCAGTATCGGCAAGCTGTTCCATCTCTCGCTGGTATGGTCTCATGATTGGTCCCATATCGGGAGTGTGTGCGATAAGCTGAAGAAGGCTAAACTCGACAAGTAGTGGCGGCTTAGTTTGTAGTGCATCACGGATAATTATACCGCTGAGCGGATCAATGTAGAGTTCGCTTATCCGTTTGCCCAATTTGGTGGCTTGTATATCCTCCCCAATTACATATATCATTTCTTCATCATGTAAAAACCGTAGAATTTTGTCAATGACATTTTGAATGGCTCTGACGTCATATTGATAGGCATAAAAGGTTTTGCGGAAAAACTCATAAACATCCTCTTTGGTATGGGCGTAATCACTGGCGATGGTGGCAAGCACATGAAACCGGATGATTTTTTCCACCGCAAGACGCGACCAAATCCGTTCGGGTTTGGCTAAAATATAATTCTCCATGAGATATTCTAATTCATCAGTAGTTTTAGCTACGATGATAGATTCGCCCGTTTTGTCATATTTCGGCCGGCCCGCTCTGCCTGCCATTTGCTTGTAGTCCAAAACAGGAATCGGATAGTTGCCCAATCCCACTTCAAAACGTCGATAATCTTGAATGATGACGATTCGCGCCGGTAAATTAACGCCCCAAGCCAGGGTTGGTGTCGCAGTTAAAACTTTGATTTTTCGGTCTTTGAATGCTTGCTCAATTATTGTGCGCTGAGCACCTGACAAGCCTGCATGGTGATAGGCAACTCCCCAACGTACCAAATCTGCAAGCTCATCACCCATTGGGGTTCTTTCTCCTGCCTCCAAAATCCTGTTTGCTTCCTTCTCAAGTATCCCCATAGCTTGTTCCTGGAGGCCTTTTTTAACTATTTTTGAGCCCGTCTTGGGTACAAATATCTTATCCATGTGAATAGCAACTTGTTTTGCGGCAGAAACAGCGTTTTTGCGTGTCGAAGCAAAAATCAAGGCCTGACCACCGTTACGCAGAGTGTTTAGCACCAGGTTGATGACTGGTAAACGGGTTTCCTGTTCAATTCTGCGCCTCTCGCCATTGCGGTACTGAATTTCGTCTTGAAGAATTACCCCTTCTTTGAGGTTTATGGGCCGCCAATTTGTGACTACGGGTTTAGCGTTTAGCCACCCTGCAATTTCCTCCACATTGCCTATGGTTGCAGACAGGGCAAGGATTTGGATGTCTGGTTTACTTTGCATAAGTCTTGCTAGCACAATCTCCAAGGTGGGTCCCCGTGCGGCTTCATTTAACAGATGCACCTCATCAGTTATTACTGCTGAGATGTATTCCATCCAATTAGCCCGATGCCGAAGTAGCGCATCTGCCTTTTCGTTGGTGGTGATAATTACATCGCAACGGGCCAACCAGTTATCTGCAGTATCAAAGTCTCCGGTACTTATACCCACAGAAACTTTGTCGCCGTTATTTTTTCGGATATTTGTGTATTTTTTAAACTCTTCAAATTTCTCACTAGCAAGAGCCCGAAGAGGACAAAGATAAATGACTTTACCGCCTTCTAATACATGTCTGAGTGCACAAAGTTCAGCAATAAGCGTTTTACCTGAAGCCGTGGGACTGGCAAGCAAAATATTTCTTCCATCCAACACACCTGCACGTATGCATTCCTCCTGAGGCGGAAATAATTCACAAATACCATGTGTCTGCAAAACATCCTTAACGCTTTCTGGCACATTTAACTCTGCAATCTTCATGATCTCGCCAAACACTTTGCTACTATGACTATCTGACTTATTAGCGTTTTATGAACCTAAACATATCAAACAAACCTCGTTAAACGGTCCAAAAAATAATAAAAATCCCGGGAAAACAAGGACGACCGTTTTTCTTTGTTTACTTCCGCCAAAAACACGAAAATTTATAGCTTTTAAGGCAACTTCCGAAAACCCACTTTTTGCACACCAGAAACAACAAAAACAAACAATTCAACCACAAAATAAAAACCAAAAATTAAAAAAACCAAACACCGAACCAACCCAAAAACAAACCATAACACTCACCCATTATTTTCACCCAAACACCAGTAGTTCCAAAAGTTTACTTCATAAAAACAAAACAAACCTAAAAAACCACACAAAAAAACACAAAATACAACCCACAAAATAACTTAAATACAAAATAACTTAAATACAAAATAACTTAAATACAAAATAACTTAAATACAAAATAACTTAAATACAAAATAACTTAAATACAAAATAACTTAAATACAAAA
>JAISPR010000112.1 GCA_031274765.1 Nitrososphaerota archaeon | reverse complement strand
TTATCGGTAGAATGTTGGTTGTCTTGGTATTGGGTTGTCTTGGAAATGTTAAATAGGGTATCTGTATGTTTATGTGTGGTCATTTTATGCCCAGTCGATTGGATCGTGGAGCGCAGTTTGAATATATTAACAAGGTTGCTTCGGAATATTTAGTGGCAAAGCAACCCGTAATTTCTCTTGTTCTAAACGGAAAAGAGTATGGTGTTGATTCTAAAAAACGCAGGATGGTCTATAGTGAGGCGGGTGAGTCTGTTGAGGCTTTAGAGTGTGCTTTTCCTACTGCAGAGTTAGAGCAAGCTAAATTTTTGGGGGTGGTTGATATTTTGAAGAAGGCTGGGTTTTTTGGGGTGGGTATTTGTGGTGTTACGGCTGAGTTTGCGGTGGCAAGTATACGAAAGTGGTGGTATGAGCAGGGGTGTGAGCGTTATGCTGATACGAGGGGCATTTATATTACTGTGGATTCTAGTGGGAGCGATGAGGTAGGTATAAAATTGTGGCGGGTGCGACTTCAGGAATTGTCCAATGAGTTAGGTTTAGAGGTGCGGGTGTCGCATTTTCCTGTGGGTATATATAAGTGGAATAAGCTTGAGTCGCGGTTGTTTTCGTTTATTAGAAAAACTTGGCAGGGTAAGCCGTTTATTAGTTTGGTGGCTATGGTGGATCTGGTGGGGGGGTCAACGTTTGAGGGGGATTTGACGGTTAGGTGTGCGGTGGATCAGATGGTGTATCGGTCTGTGGTGGGGGTGTCTGATGAGGTGTTGGCTAGGGTGAATTTACGTAAAGAGGTTTTTTTGGGGGATTGGAATTATTCTATTTTGCCCCATCTTTGATTGTTGGTTGTTTTTGGTTATCTATTTTTGGGCGGCTGTTTGAGTCCTATATTTTTGTGTTTTCAGTCTGCGCAAAACTCAAATTCACCACTACAATATAGAGCAATAAATGAAGAGGTGTACATTAGAGGTAGTGTTTAGTTTGTTGTTTTTGATTTTTGTGTAGCTGTTTTAGTAACATGGTGGAAAATTTTGCTTTATTGGTTTGTGGATTGTTGGTTTTTGAGTGGTGGAGACTCTAAAAAATAGCCTTTGTGTTTGGCGGAAATGGACCGAAAACAGTTTTTTCTGGCTTTTCGCTATTTTAGGTGGGTGCGTTAATATTTCTTTTCTAAACTTGTATGTTCTCCATTCTGCCTATATAAGTATTATACCGTAACAAAACTTGTTGACTCTACCCACCTGATTTGATAAAGAGTTTTTTCTTGTTTTCAAGAATTTTGTTAGTTTTTGAACAGTTTGGTGGTGGAGACTGTCTAAAAACTAGAATTTTTTGTGTTTTTGGTGTAAACTGACGGAGAGAAACAGTTATTTTTTTGTTTTTCTGGGATTTTTGCTATTTTTTGGACAGTCTGGGGGGTGGTGTTATTTTTGTTGTTTGGTGAGGTATGGTTTTTGTGGTTGGATTTGTTGTTTGGTGTGAATTGTAGGGTTGCAGTTTAGGCTGGTGTGGTGGATGGCGCGGGATGTGGGATTCGAACCCACGTGGCCTTTCGACCACAGACTTAGCAGGCCTGCCCCATACCAGGCTTGGGGAATCCCGCAGATTATGTTTGGTGTTTACTTGAATTGGCTATTCAAGTGGCCAGCTATTCATTTGAGTGTAAAGTAGTTTAATTAAAGCTTTCTCAGCATTAATTAAACAATGCTTTTGTGGTTGTGTTTGACGAGTTTGTGATTTGTTTCTTATTTAAATATGTGGGAGTGAGGTTGTTGAATTGTTGCTGGATTGTGATAGGTGATGTGTGTATTTGTTTGTATGTATGTATGTATGTGTGTTTGTGCCGGGTTTGTTTTGGGTGGTAGAGAAAATGCTGTTGGTGGTGTTGTTTTGAGTGTTTGTAGACTTTGTTTTGTTATGTGCAAACTAAAACGATGTTAAGAGCAATTTTAGTCCTGTTTTTGTTCTCATGTTTTGCTAAAACCATACCTCTCCCATATTAACCGCACTTAACCGTATCTGAAACTTTTCTCTTTGTAATATGTTTTTAACATCACCAACGATAAATAACGCCAAAACCAAACACAAACAAATCAAACCAAACACAAACAAACCAAAACAAACATTTAAAAAACATATACCCAATATTGAAAATAGACCCGCCATGGACACCCCAAATGGGCAAAAAAACACCGCCAAAAAGGCACCACCATAGAAACCCGCCAAACCAAAAACGGACCCAACTACTACCTCCGCAAAGTAACAAGCAAAGACGACAAAAACAAAAAACGAGCCAAAAAAAATAAACGGCCCTACCTAGGAAAAATAACTCCCCAGGGCCTATCCCACCCAAACATCAACAAATAAAAACTCAACTCACCGGACCAAAAATAACCCTCAAAGAATACGGCGCAACCCAACTCATACAAAACACCAACCAACAAACCATCCAACACCTAAAAACCCACTACCCCAACCACTGGAAAGAAATCCTAACCCTCGCAACCTTCCAACTCATATACCAAACCCACCTGAAAAACACAAACCTCTACTACCAAACAAGCTACCTCACAGAAACCCTCCCAAACGCAGACCTCACAAGCAAAAACCTAAGCGTCCTATTACAACAAATAGGCACCAAAAAAGAAACCCTAACTAAATTCATGCAACCCTACAGCCAAAACTCCAAACACATAGCTGTAAACCTTACCCACGTATTCTCCCTCTCCGAAAACACCATATCCTCCACCTCAGAACACAACAAAGACAAATATGCCCCTCAGATAAACCTGTTCTACCTATTTTCCCTAGATCCCCTGATGCCTGCATATTTCCAAGTGATTGTAGGCTCAATTAACAAGGTCAAATCCTTTCAGTTTTCCATAAAAGAGAGTCAAGCAAAAAATGCAGTAGTGGTGGAAGATAGCGAGTTTTTTTCGCAAGCAAATGTTTTGGCTTTGGAACAGGCTGAGTTATCGTATGTTTTGCCTTTGAAGCGAAATTCCAGTTTGCTTGATTATGAGGTTATAAAGTTGGGGGATAAGAACAAGTTTGGGGGTTTTTTTCGGTACGGGCGGCGGGTGATTTGGTTTTATGAATACTTAAAGGCGGGTCGTCGGGTGGTTGTTTTTTTGGATGAATGTCTCAAGGTGGAGGAGGAGCAGGATGTTTTGGGGCGAATTGATGCGGAACGTCTCTTAGATGAGGTGGATGTGTTGGATGTGGAGCGGCGCTTGGCTTTGTTTTATGAGCATCAGTTTTGGTTTGGGACTGTTGGGGTTGTTACAAATGTTGGGGTGTTGGCGCGTGAAGTGTTTGAGCTTTTGGATGCTCGGGTGGATATTTTGTAGATGTATGAGGGTTTTACGGGTGTGTTGCATGCGGATAGGTTGTATGTACGGGATGATTTTGGGGTGGAGGGTTGGATGTTTGTTAATTTTGTGGCTTTGTTGTTTTATTATGAGTTGCGTATGTGTTAGTTGTGCATGGGTTGTTGGGGCGGTTTTCTGTTTTGGATGTTTTGGTGCATTTGTCGCGTATTTATAAAGTTAAGCTTGGTGATGGGTGGGCGGTGGCAGAGATTCCTAGAGCGTCTGCCAAGATTCTTGAAAAACTAGACAACCATATTACCCAAAACCTGTAGAGTTAGGGTTCAAACATGTTCCCCGGCAACTCTTGCAAGAACCATCAAAACCGCAAAGAGCATTAGCATAATCCAAAGCCCTCCCTCTATGGAATATGTGCTATGTACCGTAAAGCAAACAGCAAGTGCTGTTAAAAAAACAAAGAGTAGCATTAACAAAAACAGTTTTTGATAACTCAAAGTACTCCTGAGACTAAAACGTGAGCTCTCAATTAAGTCATTGTAGTTGTTATAATACGCCTACAACAGCTAATAGCTGATTTCTGCTGGGGTTTCACGTGTTTTTAATTTTTCCTCAAGAAGAATCAGCAGTTCTTGGGGTTTCACAGGTTTAACTAAATAGGCATCGGCTCCTTCATCAAGTGCTTTAACACCTGTTTCTAGGGATGGAAAACCGGTGATCATGATTTTAACGGTGTGTTGTAGTGGTTTTTTGAGCTTGGCTAACAAATCGGTGCCATCCATATCGGGTAGTCTGATGTCTACGAGGGCTAAATCGTAGTTGCGTGTTTCAGATTTTTCCATAGCCTCTTTTCCAGTTTCTGCGGTGTCAATTTCATAGCCGCTTTTTTGTAAAATACGTGTAAACGTTCGCAGTATCGACTTATCGTCATCAACAACAAGTATGGTTTTTTTTAACGTTTCCAAATTAAACAACCGTCCTAAACTATACAATCCGATCTCTTACTGCTTGAGATACCGTTAAGTCGCTTGATTTCCCATACATCACCAAACAATCGCCATTTGATGCTATATGAGCCCTGACTTGCGGTCTCCGCAACTTAACAATTAATCCCGAGACTAATAAACGCTATCCCACTTGCTACAAATGACAAGCAAGCCTACACTTAACTGTAACCAAAGCAACTTATGCGCATGTCCCAAATAAGGATATAAAACGGTATCCCAGTGAATTACTATAGGTTTTGACAATCCGAAATGATGCCCCCGCCTTTTTTACCTTTCACCTATAGGTTAGACCCTGAGGTTCCTCCCAGTTACTACGAAAAACTCTTTGAATTCATCTACACCCAATACTTACTGCCCCAAAACCACCGCTTCATAGCCGTCACAAAAGAATCCTCCCTAAACAACGAAAAGCTATCCTACACGATAACCAATCCCCAAAGCACCCCTCTACTTGAAGTCGAAATTAAAAGCGGTACCCCAATTGAATTAACCATCACCCCTCTTAACGCATCTGTTCAAAAAGCCATAGTGGAAGAAGCAAAACAAGACATCCTAATAACCCTACAGGTTTTCTCACAAAATGTCCGAAACACAACAATATGTTTTGCCTGGCAGGCAGGCGAAAAAATCATACCTGAAGACTACACCAAACCCGAAAAATCTTTCAACCGTCTCTTCTTTGAAACCCAAGTTCTCTTCTTTATGATTTTCATAGCCTTTGGTATGTTCACATTTATCGCCATAGCATTGATTGCTCCTCAATCATTCTGGATTGCTCCCCTCATACTAATCAGTATACAATTTATTTTTGTATTCTACTCAAACCGATTCATCGCCCGCAAAGCAGAATGGCACATCACCCAAACAAATCCCCTCATACACATATTGGAATATTACCTACCCGTAAGCGCACTGAGCGACTTTAAAAAAAGCTATACCCCAAAAACACTTCGCTCCATAAAAAAACAAATCTATGAAGAAATAATCGCTAAACAAGGGCGAGTCGATCCTGAGTCAGCACAACAAATCTTTCTAAACCACAACATGCCCTGTGAAATACAAAATCTCAAAACAAAAGAAATCAATGTTTACCTGCTCGTTAAAAATATCTCTGAGCGCTTCCACTTTCCAATGCCAAAAATAATAATTTCAAATACCCTTGTTCCAAATGCAGCCGCCTCCGGTCCCAGTCCCAAACGCAGCTTAGTTCTACTAACTACGGGTATTTTGGCACAATTAAATGAAGCTGAACTTTTGGGTGTTTTAGGTCATGAGTTTGGGCATCTCCGAGGTAGAGATCCCCTAATACTCTATGGTTTGATTTCCACTGAATTCCTTTTCCGGTTCTATGTTTTATTGCCTTTGTTTCCTGTGATTTTTTCCTCACTTTTATTTTTCCTATACTTCTGGGCGATTATGGTCTTTATTTTTTTTATAGCCAAATTCTTTGAAGCTCGTGCAGACTTGATTTCTGCTATGGTTGTGGGTAATCCTCATATTTTAGCTGAATCGCTTGAAAAAATCGGGTTTCAACGGTTACTCTGTGAGCGAATTCCCTCCTATCGCATTCAGGAATGGTTAGGAATGGATCCTCATCCGCCTATATATTTTCGGGTGAATCGTCTTGAGTGTTTGCAGCCCGAAACGATTCGTTATCCCCTGATTCAATCAATCAAAGACGTAACCCGTGGATTTATTGCTACCTTGAGGCGCTAAAGTTTCTCCAAATACCCCTGATGTCACCTTAGAATTGATTGATGATTAAAAACCAAATTGTACCCTGATATGTTTTGTTGATTGTTATAATCATGGTGGTTGTTTTTGTTTTATCGGTTGTGTGCAGTGGTTGTAGGTGAGAGTATTGTCCAAACACGTTTGTCTTTGTTATTTGATGTATAATCGGGTTTTTTGTAGAGTGTAAATATTACAATGATGATGTTTATTTTTTAATTTTTGATTGGTTTTCAATTAATGGTTATGTTGGATTTTGTTTTTTTATTATTATTTTAAATTCATTGTTGTTTTTTTGGGTTTGAACAATTTTATGTCCCTGTCTTTTTGTCCATTGCTGGATATTATCAAATTCTAATTTACCCTCACCGGTAACTTCGAGCATTTGGCCCTCTGTCATGGCATCAAGTTTATGTTTAGTAAATGCGACTGGGAGAGGACACATTTTACCCCTTACATCTAGTTTTTCATCAATCAATTTTGTACTATCCTAAAAGGTTATGATTTTATCACTGTTTGCTGTCCACTCAACTAAGTCATGTATGGTTGAGAGTTTTACGCCCTCAATTAGTTCATTTTCGGTTAAGCCTCTTGCATCTGCGCAGACTACGCAGGCTTTAACTTCAATGCCGCCTTTGATGAGGTCTTTTAGTATTTGTCCATAGTTGATTAAGCCTTGGGCGGGGTTTTGTTCTTTTTTGGCCAGGTAGATGCCGTTTTCAAAGAGCCAGATGCGAACTTTGTGGTTTTCTAAATCGCAGGTGGTGGCGAATCTAAGGGCGGTTAGGGCGCGGTCTTTGGCATAGGGGGCTTCATAAATTATGAGCGTAAATGACGCCATGTTGGTTCCACCGGTTTTCTAAAGAGAGGTTAGAAATTCTAATATAAATGCGTTCTCTACTTTTTTGTTTGTTGGAGTTTTTGGGTAAGGTTTGATGGTTGATGGTGTTTTGTTGTGGTTTAAGTAGGGTTTTAAAAGTTGTGGTTATTGCAAACTGTTTGGTTTTGTTATTTTAGTGGTGTATTTGTTGTTTTTTCTGAATTTGTTATGTTCTCAATTATGTTCATATATTGTTATGTCGTATGGTGTTTATTGGTTCTACTTTCATGTTTTATAAATAACCTATATTGAGTCAAATGAGCTATAAAAATATCATTATTGGATGCTGTCTAACTTTTTTTGCCAGATAATAATGTAATCAATATCATCAGATTAGTAGCACCAATGTGTTTTCGTTTATGCTGACTTAAAAACGGTTGAATTAAAGTGAAAATCAAAAATAAGCTAAATGTTACTCTGTTACGTTACAGGACATCTAGAGTGTTTAAGATAACGCTTATGGAAAAAGCGAGTGTATAGATATTGGGGACTCATAACATCGAGTGGAAAGAGTCTTGGCGCGACAAATATCTGCAGTGGATATGCGGCTTTGCTAATGCACAGAACGGACGACTAGAAATCGGCCGAAATAACAAAGGTATAGTTGTTGGACTCACCGATACAAAACGTTATCTTGAAAAATTACCAATAAAATTCGCGCAACCATGGGTATTGTCGCTGACATAAAACTTTGCTGTGAAGATGGCCACGAATACATCACTATAGAGATTATAGCTCATCCAAATGCCATTAGTTATGGAGGTAAGTATTATCTGCGTTCTGGAAGTACTAATCAAGAATTGACCGGATTTGCACTTGACGAACTCTTGCTTCGTAAATATGGTCGGACATGGGATGCCACATCAGTGCCTCATGTTAGAGCAAATGATTTCTATATGATGCCTTTGATATTTTCCGAAAGAAGGCAGTTTAGAGCAAGCGGCTTACACCTGAAGATGTGCCGGTTAGTAATGAGCGGCTTCTTAGAGCATTCAAGTTAACTGAAGGTGAGTATATTTTAAAGGCTGCTCTTATGTTGTTCCATCAAGATCCTGAGCAGTGGTGTTTTGGTTCTCATGTTAAAATTGATTATTTTGAAAATGATGCTGATCTTTTGTATCAAGATGAAATTTTTGATTCACTGATTGGTATTGTTGATCGTGTGATGGATGCAATTTATATAAAGTACTTCAGGGGTTAATCCGTTATGCAGGTATTCAACGGATTGATGATATCCTATTTCACGTGATGTGTTACGGGGGGCTGTTTTAAACGCCGTTGTTCACAAGGACTACCACACTGGTAATCCAATTCACATAAAAATTTACGCCAATAAATTCATCATTTACAATGATTGTCAAATACCTCCAAGTATTAAACCGGAAAGTTTGCTTGAGGGTGGGTCAAGACCTCATAATCCTCTATTGCGGGTACTTTTTCCGTTCTGGCCAAATTGAAACTTGGGCGAGGTATAGAAAAAATGAAAAAGGTTGCATAGCCGATAATTTATCTGCGCCAGAATTCACAATTTTACCTACTATGTTTTCAGTTTGTTTTCATATTCGGGACAATAATAAGCCTCCGTCTGGGAATGCTCAAGATGGCTCCAGTATTTTTGGTATGAATGGTAACTACAAACCCGCTGTTGACAACAAAATAAAGGTTAACCCCTAACACCAAAAAATGATAACAAACAAAATCAAATAACAACAAATAACTCAAGTCATTAATTTAACACTACAACGAACAGCTTACAAGTATCAAAACTATAGTATAACCTGTAAAAATTTACATATGCCATTAAATGTTAACAGATATAACACATACAATATATACAAATGCTAAATAAATTATCACATGAAAAACTAAACAAACAAACATCAACAACACCCAAAACAATACATAAACCAAACCAACTGCTTCCAAGAACCCCCCAAACAAAATACTTCCAAACATACCAACAAGCCATACTAAGCGGACTAACCCCAAACCCATAAAACCCAACGCCCTACACTTCTTAGGCCAAACACAAACCAAGACATGCAACAATTCTCCATACACTCAAAAAATATGACCCAACCCCAACCCAAACACACCACCAAATCAACAACCAAATAACCAACCCCAAAAGATTTGCATCAGTAAACGAAAGCTACTCTATAAAAAAGAAAACCCCTCCATCAGAATCACCCGACAATACTACGGCCACCCAGACAAAAAAACCTGCCAATCAAAAATATTTATCAACCACATCTCAAAAAAGAATACAGCCCAGTAGATGCCAAACTATACCTCTCAAACAATGGTTTGAGGGTGCTGCTTATCGGTCCCATAGTAAAAGAAATTTCTTATTGCCTGTTCGTTGTAGTGTTAAGTTAATGACATTGACTGTTACTTGACTGGTTGTGAACCACTTAACAACGCATCAGGAAGGGGATAATGGATGATCTGAGTTGTGTTATCGTTGTGTGTTGGGAAACATTGAATTGCCTAAAATACGAGCGCTTGATCGATTGTATCGGTCTGAGGAAATGTGTAGGTTTATGGGTAAAGTAGAGTGTGTGTTGCGTGAGTTGGTGATGTAGCTAAGTTCATGAGTACTTTGCGCAATGAAAAAGGACTATCCTTTATGAGACTGTAATGTCTGATTGGTATGTGGAATAAACCGGGGTTGGATACGTTTGAGCGAATGAAAACCAGTCTCACCAATATAGAACAACTGAATACATTTTGTTAACAAACCATTGCTATGATACTTCATGTGACGTAATGGGCGGTTCTTGGGTTTTTTTGTGCGAGAATATCAGACTAGTGGATTTGACGATTTGTGGTACCCCTATGAGGTCTTGGAGTATTAGCAATAAGCGTGCAATTATAGCAAAGACACCTGCGGTGGCAAGAGGAACTCCTAGTAAGCCAAGTATGCCTATGATTCCAAATTCTTGTACACCAATTCCGGCAGGAAGAATTGGAATAAACGCCAAAGCAGTCACTAAGGGATGAATTAAGAAATAAACTATGAGCGGTATATTTGTGATTCCCAGCGCTAACCCTAAAAAGTACCATTCTAATCCTTTGAGGACCCAGCAAATAAGTGTTAAGGCAACTATTTCAGGTATGGCTCTTTGGGTGCTATGTGCGCTTTCTTTGTATTCCTCAAGTTTTCCTATTAATCCCCCTGTGAATCTTTTTAAGAATCGCCAGGTTGCAATGCGGGTAAACACTGTTACGGCTTTCTTTGACCATGTGAATAATGCCAGCACAATTGCACCCAGAAACATTACTCCTATGCCTAAGCCGGCCAATACTATGCCTATGTTTACTCCTAAGATTTCTTGGTGGTTAAAGACTTCACTCCATGTGGCCATGGGTACCATGTACATTAGGCACGCTATTGCGCCTATGCCGCCTGCAACTTTTGCTAGAAATTCAATGGTTTGGATGCCAAGGATGCCTGAGAGGCTTTTTGTGGTGGGTACATTTTGATCTCGGAGGTAGATAGGTGTTAGGATGTATCCTGAGCGTCCTGGGGTGAAGTCGCTTGTTAGCATGCCTGCGTATTGGGCTAAGAGGGTTTTTCCAAATGATGTTTTTACGCCGTCTTTGGATAGGACTCGTCTTAGTCGTACTGTGAAGAATATGTTAATTCCAAAGTACATTAAAAATGCCAAAAGGAAATAGCCGATGTTCATTGTGCGGATGGTGGTGAGAAGGAAATCTATGCCTTTGATGATTGTTGGTTCATCAGGTTTGTAGCTGTCGGGGACAGTTGTTCCGATGTACCATAGTAGTGCTGCTATTATGGCGATTATTGCAATTATTTGAAGTGTGAGTTTTATAATTTGTTTTGTTGAGTTTTTAGGTTTCTGGGGGGGCGCTTGACTGTTTGACATATGATCAAAGGTTTGTTTTGTGGGTTAAATGGATTGTGGCGATGTATATTAAGAAACTTTGGTAGGTGGTGGAGATACATGGTGTTTATAGTTGATGGTTGAGGGTGTTTGTAGAAATGTTAAAAGGTAAACCTTAAACGGGGGTAAACCAAGTGATTGTTGTGGTTAGATGAAGAAAATTGGGCTAGTGGTATTGTTTGCGTTTTTGATTGTGCTTGTGGGCGGTTTTGTTTTTGGTGAGGTTAATAGTCATGTTACTAATAAGGAGGCGTTGTTGGAGGTTAAGCAAAGGCTCCTTGCGGATGGTTATGTTATTTCCGAGTTTGATTTTTATCCATCTGATAATAAGCCTTTAGAAAAATTAGTTACTGTGACTGATTATGTGGTTTTTAGTGATATGGTGCCTGCCAATATGACTTTGTATACGCGGTTAAATGTTGCTTCAGGTTATGTGGCGTGGTTTAATGATTCATATACTGCTGTTCTTTATGCGCCTGAGTTTAGAAATATTAGTTGGTGGTTGTGGAGTATTCAGTTAGGGTAGTTTGATTTGAGTTTGGGTTTTGTTTTTGTTGGGTGTAGGGTGTGTAGGTGTAGTTTGTTTGTTGTGGGAATCTGTCTAAAAACTAGAATTTTTCGTGTTTTGGCGGAAACTGACGGAGAAAAATAGTTTTTTTCTTGTTTTTCTAGAGTTTTGTTAGTTTTTGGACAGTCTGGTGGGGGTTGATTTTTATTGTTGGTTGTTTGGTTGTATGTGGCGGTTTTGTTTGTGAGGTTTTAGTTTTTTGTATATTCTTGGTTGATTTTTATTGCGCTGTTGTTTGTTTGGTGATTTGCTGGGTGTTCTGATTTTAGTTTTGACGATAAATGTGTATGGCTGTAAATTTGGTGGATGTTTATTTTTATGTTTGGTTTATTGATGTGATGTGGTGTTACGCTCTTGGTTTCTGGGCATTTTATTTTGTAAACCCTCTGAGTTGTCACCATGCAATATGTCTGTAAACAAGCAACAAATCAAGGGTATATGCAAAATTTTTAACAAAACATTACTGATACAAAAACTTGATGACCAACCCGAACAAACCCAAATAACCCCAACAACTATTACAAACACCTCCAAGTAGCATCAACTTTAGCACAAACCTTAACCAACGCGGTTATGCATTTAAGCATCAACTGCTACCAAATTCATACACAGTGAATCGCCATGCCCTACGATAAAGAAGAACTCGAAAAATTCCGGCTCTCCGGACACATTCTGCAAGAAACACGCCAAGAAATGAAAACCCACATCAAAGAAAACATGCCTCTAATAGACATCTGCGAAAAAGCTGAAGAACTCATCCGTAACAAAGGCGGAAAACCCGCTTTTCCTGTTAATGTAAGCATAAACGAAGTTGCAGCACACTACACCGCACCCCCCGGAGAAACAGCAACCATACCTCAAGGCTCAACAGTTAAAATAGACATAGGCGTGCAAATTGATGGCTACGTAACAGACACAGCCTTCACTGCCGCTTTTAGCCCTGAAGGCCGAAGCATGGCCGCTACCGCAGAAATAGCTCTCAAAACCATCATCAATAACATCCATGGTGGCATGACTCTGGACAAAATCGGTAGTTTAGCCGAAACCACCATCAAAAACCGAGGCTTCAAACCCATCAGTAACCTAACTGGACACAGCGTTGGAAGATACCTCATCCACGCCGGCACCTCCATCCCAAGCACATCTGGATACAACCCTCACAAAATCCAAACCGGAGAAATTTACGCAATTGAACCCTTCGTAACCCTGCCCGACGCTATTGCTCGAGTAGACGACTACTCCCAACACACAATTTATCGCTTTCTCAAAGCAAAATCCCTAAAAACCGAACCCGCCAAAAAACTAGCCAAATATCTCGA
Organism: Nitrososphaerota archaeon; assembly: GCA_031274765.1. Classification (GTDB taxonomy): domain Archaea; phylum Thermoproteota; class Bathyarchaeia; order Bathyarchaeales; family Bathycorpusculaceae; genus Bathycorpusculum. The sequence continues at coordinate 5,810 of JAISPR010000112.1, read as the reverse complement.
AACAAATTTTCACACACTCCCCTTTGCAGAACGCTGGATAATTAACCTTCTTCCAAAAGAAGACCATACCAAAGCACTCAAAGAATTGCTCGCCACAAAATCAATTATGGCCTATCCCATATTTGTCGAAGCAAGCAAAAAACCGGTTGCACAAGCTGAACATACGTTGTTAATAAAAGAAGATGGGTGTGAAGTTTTAACCTAACCTTATATGGCATAGGTTTTTTCTTTTTCTTTGATTTCTTTGTAGGCGGCTGTTATTATTTGCCTGCCTCCACATTTGGGACAGGCGGTATCAAAGTCTTTAAAGACATAGTCTCCGCGTTGGAATTCCCGCATAGTTTTGTTGCCACATCCTTTATTTTGACACTCGATGGTCGTCATGACTTTTGGGGCCTCGATTTTTATTTCTGCGGCTTGTTTTCTTGACTGATAGAGTAGAAACACTGCTGTGATCAAGGCGATTATACCCAAGCCTGCTAATATAAGGGCGGCTAATTGATTGTCTTCACCGCCAAAAAGAAAGGTGTCAAAGGCCAAGAATAGGGCCACTATCGATAGTGCCATTACGACGAGTACTATGAGCATTAGATAACTTGCGACTTTATTGCTTGTAGTTTTGGTTTGAGTTTGACTTGTCATGTGTGTTTCCTCATTGTCCTATTCCGATGGAATTACCAACACCAACGATTAAAACAGTGTCGCCTTCTTTTGTGCGTTCTTTTATGATGTCTTTGACGCGGTCGATAACTTTGTCAACTGCATCATTGATTTCTTTGCGCATAGGTGATACTGCGTCGCCGATGTCTTCTTTGACGATGATGGCATAGTTGCGGATTTTGTATTTAGTTATTTTTTCTTCTATTTTGAATGCATCTACGCCTGGTCCACCTATGGCTGAACCGATACCTTCGGAAATTTCACCGACCATTTCGCCTTCGAGTTTGAGTCCCGCATCAATCATGATGAGGCATGCAAGTTTACCCTGTTGTTCTTCAATGACTGCTTCGATGGCATCACCTGGTTTACCAACGTTCCCGCCGGGGCCTTCTGCTTTGAGTAGTAGGGCTGTACGTCCTTCGAGTGGAACGGATGCAACTACACAGTCTTTGGGTACTTTGCGGATTTCGTATCCATGCATGAGTTTAGAGACAACAAGGGGTCCAACACTGTCTCCAATGGGTTGGCCATATGAGAATGCTTTGAGTGCGCTTGAGTATGCTTCGGCTTCTTTCATAACCATGGGTAGGATCATTTGGAGTTGCATAATTACATAGAGGCTCATTGTTTTTCTGCCTTGGATGTAGTAATGTCGAACGACTTTGTAGATATAGTTTAGTGCCATAGCAGCTTCAAGTGTGTTTTCGAGGTTATTTATTTGAACTTCATCGTTTATTACTTGAGGGGCTAAGAGTCTGACTTCTTCTTTTAGTCGGTCATCTCGTACATCTAATATGTGGTCGAGTTTGTAGACTATGCCTTGAGGGTCCATGCCTTGGGGTCCAATGGTGAAGTAGTCTAAGTAACGGTCAACCCTTGCTGAGGGGTCGCTGGTTGGTTTGCCGATTTCATTTAATGTGTCAATGGCGATTTTTCTTCCTTCATCTTTTGTGATTCGGAGTTTATGTAGTGAATTCTCGACTTCACGGATCATTATGTGCATTTGAAGTTTTTGACCGTAGAATATGAAGCCTGCGAAAAAAACAAACATTACTAAACTAAGCACTTGAGATATGGAATCGCTTCCTGGAATAAAGCTCACGTTATATTGCACCACTTCTCCAAAAACTATCCGCACTAAGTTATAAAGATATGCTAAATTTACAAGAAAATTGAGTGAATAGAAAGGCTGCCAGCTTTCCCAAGTTCACGTGGCCTAAGACCACACTACAGTTGGGAACGGAGCACAGTTTAACTTCTGAGTTCGGTATGGGATCAGGTGGAACCCGTGCCCTATGGCCGGCAAACCTACCTCTACTGTTCAGCTTACACTTATATATGTTTAGGTTTTCAGCACAAATTTTAATGGAAAGCACCAAAAAAACCTCCAATAAACCATCAAACAACCCAAAACACAAACCAACAAAACTTCAACAAACCAACCAAACTCACCCCTATACTTACACATAGCCCTATATGGTACTTTAGCAACAAGACAGGACTTATTAGCGCACTGACCTTATGAGTTTTCAAACTGCACAAAAACTGATAAACCTCACCAAGCCCACACCTACAACAACAGATAAAGAGGATACCTACCGCTAACGTTTAGTGATGCTGCTTTTTGACTTTTGAGTTTGATTTGTTAAAATAACTTCAAAAAACGGTTTGAGCGAGCGGGTAAATACTGTTGCTTTGCGTGAAGCTGTGATAAATGTTATTGTTCACAATGATTATGTCCGGGATTTTTTGTAGATTTCTGATGGGTTGTGTGATATTCTGTGGGGACTGTGGAGGTTTAAGCGAGACAGACTTTTTTGTTGTAGTGTAGGTGTTATGCCTGATGAGATTTTGCAGCTGAATTGTTGTGTGAGCTCTTTGATATGCGCCGGGATGTTCTTCTATGTATTGTTGTAGTTTTTGCAGGTTAATTTTTTTGCGTATGTCGTATTTTTTGGCTTTAGAACGCCGGTTTTTGTTTTAGATTTGTCCAGTTGTGGCAGGTTCTTTTGGGGATGTCAAAGATTTCGCAGACATGCTTAATCGTGTGTTCTTTTTGTCTGTAAGATAGACGATCTGCTTCTTGGAAATCTATACGCCATATATCATAACACCCTAATGTAGTGCACATAAACTAGTCAACTATAGCACCCGCCGATTTTCAAGAAGCAACTGACCCGCAACCAAAAGTCACACAACAAAAAGTCTGAACCGTCAACAACCAAAAATGTATCACCATTTTAGCGCCTTGCAAATCCGCCCAAGACATCCATTCAACTTGCTCAAAACAGCTCTACACTCAACCACATAACTCAATAGAACTCAAATCAAAATCTGACTGCGCTATCAAAAACAGCCCTATATTCAAAAATTTCAAAAAATAATTCTGTATCTTACCCTTTCAATACGTAACAAATATCATTGTTTAAGCTAAATGTTTTTTATTAGTTTGTATATTCATTGATAAAGGTAGATACCATGGATGCTCCTTGGAATGTACTTGGTTTTTTACTCGGGGTGTTAATGTTTTTGTTGTTGTGGTGTCTATATAAGCTAATAAAACCAAAAACAAGGGGTTTTACATTTTTGGCGGGGCCTTTTGCTCTTTAATGGTTGCTTTTGTGATCATTGGTTTGAACCAATATGTTTGGGATTTAGTCTTATATTGAGGACATCAATTGTTGTTATTGGTCTAGCTCCAAAATTGATGCTGACTGTTAAAAAAGGTATAGCTGTTACAGATATTTTTGATATTTCGGGGCCGTTGCGATTTAGGGATGTTTTTTCATGGTATTTTTTGCCCAAGCTTGAAAGAATATATGGTGTACATCAAGCGGTGGTAATGTTTGTGTCTATAGTTACTAGATGGGTGGTGCAATTAGTTTTTTGATGTTCTTGTTTGGCATTGTAACTTTATCTATGGCTGGTATATTGGTGTTTGTCTTTTTTGTTTTCTCTATTGGTTTGTATTTAGACATAAAAGACGGTCAAGTTGGAAAATTTGGCAGCCTATAGTAAAATAGTTGACACTTTGTGTTTCCATTATTTGCTGTTAATCAACTCCGTAACTATCTCCCAGAAAGCTTCGGATCCAAACCATATCCACAAATAAGCTCTTCAGTCTGTCCAAAAACTAATAAAAACTCCAGAAAAACAAGAAAAAAGCCCTTTTTCTCTGCCCGTTTATATCAAAAACACAAAATTCTGTTTTCAGACAGTTTTTCAATCTGCCCACACCTAATGTCATTAACTTAATACTGCCCTGAATGCTATGTCAATTTACATCCCTTACAGCTTTCTTGCTCAGAAAAAGACAGCACAGAATAACTTTTCTCAATCAAAGCTCATCGAAAAAATGTGGCCATGCTCACATAGGTACTGTATTTAAGCACTGTTCGTTGTAGTGTTAAGTTAATGCCACTGGATTGTGTGGGTGATTTCACCTGTCGTTTTAATTCTAACCACTGTCAATGTCTCTCAAAGTGGTATTTCATCATTTTATCTTCTTGTTTGTTTCTTCTTGTTTGGTGTGTTATTTTTTGGGTGTTTGGCGTGCTGGTGATCGTTAGACTGACAGCATGGATATTTAGTTAACTGTTTGTTGTTTAGTTTGTTTTCTGATGGGGTTTTTGAGTGGTGTGTTGGAGAAATTTTTAGGCAATCAATGTGCTGTCTGGGTGGTTAAGAGTTAAACTCTGTTATGCATCAGTCTAAACTATCCTTGAGTAACTTGTAGAGCTTAGATAACAAATTGTATAAATGTAACAAAAAGCAATTAAGCATCTACTCCACTATATTGATGACTCTGTATGTCTGCAAAAAATCCAATAAACACATCTCTAGTAACACGGTTACTGCATCCTATGCATACTGTTTTGGTCTCAAGTGTTGGTAGTACTGGCAAACCCAACATAATCACTATTGCGTGGGTAATGCCGACCTCAGCAAATCCTCCGCTTCTAGCAGTCAGTATTGCTCCTACTCGTCACACGCACACAAACATCGAAGAATCGGGTGAATTTATTGTAAATATACCGACCTTGGAGATTTTGCAGGCCGTGTATGCATGTGGTTCATTGACAGGTAGAAGTTTTGATAAATTCAAAAAAACTAACCTCACCCCTTTGCCGGGTAAAAAAGTTAAAGCGCCTGCAATCCGTGAATGTATAGCCCATCTCGAATGTGAACTTGATGGACAATTTATAACTGGTGATCACACGCTTTTTGTGGGTAAAATCGTGGAAGCCTATGCGGATATGGGTGTTTTTATTGATGGTGGATATGAGCTCAAAAAAGCTCATTTGCTCTATCACAGTGGCGGAAACAATTTTGTTTTAATGGAGCCTAAAATCTACAAAGCATAGCTCTTTTTTGTTTTATGGTTTGACGCATTCGGCTTTGGGTTTGTAGGGTCGTTTTGTTGTTCTTCGTTGATGATGTCGTTCACACTCATTGATGCGTAGTAGCATCCAGCCTTTGTCTTGATAGATGCAGCCGCAGGGTAGCTTTGTCACTTTTGCTGGTTCGGTTTCTTGTGGCTTATTTTTTGTTTTAGCCATTGGTATCGTGTGTTTTATGTATATTTTAACGTATTAACTTAACGCCGTTGTAACGCAAAATGCTTCGCTGTCTTTTTTAAGGTTGGTAAATGTTTTATCAACGTTTGGGGCAAATGGGTTTTGTTGGGTTTTTGTTGATGTCATCTGGTTAATTCTAAAGCGCAAATATTTTACAAAAGCTCCTCCTAAACAAACAACCAAACCCACATCTGCACAAAAAACAGTAATAAACAACAAAATGTTGCGAGTTTTGGGTGTTCGTATGAAAACTGATGTGTCTGTGGATTATTTTTTCATTGCACTTTAATGGAGGTTCGTTTCATAAGTTTTGTGTGTAGTGTGTGGTTTGGTTTTGTGTTGTTTATGTGTGTGGTGGGTGTGTTTGTTTTATTTGGTGGGGGTTGTTGTGGGTTTTTTATGTGGTTTGTTTTTTTGAGTGTGTTTATGTTTAGGGGGATTTATGGTGTAATATTTTTATGAGTGGTGAGTGGGTGGAAAGGAATGGTGAGATGCAAAATTGTTTTCCAGAAAGAAACGTTGACTTAATAAAATTGTGAAAAAAATAGTTTATCTCTCTATGTGTGAAAATTT
>JAISPR010000052.1 GCA_031274765.1 Nitrososphaerota archaeon | reverse complement strand
TACTCATGTTCGGCAGTTTGGGAAAAAAATACTTTGAATTGTTTATATTACCAGTTGTTGCGTGTTTTTGGTTATTTTTACAATGGGTTTCTTATTTTTTCGAATATTTTTTTGAGCATGATTTAATTTTTGGCTGTTTTAGGTCAAACTGCCGAATATAAGTAGTTATGTTTTAAGTGCATGTTTTTTGAATTCTTTAGGTGGTGTGTATTTGATTTTAGAATCGGTAATTAATAGTGCCTAAGGTCTTATGAGACATAATGGAAACATACCGTTTAAAGAAGATATAGTGAAGCGCACCCACCTAAAATAGCGAAAAGCCCTTTTTTATTTTGGTTTTCCTAAATACAATGAAAGCACTTAAATCTTGCAAAAAAGGTAGTAGTTCAGTTTAGTCAACATAAGGGATCATATGAACTTTAAAATACCTGTGGCTGAGCCTGATATCGACCAAGAAGAGCTCAACAATGTCATTGAAGCTTTAAAAAGTGGTTGGATTAGTTCTAAGGGCCGCTTTATTATCGATTTAGAAGAACAATTTGCACACTTTTCCAACGCAAAATTTGGAATAGCAACCTCTAATGGTACAGCTGCACTACATTTGGCCCTTGAAGCTTTGGACATAAAACCTGGCGATGAGGTGATAATTCCATCACTGACTTTTATAGCTAGCGCTAATGTAGTAAAATATGTTGGAGCGCATCCTGTTTTTGTTGATTCTCACCCTGATTATTGGTGTATTGATCCTGAAAAGATAGAAGAAAAAATCACTGACAAAACCAGGGCAATTATGCCCGTTCATTTGTATGGTCACCCTTGTGATATGGATCCTATTTTAAGAATAGCAAAAAAACATAATCTGTTCATCATAGAAGACTGTGCAGAAGCTCATGGAGCTGAATATAGAGGTAAAAAAGTTGGTTCTTTTGGTATAATTAATTGTTTTTCGTTTTATGGTAACAAAATAATCACGACTGGTGAGGGGGGTATGTGTCTCACAGATGATCCAGATTTATCTGAAAAACTCAGAGTTTTACGCGATCATGGAATGTCTTCTAACAAAAGATATTGGCATGACGTCATCGGATTTAATTATCGAATGACCAATATTCAGGCTGCAATTGGACTTGCCCAACTTTCAAAAATAGATCTGTTTATAGAAAAAAAGCGGCAGATTGCTAGATTATATAACAAACTGCTACAGGGAAGTGCGTTGGAGTTACCTCCAGAAATGTCTTGGGCCAAAAACGTTTATTGGATGTACTCTATTTTGGTCAATTCTGATGGACCTTTGAATCGTGAATATGTTGCTAAAGGGTTATGCGATTCTGGTATCGACACTCGGCCGTTTTTTTATCCCCTTACTGTTTTGCCTCCATACAAAGAAACAGTAGCTTATCCAGTGGCTGAAAGACTCTCTTGTCAGGGTCTGAACTTGCCTAGCGGTGTAAAGCTTTCTACAGAAAATATTGTTGAAATTGTTTCAAAGTTAAAACTTTATTATAATTTAGGGATTTATGTGTGATGTTTGTTTCTTTTTTTAATCGTTTTAGCAGTTATTTGTTGGCGCTTTTTTTGTATGTGGGCATTGCAGTCTTTTTTTTATTCGCTGTTATTTTTAGTAAAGGCGATGTTGCTCAGGGTGATTGGCTTTTGCCTCTCACCTCAAAAGCGGCTATAAGCGATTTTTCATCGTTACAGTTTTCTTGGCGCTATAGCGGATTTGGCGCCCATAGCTTTGGTAGTTGGGGTTTTCCATATTTTTCTATGTTAAACGCTTTATTTTCCCCACTTGGTTTTTTTGGAGGCGCTGAAGTAAAAATTTTGTCAGTTGTCCTGATTGCTTTTTCAGGCATGGCGGTATTTGCCCTTGCTATGTCACTTAAGCTAAATTTTTCCTCTGCTTTTTTGGCCGGTCTATTTTTTATGACAACTGCTGTTGTATTTGACTGGCTTATTTTTGGTTGGATCTACTTTTTGATGGGGTATGCTCTTTTGCCTCTCTCCATTTTAATTACCGCAAAATATCTGAAAACGTCTGATGTTAGGTATATGTTGGCAAATGGGTTGATCGTATCTGTTGCATTAGCTCAGCCCTCGTTTATAGTTATCTATCCGGTAATTACCCTTATTTTTGTACTCTTTATGTCTTGGCGAAATCATAGCTTGCTTATGAAAGGTCTTTTTTATACTATGTTCTCTTTGGGCATATGGTTGTTAACTATGATGCGGTTTTTTGTTTCATATGCTAAAATGGGTGTGTTTGCTGTGTATAATAATGATTTAATGGGGGCTATAGTTGCCCAATTTTCAAATTTAGAGGTCCCAAGTAACCTACTTAGATTCTGGGGAAGCACTTGGAATTATCAATTTGAAACTTATTTCCCCAAAGAACTCGTTTTTCTATCTTTCGTCCCTTTTATCGTGGCTATAATGGCCTTATTACTAAAACCGCATGAAAAAAAAGTATTCTTCTGGGCGTCTCTCTATTTCTTCGTTCTCTTCGCTTTTATAGCTTATGTTCATATGACTTTTCTCGTTAATAATGTGCCCTTTGGGTCAGTTTTCCAATTCCCATGTGTATTTTATATCCCTGCATGTATCGGGATTGCTATACTTTTGGGATATGCTAATCAGGCACTCTTGGATTTTTCTAAAAAAATTCATAAAAATAAAAAGCAACAATTAATGCGTATAAGTTCTTCATTACTTATTTTGTTGGTTATTGTTGGAGGCGGGCTTCCGTTTTGGTTGGGTGCAACTTCCGGTACTCCTATTGTTGGTCCTCCGCATAAAATAAATTTGTATCAAATCCCTTCAGGTTATACTGAATGGCCAGACGCTGTTTCAGCATCAGATGAATATTTCGTGCTATATATACCGCTTTATGCTAATCCCCAAATTGTTGGTAGTGAATATTTTTCTCTTCCATACGAAGGCGTAGCCGAACGCATATTTACAGGGACTAATGATTTGCCATATGTTTCTCCCCCTAATGCTACACTATTATTGGATCAGTTGATGGCGGGTGAACCTGTATCGGAAGCTTGGGGTTTATGTAGTATAAAATATGTTGTAATTTACACCGATGTTGCGTCCACTTATGAAATTGATGAGATTTTAACATCCTTACGTTCACAAAATGATTTAGTCGAAGTAGCGAATCTTACAGGTGTTGTAGTTTTCGACAATCTTTATGCAAAACCTATTGTATACGCTGACGATGCTGAAGTGTTTATAGATATCGTTTTTCATGACCCCACATCCTATTATATGGAGACTAACGCAACTAACCCTTTTACAATAGTTTTTAACCAAATTTATTCCGATGATTGGGTCGCATTCGTTAATGGTGTTAAAATACCCAAAACTGAACATTCAAAAGATATTAACGGCTTTAATGCTTGGCATATTAACTCTACAGGTTCCATGGATATCCATCTATATTATGAACCCCAAACATTGTACTCCATTTGTACAATCATTTCAAGCAGTGTCGTTATTTTGATTATATTACTTATAATAGTTCTAACTGTTTATAAACGCAAGATTAAACATTCAAAAAACGTTTGGAGGCATAGCTTTTTTCACCATACGCAAATTACGTGTTACTGACCTTTATTCCCTTAATCGTATGTATGATTCATTATCTGAAAATTCCAAATGTTTTTTTCATCCTGGCTTTATTGGGTTTGAATCTATAACGTTTAATTGGTTGTTAGCACAGTTTGCTTTGGCGGCATCTAGTTTTAATTTTTCCAAGCAACTGTTGATACGATTTTTTCCATTTGCCGCTCTTTTGACAGTTGTTTCTACTGATGAGAAAGGGCATATTATTGGTTTTGGATTTGTTAAACGCAAAAGTCGTCGCTTAAGCGAAAGCTGTATTGGTGAACTAGGGATATGTGTGAGTGATAACAATCGAGGCAGGGGCATCGGAACTCATTTGCTGGTTACTCTATTGGAACTTGCTAAAAAAGAACAGTTTTATAAAATTTATCTAACTGTTTTATGCAAAAATGCAAATGCTATCTACTTATATGAAAAATGTGGTTTTAAATTAGAGCGAAAAATGCCTGAGGGCGATATTTGGCGTGGAAACCGTTTTGATTCACTGGAGTGGTCTATTTATTTATGAAAAAAATAGCAAAAAATATTTGAATCCAGCTTGCCTGCTAATTAGTAACTGTGGTGCAAATATTAATCATCAGTTTTGTATAGTTCCGTTTTAATGGTGAGTAACTTTTTCTTTCTGTTCGTAGTCGCGCTTTTGCCCCTTTTTGTTGCTCAACCGGTAAATAGTCTAACATTCTATCTTAAGGAAACTGAAAGCAGTGTTGTATATACAATGAATCAATCTGAATGATTATATTCGCTCGTAAAAGGGGTGTTTTGTATAATTTGTCTGGCCTGTTATTTTGTGAACCATTTAATTGTTTTTTGGAGTCCTTCTTGTAATTCAATTGTGGGTTTCCAGCAGACAATTTTTTCTAGTTTTGTCGTATCTGGACAACGCCGCTTTGGGTCGTCTTTAGGCAATGGATAAAAAGTAATGGGCGATTCGCTTTTTGTTATTTCTTTGATTTTTTGTGCTAACTCGAGTATAGTGACTTCTTGGGTATTGCCGACATTCACGACTTCTCCTATAGCTTCAGAGTTTGTCGCTAGTAGAAGGAGTCCTGTTACTGTATCTGCAATATAGCAGAAGGATCGTGTTTGTTTTCCATCTCCATAGACCGTTATGTTTTGTTTTGCTAATGCTTGGGCAATGAACCGTGATAAGGCTCTACCGTATAACCCGTCCTCACGTAGCCGTGGACCGTACGAGTTAAAAATTCTTGGAATTCTAACATCTAACCCATACTGTTTTCTATAAGCCATAAGTAGTGCTTCTGCAAACCGTTTTCCTTCATCGTAACAGGACCGTGGGCCAATTGGGTTAACGTTTCCCCAATAAGTTTCAGGTGTAGGAATTATTTCTGTGTCGCCATAGGTTTCAGAAGTTGAGGAAAAGAGTAGTGTTGCATCATTTTTTCTGGCGAGCTCAGCCATGACCAACGTACCCACAGCGCTGGTTTGCAGTGTTTCGATTGGGTGCGTTTGGTACTCATCTGGTGATGCATGTCCTGCTAGATGAATGATGTAATCAAATTTTTCGTCGCTTTTAAAGGTACAGATATCGGTTTGAACAAATCTGACGTGCGCTTGTTTGGTGAGGTGTTCTATGTTTTTTATTTTGCCTGTTGATAAATCGTCAACAACTATTATTTGCGCGCCGAACTCAGTCATTAGGTCACATATCCAGCTACCTATAAAACCGGCGCCGCCGGTAATGAGGATTTTTTTGTCTGTGAAAACGTCGCCTTTTACAGTATTTTTTATATTTTCAAGATCTTTACGAATAATGGTATCTATCATGTTGTTTGTTTCTCGCAGAATTGTTTATATGATATCTCTATTGCTTCCCAGTATCTTTCTGGGCTTCCAATATCTAAATGCCTATAGGTGTTATCTAATTTTATGGCGTACACTTTCAAATTCCATTCAACAAGTTTTTGGATGGCATCTGTTAACTGTATTTCGCCGTTTTTTCCCGGTTTTGTGGCTTTTAGGGCTTTGAAGATAACGGGGTGGAAAGCATACATGGCCATTATTGCCAAGTTCGTTTTAGGTTTCTCAGGTTTTTCAACAACCGTTTTTACTTTAATGATTCCCGATTCTACTTCTTCTCCTTCAACTATGCCGTATTGCCTTGGGTTTTTGATTTCCATCACGAGAAATGTGGCATCTGCATTTAATCGCTGGAAGTTGGCGAGTAGTTTTTTTGCGTAATCCATATTTTTAGATATGATGCAACTGTCGCCAGCGTGAACAAGGCAACTTTCATTTTGGATAAATGGTTGTGCCATCAAAACAGCGTTCCCAAAGCCTTTGGGTTCAGGCTGATTAACCCACATGATGGTTGAAGTATCAAGTTTAGAGTAAAAGCTTTCTAGGTCTAATGCTTGTCCGTTTTTTCCCAAATCCTCAAGCATTCGTATGCAGCCCGTGTCAGGGGTAAAGTGGTCTTCTATACTGCGTTTGTCTCTGCCGACTACAAAACAGAATTCTCTAAGGCCGGCGTCATGTAGTTGTTCAAAGACTAGTTGTACTGCAGGTTTAACCATCATGTCTCCCTGGGGGGTCTTGGAGAATATTGGTAACATCTCTTTTGGTTGTTCTTTGGTGGCTGGGAATAATCTGGTTCCCAAACCTGCTGCTGGAATGATTACCTTTTGAACCATGGGTTTCCCTTTTGTTTTGTGTGGTGTTAACTATTATATATATTTAGCACATAACTTTTAGGTGTGTTAATTGGAGTCTTGTTGAGATGCAGTTAAGAGTTTCTGTTATTGGGGTTGGTTATGTTGGTTTATGTACTGCGGTTGGTTTGGCAAGTCAAGGGTATGGTGTTATTGCTTGCGATGTTGATGCGCAAAAAATTGACAAAATAAATCTTGGGTTTTCTCCTTTTTTTGAGCCTGGGTTGCGAGAAAAACTTTCTGAGTGTATTCAAAGAGGAACGCTAAGAGGTTTGGTTAATCAAATTGATAGGGTAGTGGCGGAAACTGATTTTACTTATGTGACTGTGGGGACCCCAAGTAAACCTGATGGTAGCATAGATCTCACATATATTGAATCGGTTGCTGTTAATCTGGGTCGAGCGCTCAAACAAAAAAGTGGTTACCATATAATTATAATCAAAAGTACGGTTGTGCCTGGAACAACCCGAAACGTTGTATTGCCGATTCTTGAGACTGAATCCGCTAAAAAATGTGGGGTAGACTTTGGGTTATGTATGAACCCTGAGTTTTTACGTCAAGGCTCTGCTTTCTATGATACGTTAAATGCTGATCGGGTAGTCATTGGTTCACATGACAAGCATGCAGGAGACCAACTTGAGGCATTTTATCGTGAGTTCTACAAAACTTGCATACCTCCTATAATTCAAACATCTCTCTCAACGGCTGAACTTATCAAATATGCTAGCAATGCTATGCTTGCAACCAAAATCAGTTTCATAAACACCATTGCTAATATATGCGAAAAAATCCCTGGTGCCGATGTTAAAGTTGTGGCAGAGGCGATGGGGCTAGATAAGCGGATTGGGTCGCAGTTTTTAGACGCGGGGTTAGGTTATGGGGGTTCATGTTTTCCCAAAGATGTGCAAGCTTTGATTGCTTGTTCAGAAGCGTTTGGGTATGTGCCTGAGCTTTTGAATGCAACGGAACGTGTTAACAAACAACAGCCGCGCAAAGTAGTAGAGTTCTGTAAACAACAGCTTGGTACACTAAAAAATAAGCAAATCGCTGTTTTAGGTTTAGCATTTAAGCCTGACACTGATGACATGAGGGAATCGCGAGCTATTCCTATTATTACTCAATTGTTAGCAGAGGGTGCATATGTTGTTGCGTATGATCCTGTGGCGATTCAAACAGCAAAAAGCATTTTCCAGAACTCTGTTTGTTATGCTGTCTCTGTAGTCGATTGTCTTAGAGATGCGGACTGTTGTATTCTTGTGACCCAGTGGCCTGAATTTGAAAAATTAACCCCTCAATTCTTTAAAAACCATATGAAACAAGCTATATTAGTGGATGGAAGACGCGTTTATGACCCCGAAATATTTAGCAAAACCCTTAAATTCTCCACTATCGGCTTAGGCCAATAATAGATTATGCAGATACCTCAGTACCTCTTCTACTTCTAAATCCCTGTCTCAGAGATGTTGCTCTAAATAGTATCGTGCGGCACCTATGATTAACCCATTTGTAAGTGAGCCTGCACCATAACGACTTTTTCCATCTTCATCATAGCCATGACCAAATCCCTCCGCAAGTTCATGAGTAGGCTGGTCAATGAAGAGGCACAGGCTCCTAGTAAAGTTGTTATCATAAATAGCCAAAAAACTGTAGGCAATCTTCGTGTAAACCATGGGTGAAGCAGTTACTGCATTTTGTTTGTCGTCTAGAACAATCCATGCGCGCCCATCTGCTAACATTACCCATTCCCATTGCCATCCAATTCCCGAAGACGTCGAACCCGGACCTTCTCCAAAAGCGCGGAATTTTTTGGTTATATTATAGTGTGCTTCATGTGCAGAATATGTCAAATTTACCAAGGTTGTTAGTCGGGGGTCATTGTTTTCTATTTCAAAAAATGCACAAAGTAGAGGTTCACATGAAATTGCTGCTTTGGGTAACCTAACATTACCGCTTACTGTAATGTATTCTGCTGAAAATATGTTGTCTAATACTTTTCCCGGCGAGGCCTTAAGTTCTGGCCAAAAAGCCGCAAAGCCGCTTGCTATATAATATGCATAGGTACTTGAATCTGACTCTACCAATGGTTTTATTGTGGGAATTAATTTGATGTAATTAGTTCGATTGTAATCTTGGCCGTGCAGGGTTATATTTTCTATTCGAGTGGTGTATTCGCTATATTTTCTTAGATTATTTAATGCAACAAATAATCGGCCCGTGTCTGCAATATCGATATAGTCGTCTGGCATTTTGTTGGATTCATCTTTGGAAACTTTTCCGGTATCTGTACGGTAGAACCAATAGGGGTTACTTCCATTGTTTAGGTCACGGGTTTCTAGCCAGTATAGAATTTTGTTTATTCTCTCATTAAATCCCCAAGGTTCAGTGCGGTTAATTAGGCCTATTTTTTCTGCGTCAATAACGGCTTGGATATAGGTGCCTAAATCCCAATCTGTGAATCCGGGTGCCCCTACACCTGAAAAAGGTAGTCCAGTTTCTCTATTAACTCCTGTGTCTGGCTTGAAGTAGTTCCATGCGGTGCTTGCTATGGCTTGCCAAGTTGTTTTATTCACAGTTTGGAGGGTTTCTAAGAAACCGGGTTCTTTAACTATCTTGTCTGATTCGGGGTCATTGGTTAGTGCATTTGTGGATCCGGAGGGGTTTGTATTGTTTTGTGGGCCACTAGATGGTGTTGAGGGGGATTCGGATGTGTTTGGTGTAGTAGCTGATGTGTCGATGTTTTGTGGTATTTGTGTTTGTAGAAAGATAAAAAGAGAAATTAGGATAATGCTGATAAGTCCGGTTGTTAGCAGAATTTTTGTTTTTTTACTGAAATTTTTGGTGTGAATGTGTTTGAGTCGTTGGTTTGCTTTGATGTGTTTTAGTGGATAAACAATGTGTTGTGGTTCGCAGGCCCTTTGGAAGTTGCGTTTCATTTTCTCCCTCTATGTTATGTTGGTTTATCTGCTAACTTTTTAGCTGATAACAATCATGCTAATGTTATAGTGTGTGGGTTAGTTTTTTATTAATGTTGTTGAATATATTTTTTGAATAGTCCATTTAGTCTGTGTTCAGTTATATGGTGGTTGTCTTTTAGTTTTTTAATGGTTAACGAATTTATATAATCGGGATAATGCCCTTTTTAATTAGGTTTGAGAATTTAGTCTTAAATGGTGTCTGATTTGGATTTTAACTCAAAGTGTTAAACATATTTTTTCATTAACGTTTTTAGTTAAATTATTTTGACTGCTCAGGTGTTGTTTTGTGTTAATGTGTGTGATGACAGGGTGTGATGCATGAGTAAAGAATGTCTAAAAGAACATACATTAAATGTGTTATTTGTGGAGTTAATCATCATAAACTATTTACGTTAAAAAATTTTATGCGCCTTGTAATGTGTGTGGATTTGAATTTTAGCGTGGCGCTGTTTAAAAACTGGACTTTTCATGTTTTGTCAAAAACGGACGAAGAAATCGGTTTTTCTGTTTTTGAAGACTTTGTTAGTTTTTGGACAGTCTGGTTTGTTGGTTGGTGTGGTTTTGGCGTAGGTGTCTTTTTATTTGTGGTTGGAGTTTTTGTGATGTTTGTTTGTGCGTTGGGTTTGAGGTTGGCTGGTAGTTGTTAAGTGGTTTGTTGGTTATATCGTCATGTAATACCGAAAGGAGGAAATAATTTTTGGGAACGTTACAGCTGGCTATAGGCAACCTCCGAAAACCCCATTTCAGAAAATTAAACAACACAGTTACACGGTTTCCAGCAGACGATCTTTGGAAAAATATAGATTTTCGGAGGCCGTCTATATAACAAGCAATAAATATGTGATTACCGCTTCTTTGCTATACATGCTTTGTTGCTATATTACAGTGTTTGACGATGTGTGTGTTTTAGTATATAACGGTTTAATTGATGTGTGTTTTAACACAATATTTTGTGAGGCTGTTTGGGATGTCGATTGTTGTTGGATTTAATTCTAAGCTACATTGTTTTGATAGGGTTGCATTTTTTGTTTCTTTGTTGTTGCTGCTGGCGAGGTTGTATGTGCAGTCCTTGGTTACACTAACAGTGGTCAATAATGCAGTGTCTAAAGGTACACTTGTTTGTATAGTCTTTGATGGTTGTGGCGGTGAGGAAATGTGCGGTAATGCATGTTTTGTGGTGCCGGATGAATCGTTGTTAACAATACTGTCCGGGTTTGCTGAGTTGAGAACATGTAGGCAAGTAGTGAGTTTTGTGGACGTTTTGGCGGGGTGTTATTTTGAGAGATGAATTAGTGTTACGGGACAAAGTAGTTTTAGGTGTCAAGCGGGTTGCATCGTGGGCTCCAAAGCTGGGTTTGGTAAAAAAACCTAGATATCACAAAGAGGGGGTCACTTTTCTTGTAGCAGTTAAAGATGAAGAAAGATGGATCAAACCCTGTATTCAATCCATTCAGGATGTTGCAGACGAAATTATTGTTGTGGATAGTTCTGCTGAGGACAACACAACAAAAATCGTTGAATCTTTAGCAGTAAGTAATCAAAAAATTAAGCACATAAAATTTTACTGGGGCGGCGCTAATGCATTTGCTCTTTCATTGCATGTCGGGTTATCAAGTGCTAATTATAAGTGGCTCTTTAAATGGGATAGTGATCTTATCGCTAAGAGTCCTCAGGCAATACAGCAATGGGTAGATAGATTAAAGCATCTTGATCCAGATCGTTATTATGTGATTGATATTCCTCGTATTAATTTGGAAGGTGATCTTAATCATCAGTCTCGGAGTTTGCCTTTTGGTGCTTATGAGGGGCGGCTTTTTACTTGGAGTCCTGAGCTTCGTTGGGCTCTAAAAGATAACTATTATGAGCAGGTTTCAGGGGATAGTATTTGGGGGCATCGTTTTCCTCCTTGGTTTAATAATTTGCGTTGGCATGAGCCTTATGTTTTTCATTGTAATATAAAAAGTCCCAAGCGGGCTCTAACGCGGCGATATTGGGGTGATTATATGGTGCGTAAAGAGACTGGGTTTGTAGATTTGGAGGCCTATACTGCTCATAGGGTTCGTCAAGATTTTGGGTTAAGTATGGGATGATGCTATTAAGGAGTCTTTGTTGTTAGTTGAAAAAGATATGGTGCCCTATGATCGTGTTCGGTTTGGGGATTTGCCTGAGCTTTTAAAGGGTGGTTGATTGTGGGTCGGGTATTTTTTTAAAATGTATCATTGATATTGTGCTGTTGATGTTTTCGCCGCTGTCTTTAGTTATTGTAAAGCCTGCGTTTTTGAATTTTTCAATTAGTTTATTTCTGGTTTGGGGTGTGTGAATTTCGATCATCATGAATTCTATTTTTCTGAGGATTTCTGTGGGTACATTGATTAGTGATATTTCAGCGCCTTCGCAATCAATTTTTGCAATATCTGCGTTGCTTTCGGCTATAACTTTTGTGATGTCTTTGATTTTGATGTTCATGCTGTTTTGTGCTTCTTGTGTTTCAAGGCCAAATCCCCAATCTGTTCTCTCGTAGGTGACGATTTTTTCGCCATCTTTGTCGCCTATGCCTTCGGGGTGAACTTCGGCGTTTATTTTGTTTAATTGGATATTTTTGTTGATGTATTGGTGGTGTTCAAGTACGGGTTCATAAATTACGATTTTTTTTGCGCCCTTTGACCAGAAGTATGCGGCTGATTCTCCTTGAAAGCCGCCGATGTCAAGTACAATTTTATTTTGATAATCGTAATCGTAGGCTCCTGATTCCATTTCTGCTAAGATGCACAATAATAGGTGTGAACCAATTAGTTGATAGTTGTTTGTGGTGATTTTGAATGTTGTGTCGTTTATTTGTTGTATTTGACATTTTTTTATGAATTCGTAGCTGTCTCTGAGTGATCTGAATTCTGGCCATGTTACTTGAAATACTATGCCGTTTGGAAAGGTGACTTTTGAGGGTTTTTTGTTTGTTTTTAGGGACCAAATGGTGCTTGGATTTTTAACTATGGCTAATGTTTGAAATAATCCTTTTATTGTTACCATTAACCCGTAACTCCCGCTGTTTTAGGTAATCGATATTTCAACTTTTAACTTCTCAGCAAGCAACCTCGACGACTTAGGAACCTCAGAAAGCACCCACCTACCACCAAGCCACAACTT
>JAISPR010000028.1 GCA_031274765.1 Nitrososphaerota archaeon | reverse complement strand
TTCAAGGGTTGGCAAATGAGTTTGGTGTGGAGATTTGGGTGTTGTATTATCTTTTGGGTATGTTTAAGTGGGATAAGATTTTGTATTGGTTGTTTTTGTTTATTGGTGGGATTGGGTGGGGGTTTGTTGGTGGGTGTGGTGGTTGTTGTTGTTTTGGTTGGGGTGATTATGTTTGGGTGGGGGTTTTGTGTTGGGTGTGTTTTGGGTGAGGTGGAGTGTGAGTTGGGGGTTGGGGTGTTTGGTGAGGAGTTTGGTTTGATGAATGTTTTGAGGGGTGGTTTGTGTGGTGAGTGGAATTATACTGTTTGTTCGAACAAAAAATAAAATGTCGAATTTATTTACAGACATTCCCTAGTTGTCAGCGTTGCAGAGTTTTATGGTTTCGCTTGTTATCCAGCAGGCTACTCGGTCGCCTTTCCATCTGTTGTAGCAGTATAGGCTTGATAGTTTTGATAGGTAGCCTCGTATTGTGTCGGTTAGGTTTTCTTTTGTTGTTGCTGTGTGGATGTGTTTTTCGGCGTATTCGTAGATGATTTGGGGTATTTGATGAAATATTTCTGTGTCTTGGGCATCCATTTTCTCAAATAATGTCTGCCAAGGTTTAGCGTCATAATTCATCTTTTCAACAATTAGTTTAGAGGCATCGCGTAGTTTATCCTGAACTGGTTTGTCATCTTTCATGCGTGCGAGTACATAGTCATGTATGACCCATGATGACCAGTCATTATGATTGTGTGTGCGGAGGTATTTGGAGAATATTTCCTCTGTGGTTTGGTTGTTAAAGAAGTATTTTCCGGGCATGTATTGGTAGATTGCGTAGCGTTTGGCTTGGAGGATTTTCCAGTCTTTTTCGTCGTATGTTTGGGTGTGGTTGCATTGTGTGCAGGTGGTGGTTTTTGTTTGGTCGTGAAATGTGAGTTTGTTGTTTTTGTTTTTGCATTTGGTACACCAGTCACGGTTGTCTGTCCACAAGTTGTAGGTCCATTCTTCAGATGTTGGGTCTTTTTGTTCCAAATTAGCGCTTATTTGTGTAGCCTCCAGTAGTAAATAGGGTTATTTTGGTTTTTAAACAGAGTGTACACCTTCATGTTTACTTACTTGTAGGATTATATCCCATACTGCCGTGTTCTCTAAGGGTTCAAATGCATCTTGAAATAGACTCATTTTTTCTCTAAAGTCCATACAGCCTGAAATTAAAAAGAACGTAACCTATATACCCCTTAAAAGTTCAACACCATCACAAATGAAAAAAAACAGCATATACGCCTACAAAAAGTTCAACTATATAATTTTACTGTGAACTAAAGTTTGTATGCGTTTTTACGTGGCAATATTGCATAGACTTTAATAGCGTTTTCAGTATAAAGCTCAAAAAGAATTCTATATGTACCAACTCTAATTCGAAAAAAGTTAGATGCCCCTTGTAGTTTTTGTATATCAAGTTTTCCATAAAGACCTTCATTTTGCAAAATACGTAAAGCACAAAACACCCTGTCCTGAGCATCTTTTGGGAGACTAAAAAATTGTTTTTCTGCTCTTTTGCTAACAATAACTGTGCTTGAAGGCAAAAACTATGGCCTCTGAAGATTTTCCAAAGGTATGAATTCTATTGTTTTGTTTTTCTTATCCTCTTGATATTGCTGAGTAGCTTCAATTTCATCAGGCAAAGGCTCCACAGTCTCAATCAACCGCTTCGCTAACAGTTCACTCATACTGTCAATTTTCTTAACAAGAACGGCCACAGTATCCTTTAGTTCCTTAAACTCAGCTTCTGTTGTCATAGTCATTCAACTTTTAATGGTGCTGCACATATTTAATAATTATTACTGGCGGGTAAACAAATCTTTTTTCATTTTAGGATTTTTTGTATGAGGGTATCTTCTTTTTCGGAGGTTAGGTCGAGGTATCTGGTGAGTGGGATGGTGCACCAGTTTGGGGTTAAAAATATTTGGCCATTTTTCCAATACCCATTTTGTGTTTGCTCTAACAGAGTTTTTTGTGTGGGGTTTTTTGGAACCAGTTGTACATGTGCTTTTTTGGATTGTTTAGTTGGGAAAACAAGTTTTTCATCTTCAATTTTCACTATTCTGGGGCTGATAACTGCAAAACTGTATTTTAGTTCTTTGAGGGTTTGCGTTTTTGAGAACCTTAGCATATTGTATGCAGTTAAGCTGCTTGTTTGTGCATGTTGACTGTTATAGTTACTCCAGCTTTCTTTCCAAGCACTGTAGAAGTGATTTCTAAATACACTAAACGCTGTCGGCGACTCTTTTACCTGATCTGTCCACCATTTAACCATGTTTGGAAACTGATTTAGTAAACCATAAGCTTCACTATCTAATTTATACGTAAAGATTTCAGCAAGAGTCAATTTATGCAGCTTAATCACTAAAACAAGAGCAGACTTCTTCATTTAAAGTAGAGAAAATACCGTCACGTAGAATTTGGAAAACCTTAGGGTAGATCTATCAGAGTTTTTTACCATAGTTGCCGTTTCTATAGTAGACCATTGCACTAAAGATTTTGAAAACAGGTGAAAAATCAAAATCAATTTATATTGGTTAAGAAAAATTGATGACTCGCTCAAAATAGCTAAGGCTTTATTGACAACCTTATATAT
>JAISPR010000004.1 GCA_031274765.1 Nitrososphaerota archaeon | reverse complement strand
TTTGTTGTTTGAGGTGTTGTCTTTGAAAAAGATGCTTGGTTGTTGCTAAATATTGTGTTTGTGTCAATGGGTGGGGGTTTATTTGTTAAAAAGTTAAACAATAAACAAATAGTTCTTGTCAATATTTAATGTCTCAAAAGAAATTGAGACTGGTTTGAAAAACTTGTCGTTTATTTGTGCACGTTAAAAAATTATAACTTCAGATTTAATGAATTTTGAATCAGTTAAAGGTGTGTTTTTGTTGAGAGTTGAATACATACGCTACAACTGAGCAGTTACCATACATCAAATCAACCTCACCACCAAAAACACAAATCAAACACTCACCAAACCACATCCCACACACCATCCCACATCAATCAAAAAACTAACCATAAACATAATCCTTTTAGAAATTGACTGCATGACTACTAACACAGCAACTAACGATGACCTCTTTGCTCATGCCAGCCGATTATCTAAACCTATTTATCTCAAAAAAATAACTATAAACTCTCTAACAAACATAAAAAGTGTGATCATATGACAATTTTTCTCAAACGAGCTTATGAAAAATCAAGCCCTGCCGATGGTAAACGAATTTTAGTGGAACGTCTCTGGCCAAGAGGTTTAACAAAAATACAAGCAAAAATCGATCAATGGCCCAAAGACATAGCACCCAGCAGTGAACTTAGAAAATGGTACAACCATGACCCCGCAAAATGGATGGAATTTAAAAAACGATACTGGGCGGAACTTGACACCAAAAAAGATACAACCGCTCAAATAGCTAAGGAAGCTAAAAACAATCGTGTAACCTTTGTTTTTGGTTCAAAAGAAGAAAAATACAACACCGCAACCGCCCTAAAAGAATACCTCGAAACAATTTAATAAACCCAAAACAAATTTGATATTCAAAAACATTGTCCTCAACAGCTCGATCCTTTAACAAATAAAACCTTATAAAAACAACAAATAACACCCTATTCAGACAAAAAATAGAAACCAAATATAACACAAACCAAATAACCTGCCAACCTGTCTAAAAATAGCAAACCCTACAAACAAGAACGCCTATTTCTCCATGTATTTTCGCTAAAACCAGCCTTTGTTTTTCAACAAAACAGGCGGGTAAGCAATAAATTTTGTTACATCGTAAATTTCAGTTTTCAAAAAATAAATTTTTATCGCATTATGTATTACAAACATTAAACATTTGTCTATTTTCTTCAATAAAAAAAGTTTGCATCACGTTTTAATTAATGTGGCGGCTTTAAATTAAAGTTTGAATGCACAAAAAACCAAACACATATACCTAAGCTATAGTCGTTATTTTCCAAATTAACTCGCAAAAGTGAATAAAAACAATATTTTCAATTTTAAACACAAAGTCACAATTTCAGATGCGCCATAACCCTAAAACATAAAATTTACGAACTACAACATAGCAATTGTTTGAACATCATAAAAAATTTCACCGCCGGCGCAAGAAGAACCGCGAAAGCATACACCTTAGCTCCCCTACTAAAGAGCGATTTAGCACAAAAAAGGCCGGTAATACTGTTTGGTGTCAATGTTGCATGGTGTGGTACTTTGCAAGAGGCGGTGTATCCTATTTCGAGATATATGATAATTAAACTATTTTGCTATACTATGTGTGAGCATCTGTTGATGTCATTTCCATACGAATGTTATTGGATGATATTCAGATGCATCTATAGGTGACTTGATCCAATCATTATGTGCTTTAAAGCCTGCTTGATGGAAAAACTAAAGAAGGATATTTGCATGCTTAGATAATGAGGTTTAAGATGAAAAATAATAAAAAACAGACTTAGAAAATTGACATTGTTTATGGCTTATCTATACTATTCCTGGTATCGTCCAGTATGGTTCTGATGGCTCCAGTGGCAGCAGAGGATATCGCCGTAGTGACAAGAGAAGTAACAACTTATGGCGAACTGATAGAGGCATTAAACCCGCCCGGTATAACTGATATCATAATTCCTTTGAGTCATCATGTATTCGTATTTCATGAATTCGTTTTTATTGGCGGCGGTGTTACATTGACAGTTCAGGGCGATTTCTTCACCCTGAGTACAATCTACAACGAGGGCACTATAGAAAATTGCTGGATTGACAACCATGGAGTGCTCTACAACTATGAAACTATCACTAACCAGGACACGATCGATAACTCGGGCAGAATTAACAATGAGTATCTGATCACCAACCTTGGCATGATCAACAATTATGAATATGGCATAATCGACGTAGGGAGTACGATTGAGGGTAATGCGGCGTTTAATGTCTGCCGGGTTATTTTTATCTTAAGGCTCATTTCTTTTATCTGTTGAAATATATGGGATCAATCCTTTGTGTAAGGCTTCTTCTTGTATTTCACGTGGCATAGTGCGAATATCAACGACTAGTCCGTTAACTTTTAGATACCATATTGTGGGGTTTCTATCGGCAATGGTTTTTAGCTGAAATTCTGTATTGAAGTATGATAAACCTAAAAGTTTGTTTACTTCAGCGGCTTTATTGCCTGCTGTGCTTTTTGACAAGTTGAACCATTCTGCAATTTCGCTTGCTGTCACGTTCATGGGTTGTGATTTATCAAAGATGAAATTATTGGAGCCTATGGCGTAAATAATTCCACAAGCCCATGTTTGCGCCCTGCCTGTTATGAGTGGTGATGGTCGTTTGCGGCACAGTTTCACAAGTGCGTTTAAACATATTTCTTTGTATTCTGCATTTAATTTTTCATCACAGGTTTTTTCAATTAGCTCTGCAATTTCTACATAGCGTGTCGCCATTGCTTTTGGTACGTTAGCGCCTTTAGTGTCAATAGCTGGTGTATTGGGTGGTGTTGATTTTGGTTTTTTTGTGACGGTTTGGGGTTTGATGGGGGTGGGTGGGATGCCTATGGTTTCAATTATCCCGGTTTTTTCTTTTATCTGTTTATATGAGTCATTTATGTCCTCCCTTGCGTTTTTGCCAAAAGAAATTTTATATGTTACAAGTAAGCTGTCATAAATAATTTTATCTTCAAACGGCAGCAATATTGTTTCAACAATAAACGGTACATCGTTAGGTGCTGTTTCTCTAATGGGGTTACTTATGCCATATACGCCATAAAGCTTCGCAGGGTCATCAAATGTCATAAAAACAGAATATGTTGCTAAATGTTTTACCACTATAAATTTATCTTTTATAAATTTTTTACGCCAATCTCTTAATATTTCGCGTTCGTTTTCGTTTAATTCATTAGATCCTTTTTCGTCCAAAAATTCGTCTATCCACTGCGGATTTTCCCATAATTTTTCACGGATAGCAATAATTGGCTCTGTGTTAATATGTTCACCATAGACGGGCTTTTTAAATGCGGGTACGATTTTATGTTTCTGGTTTATAGTCCAAGTTAGAGTGCACCATAGTTTGTAGAACAGTTCTACTTCAGATCGAGAGAGATACATTATAGCCACCTAATTTTATTTAGTTCATCAACCGAATGCTGGTTTACGTTTATATTCTAACTTGAAATCATTTTTCATTTTAGCCGCTTCGGTTTTGTAATCTGTTTCTGCAAAACAGGTAATGCGTGAGCAGACTGTTTTATATGTTTCCCTGCAACTTGCAGCTAGCTTCTTTGTGGATTTGCTCACTAAACAGGATACATATATCTGACTTGTATTTTTTGGTAAGTATTTTTCCGTATGGATAGACATATTCTGGATGTTTCTTTACTTGTTCTAATAATAATTCATATTCTTTTTCTTTCACTAAAATTTGTATGTGCTGTGAATAGGGTAATTTCATTTCGCAGTTGCGAAGTAACTTTGTATATGTGTTCTCCCACGCGCCCTGATTTTTAAGTAAGGTTTTTAATTTATCGTAATACTCTAAATCCCCTTTGAGCAGGATTGCTTCAGCCGTTTCTGCCATTTTTACCTCGTTTTTCATCATTTCATATACTGAAAATAATTTATACAGCCAGGGCGAAATGACGCAAATTTGTTCCTGTATTGAGAGTGCGTCAATACAGAGGTGTTCGCATTCTATGAAATTTCTATGCGTTCTTGCCTTGTCAAAGGCTATTTCCCTGATTTTGGTAAATTGCACATTTTTAGCAACAAAATTATCGCGGCTTCTTTGCCATCTGGCATGTCTATGATGTCGAGGTGGAGTAGCTTAAATTTTTCAGCGCCCCATTTTTGGGACTCCAATTTTGATAATGTTTTCTCTAATTCCAAGCGATTATCTGGCGTGATGAATTTTGTGGCGATTCTTAACAGTTCGTGCTCATAATCTGCGCCATAATCCTTGCCCTCGTCAATGTCTGTGAGGGCTATACATCGCTCAAATATGTATCTTTTATCTTCTTCGTTAACAGCGTTGTTGGCAATGGTGGACATTATTTCAAGGCAGTTTTCTGCTTCATCACTTATTTCGCACTCGCCTTGATATTCAAAATTTTCAAGCAGTTTGCGGTATAGCAGTTCTATTTCTGCAAATGATAGCCTTATGTGTCCTTGTTTGGTGCGCTCTTCAATCTCTGCTACATATGGTTGACATTGAAATACACATGGCCCCAGCTGTCATGATTGTGGTAATCGGACACGTCGCCAAGAGCGTTATCAATATTAGATTCGATTTTATCAAGCTCTTTATCAAATTCTGGTTCGTTAAATCGAACATTTAATGCATTGGCAAATTTAGCATCATTTTTAGCATATTCTGCAATAAACGCGGTAAGCTTTTTCTTGTCAAGTTTTTCAAGTTCTCTCAATATAACTGCCCCATACTCTTCCTGATTTATATGTACGCCATCCTTTTTATTATGTCTGAATATTTACCTTTTTTATTGTTGTTTGATTTGTAATGTTTGGGTTTTGTTTTGTTTTGATATTGTACTTTTGTAATGTATGTTGTGGTGTTTAAGTTTTTTTATTTTTGTTTTTATTTGTTTGGATAAGTTTTATGTGTTATTTTTTTGTGTTGTAAAAAATGATGTGTTTTTTGTTTGTTTGGGTTTTGTTGAATTGTGTCGGTTGTGTTGTTTGGCGTTTGTGCACTATGTTCACACAAAAACTACCTGCTAAGTAGTAGTAACCTTTTCTGGATATTGTGACGGTCGATGGCACATATCTCATACACCGCCAATTTCACAAACCTCTCTGTCACGCAGATAAAGTTTGGTGACAGCATATTTTGTATGGACCGGATTAAAACATAAAAATGGGGGAGGGCAGCAAACGTCCCTGAAATAGCAAACCACGTTTTATGCAGACAACTGTCATGGTTTACAGATACTACACGAAGTATATCCAGCATCTATAGCGTCTTGTCTTGAGTTAAAATATACTCGGTTTTGTTCTTGCGGCAAAGAACGACAGGTAGGCAAATGAAAAACCTTTGTATTTCGGTTACCAATATATTGTATTTCGTTTGGAGGCTCAGTGGGGGGCAACGTAGGGTCAGCTGTTGGCTGCTTTGTGGTAGATACCGATATATCTTTCCCATCGGTTGTAAAGCTTATTGTACCATACTCATCGGTTCTATAAATTGCAGCACCTAATTTATTTAAACTGTCCAAGGTTTCGCTGTGGGGGTGTCCATAACTATTGCCTGCACCACAAGAGATTATAGCATAGCTGGGCAATACCGTCTCTAGGTATTTTTGGGTGCTGCTTGTATTTGAACCATGGTGACCTACTTTAAGAACATCTGCACTTAGAGAAAATCCACTTGCCAACTGGACCTGTTCTGAGGCTGTGCCGGCATCTCCGGTGAACAAGAAAACAGTTTCACCAAACTCAACCCGTAGAACAATGGAACATTCATTTGCGTCGGTGTAGGTT
>JAISPR010000152.1 GCA_031274765.1 Nitrososphaerota archaeon | reverse complement strand
TCCAAAATTTGCCTAACTTCCCATCACCGTAGGCACGCTCGATGGTTTTGTAGCTAAACAGGCACGTTAAGCGTAGTTTTTCTTTAAAAAGTATCATGTAGCCTTGAGTGACGCGGTTGGAGAGGCCGAAGTATTGGCCATAAGGACCCTTTGCTCCATCGGTGGGGTTGTGTTTGGGTCGGCCGGGTCCTTTGATGGCTGTTTGGGGTAGATCAAGGTTGGCGGCGGCCTGCTCTACGATGTCGCGTATGAGCAAAAGCATATCGTTTATTTCATTTGTTTGAGCTAAGTATAGTTGGTCCAATCGGTGGGTTTTGGGGTTTTTTCTTGGTATTCAAATTTGTTTGTTTTTAGTTGTTCGATGAGATTTGTGAGTTTTGTTGATTTTTGTTTTTCGTGTTTTGTTCGCCTGCTTGTTTGTTGTATGTGTTAGGGCGGCACCTTTATAAGTATTGCGCGTATTGAATACGCGTATAAGGTTAATGTATTAGTGAGAGGTGAATATGAGGTTATGATGTATGGTAAATTGGTGGCTTTTCGGGTCTACAAAAATAATATCAAGTCTGATAAGGGTAAGACTGTGCTTAACAGGTTTGTGCAAAAATTCTATGGTCAAGATACTAGTAGTCATGGGGGGAAGTATCGTCATCATAGGCGGGGTTTGCTTGAAGATATTGCATACATAAGGTTGGTGCGTAGTGTTATAATTGTAAAAGAGTCTGATTTGGGGCAGGTGTTGGGTTTTTTGGCAGAGTATAATGCAGAGGTCTACGTACGAGACATCGTACTAACCCTTGAAGATGAAAAAATCCTAAACAAAGAAGACTGATATTTTTGTCCCAAAGCCGTTAAACATAAACAACATTGCAGGTAAAAGTCATGTTGTTTAAAAAAATGTTATTGAACTTATTCTTGCTGGAAAGAAAACAATAACTCTCTAATGTTAACGTTACATTAATAGCGGTGCTAGAGATGTTTTCAATTCTGCCAACAGTACCTCTAAAGGCGGTAATGGTTCAGAACTTAATCTAGTAAGTCCTACTTCCAAGTGAGGCGTTAGAATGTCTACTATGCCTGTAGGAAACAATTGATCAATTCCCTCAAACACCACGCCTTTAGCTTCACATTTCCTTAAGAATAAATCTTTAACATTTACTTTATCATATTTTTGGGTTTTTAACAGTCTCCAAACATCATAATAATCTCTAATTTTGCCTCTCTCAATTAAAGCGCGCAATTTTTCGGCTAAAATAGTCTCAAGAGTATATACGTTTACTGAATATGGAAGATAATCAAACATATTTGGAACTATGTTCTCAGTGATATCTCCTATAAATTTCTCTGTTGTTATTTCGATTTTTACAGTGTTTTTACTAACTGGTCCTTTATACTGAAATCTGCTTTGAAGATATTCAGGATTTAAAAAAAAGGTTTGTTAAGAACAACAGAAATGCCACTGTTTTTTTCTATAATAGCTGGGACATCAGTTGTTAAAATTGCGGCAAGGTCATCTGTGCTGTTTTCTCCAAGGATTGTAAAGTCTAGGTCTTCTGAGAGTCGCCAGTCTGATGGAAAATACACTTTTGAAAGAGCTGTACCCCCTTTGAAGGCCAAATATTTTGAAAGAGGGCTTAAATATATTCCATAAAGTATCCAGCCAAGTACATAGTCTTTCTCAACCAGATCTAAAGCAAGTTGCCTTTCTCGCGCTATTTTTCTTAATTCCTGAGGCGACATCATGTTATGTTAACCATTTTGAAGAGTCAATTATCACATTAATAACCAGTTTCCATCTTTCTACTATAGGACCTCTTTTTTTCACAGAACAATCAAGCAAAGAATAACCTGCTGAGAGAGGAAAATGAGAGAGCAAATCAAACGTTTTTTCTAGCTCCATGATTTCTGAGAGATAACCTAACCTTTTTATGACCGTTTTGTTACCAAGTTTTTGGGCAAAGTCAACCAGTTTTGTTTGATCAATTTCGTTTTTGGTAAAGAATAGCGCTTTAGCTATTTCTTCTATTCCCCCACAATGTTCAGGGTGATCTAGACAGTCAATTAGGGTTTTCTCTATGGAGGAGATTTTTATCTTTCTATTTTCAACTGTTGTTTCTTCTGTACCAAACATTTTGTTGGGTGAAATTGTAACGAAGCGGAATTTGGTGTTTAGTATGGTTTTAGAGTTGCGATGTTTTGTGGTTGCAACATAAACCGTTGGCGGGGGTTGGTCTGTAAGGCCGTGATAGTTGAGGGCGCTCCCGTAGGCGATATAGTAAGGCTCAACAAGAACAGATGCTATAACAAAGCTATGCAAAGTATAGTTTGCTGCACCCTTTTCCCCTGCATCTAAAGGCGTTATTAGATATGTACCGTTTTTTATCTTAAGTAACCATTTTTTACGCACTAACCAATCGAGCAGGTTTTTTGGGTTGTCTGTAAATTCTTTGAGGTCATCAGTTGTAAATATTGTTTTGCCAGCATAGCTTAAGCTAGATAACACTGTTGTTTCCCGTTCTGATAAAGTACGGCTATAATTTTTCATCAATTTTCGTGCACATACTCGAATATAGTGAAAACATTATAGCAAAACAACCTTATAAAGATAAATCCAACAGAGCACAAAAAAGAAAAAGAGGATATGATAGCGATATCTCCATAAATCTAAAGTTCAAACCCTGCCCTCGGCACCATACATTTCCCTATAACTAAGCAGTTTTTGAGCAGTTTTTCGCTATTGCGGTGATTTAAATCGAGATTAGTTTTTGTACTTTTTTAGGTTTCACTTTTAGGTTTGAA
>JAISPR010000030.1 GCA_031274765.1 Nitrososphaerota archaeon | reverse complement strand
GTATGCGTTTGTTTGGACGCCTGATATTGCTGGTGCTTATCAAGTGACTGCGCGTTTTGGTGGGTCTGATAGTTATTATCCTTCGGATGATACGACGTATTTCTATGCTAGTGATCCTGTGGCTCCTGTGCCTACTGTTGATGTGCCTGTGGATTTTGTGACGACTGCTGATTTGTTGACTTATTTAGCTGTTGGTGTCATTGCTATTATTCTTGTTGTGGTTGTTATTGGCGTGCTTATTCTCAGAAAGAAATAGACCACAAACAATCCTTTTCTTTTTTTATGGTTAACGAATTTATATAATTGAGTCAATGTCTTTTTTATGCTGAGCGGTTGCTTTGTTGCTTGGTTTATTTGTCGGATTTGAATTCGATTGTTGTGTGGTGGAGTTGAAGGGATTTGAGAGAGTTAACGGATACAGGTGAGGTGTTGTAGATGTGTAAGTTGGCTCTGTTGTTGCACTGATGATGTGGGAATTGGTTCAAATATGTAGATGATGGTAAAATATTAATCGTATCGTAACAGTATTGTTTTTTGACTTTGCACAATCAAATTCAGATAAAAACTGACAAGAGCTCAATCTATATGCTGTTTGAATCTTTTGGTCTGTAACAAAATCAACACAGTCACATAGCTTTTAGTTTGACAATCTTTTCTTATCTAAAACCAGTGTGGAACCCTTTTTAGGAGGTGACAGTTTGTCGTCGATTTTAGATAAAGCAAAAAGGAAAACTGAAGAAGAAGCAAAAAAAGCAAGTAACGCCGCAAGAAATTTTGCTCACAAAGCAGAAGATGAAGCACATAAAGTTTCAAAACACTAAATTTTCCTTGTTTATTGAAATCAGACAAACGCAGGAAATTCCTGCTAAGGGTCGAATTTATAGGAGGTGAATGTTGAATGGCAGATTTAGCTGAATTAATTGTAGGAGATGTTTATAATTTAAACACATTTGCTAGGGCCGTAAAAGAGTCCGGGCTTGTTGAAACCCTAAAGGGTACTGGCCCCTTTACAGTTTTTGCACCTGTTGATGATGCTTTTGCAGCGCTTCCCCAAAGTGTAATTGATGAGTTGTTTGCTAATAAATCACGTCTAAGAGCGGTTGTGAATTATCACATTATTTCTGAGAGCTTTTCTATTGAAGAGATTAGGCATTTGAGCACTGATACATTAACAACACGGCAGGGTCAGTTAGTTAAGGTTGACCCGCATAGATGGCATTTGCATTTAAATCCAAAAATCAATGGGGTAAACATTACCGATAGAAAAGATGTGGCGGCTGACAATGGGGTTCTTCATGAAATCGATGCGGTTCTGATGCCTGATCTTGAGCTTACATGTTCGGTTTGTGGTCAGGGTTTTCTAAATCAAAGTGATGTTCAGAGTCATATCCACAGTATGCATAGAGAATCGACTTGGGAGACTAAACCTGTGGTGGTGGAGAAAACTGTTGTGGAACGGGTTGTTCCGGTTGCCGCTGTTGTTGCGGCTCCAGTTGTTGCGGCTCCGGTAATTAAGAGGGATGTTATAAAAGACCGGGCGCCGGAATCTTTGACCCATACTTCGACTCGGCTGCATGAGGGGATGGTTTATGAGGTTCTCTATGACGATGATAATCAAATGTATGTCTATCATCTCAAAGATGCTAGTGGCGAAATAATTGGTGAAAGTGCCGATTTTAAAACCCTTAGTGCCCTTGATAATGATATGAGTTTGGTTAAAACTGATGCGCCGATTGCAAGGCTTCTATGTGCTGAGTCGACAAGTACGCCTTTGGCTGAGGAAATTGGGCCTATTCGGGGTCCGGTGTTTGAGCAATTCAAAGATGACTGTGGTAAATGGCGGTTTAATCTCAAAGACACTCCTGAGGGTCGTATCATCCTAACAAGCCGTAAAGATTATGATTCGTTATATGCTACAAATAATGATATCGAAAAACTCCGCGTCGTCGCACCCAAAGCCAAAATCATCTACCCCGCCGAAGCAAAAAAACACAAAACATACAAACCCTCAAAACACGAAATCCTAACACACTAACCAAACCCGCATACAACTCCAACACACCTTTTTTTAAAAAAAAATACTGCATAACTAATTAACAAATACAAAAAATTTATCACACCATTCTAAAAAGAGCATAAACTTTCAACTCTATAACGAATTCGTAACACACCACACCAATAAAACACACACCCGGTTCTCTGCCAAAGCAGATGGGCAGAACCAATAAGTTTCACTGCAATACAACCGTGTATGAAACATAAAGGAGAACATAAACAGCCCAAAAAAAGAAACTGAATGCACCCACCTAAAATAGCGAAAGGCCTGATTTTTTAAGGTTGTTTGTGTGTGATTGTTGTTAGTCGTAATATATCTTAAAGGGGAGTCATTTTGAAAAGACAATCCCTGTATGTACAATAAACCTTTAATCTGATAATAGTTAACATTTATTGGTAACTATGTTAATTGTTGGCGTTAGTGGTAGTCCAAGAAACCAAGCTACAGAACACATATTAACACAAACGCTTGATATCTTAAAAGTTCGTGGATTAGAAACCATGCTTTGGACTGTTCGTGCCAAGTCGATGAAGTACTGTGTTAACTGTAATTATTGCTTAACCCGCAAAACCTGTGTATTTCAAGATGACCTAAAAGACCTCTATGATTCTTTTGCAGTTGCTAAAGGTTTAATCTTTGCAACCCCTGTCTATAATGGTGGTGTTAGTGCTCAACTTAAAACTGTGATGGACCGCACCCGTTCCCTTGTGGCGGGGGATAAAAATTTTTTTAAAGGCAAAATTGGCATGGGCATAACAGTGGGTGGTGATCGTGCAGGTGGTCAAGAGCTGGCGCAGTGGCAGATTCATACTTTTTATCTAATTAATGGTATGATTCCTGTGGGCGGTGGTCCATTTGGTGCGAATTTAGGTGCAAATCTGTGGAGCAAAGACAGTCTTGAGGGCGTAAAGCTTGATGAAGAAGGTCTGCGGGGGCTCAAAAAAACTACTAAACGCTTTGTTGAATACATAGATCTCTACGCGAAACGTGATGTTTATGAATGAAAATCAAACAAGAAAACTCAAAGTAGCCTGGGGCATAACCGGAGCAGGCGACAAAATCCAAGAAATAATTGAGCTCATGAAAGAACTCAAAGAGCAATCGGCAGACAAAGTAGACATAGACGTCTATGTTTCCAAAGCTGGAGACACTATGCTTAAATTCTATCGACTTGATGAGAATCTTAAAAATAGTTTTCCCAAAGTCTTTGTTGAGTCCAATGCTAATTCGCCCTTTTTAGCGGGTATGGTGCAGAGTGGAAAATATGCGTTTCTGTTACTTTTCCCTGCTTCTTCAAATAGTGTGGCGAAAATTGTTAACAGCATAAGTGATACCCTGCTAACCAATGCGGCTCTTATGGCTCTCAAAGCTTTTGTTCCTGTGTGGATTATGCCTGTGGACTATAAGGAAAGTCTCATATACACAAAACTGCCAAATGGTAAAGATCTTAAGTTACGAGTACGCAAAGAAGAGGCCGCTCAGGTGCGACAATTAGAAACCATGGATGACGTACACGTATTTGAAGACCCTCAAAAGGTGCGCGAGGGTTTTTTAGACTGGTTAAAAAGTCTTCCTTTATAGGTTGCAAGTTAGTCCCCTTGATTACTTCCTCCTAATATGATCCTTAAAGGTGACTTTGTGTCTTTTTTGTGCTCCGTGTGTTTTTGTGAGTTTTTCATTTTTTCTACTATACCCCTTTTTGATGGACCTTTTTGAAAAAAACGTTTTTTTGTAGTAGGGTTTTACTGGAAGTAATTGTTTTATGTATAATTTTTTTGGAGTTTTTTAGTTTGAATGCTTTTTATGATTTAAGTTTTGTGGGTGGTTTAAAAAATATGATTGGGTTGTTTTTTGATAGTTCAAACTGAGCACGTAGTAGAAAAGAATGAAAAATTTCGGGTTGATTTGCAATTTAAATTCCCAAGTTTGTTATAGTTGCGTTTGAGTGTTTGGTTTGAAAGTTTTTAAATGGTTATTAAGTTCTAAATCAGGTGGAATTATTTTCGATAATATTTTTTTATTTTTCGAATATTTTTTGGGTGTACTTTATTTTTTGACTATTTTAGGTTAAACTGCTGAATGTAAGTTATTGGTGAGTGTGCCTTTGTTGTTGTGGATTGTGCCGTCGTTGTGGATGGTGCTGCCGGGGTTGTTGTTGATTGTGCCGTCGTTGTGGATGGTGCTGCCGTAATTGTTGTTGATTTTTCCTCCTGAAATGTTGTTGATTGTGCTTTCGGGGTAGTTGTAAAATGTGTTATCTGTGTTAATGGTGCCCCAGTTTTCGATGGTGCCCCAGTTGTGGATCACATTTTTGTTGTTGATTATTCCTTGAACTGTTAACGTAACGCCGTTTTCAATAGTAATTACACTGGTAATTTCTACGGTAGTGTCAGAGGGGATTAGGATGTTAGTGTAGTCATCACTTAATGCAGTTTGTAACTCGTCTATATTCCATACTGTTATGGGTGTTTTTGTTACTGTATTTGCGGCTGTATACATAACTGGTAACAGCACAGAAGTCATAAACAGTACTATGAGCAGTACTTTAAATTTTTTAAATTTTATTTTTTCCACTATAATTGTTAAACATCAAGAGTCAAACAAATTTCCTCAATATTCAATTAGGTTGTTTAGTTCTATTTTGTTTTTCGGTCAAACAATCATCCGACAGTGTCCTTATTTAGATTAGTTTGTATGGTGTTGAGTAATAAAATGTCGGTATGTGTTTAGTTTCCTAATTTCCTATGGTGTTATACATAGGTTTTGTATTTATGGAGATCTTCGAAAACCTTTTTTAATTCGCCTGTGTAGATGTGCCGGGTCTACCCAACCACACCCAACAAACAAACCAAAACCCCTGAACTTTAGATACAATCAACCAGTTTTTACCACAATTCCAACTATGGGTGATCTCCGAAAACCTATCTTCTAAAAATCGCCTGCTGAAAGCCGTGTAACTATGTTGCGGGGTTTTCTGAAATGGAGTTTTTGGAGGTTGCTTGTAGCTCGTCTTGTTTCATGAAACAGGGCGTAGACTGATTTTTTCTTAATCAATGACCCTTAAAAATGCTTTGTTCTGTTCACATTGTCTATCTTTAAACACTGCTCGTTGTAGTGTAAGTTAATGACATTGGACGTTTGGCTAGTTTTTATTTGTTTGTTTTCTTCGTGTGTATTACGGTGGTGTGGTGTATCGAAAAGGTGCATCAATTATAGAACCCTCCTGTTTTATCAAGCCTTTTTGTTTGGTGCGTCTTTTATTTGGGTTAATTTTTATAATGTGTTGTTTTTTCTGTGTATTTGTGTTTGTGCATTGCATGGGTCTGTTGTAGTATTGTGTTGTGTGGCAGCTAAAAGGTTTTCGAGGTATCCTGCATAAAAAATCAAAATCAAACAAAAACTACATCAATTTACAAACCAATACGCTTCTCCGTAATCGCAACAAACTATGACTCTTAAATCGTCTTGTTTGGAATTAACCAATTCATATTTTTACGTAACTGAATTGAACCAAAATAACCGATAACACAAAAAACCGCTAAATTCACTAAAATAATGCCTGTCGTAACTGCCTCGGATAAACCCAGTTCTTTCAAAAAAATAAAAGCACACACATATAGTAAAGTTGCGACAACAATTCCATACAAACCGAAAGCTAATGTATAAACCAATTCTCGTTCAGTTCTAGCATTGTAGGCAACAGTTATGTTACGTTTAAAAATATTGATGGAATATCTATTATAGAACCCATAAGCAATTAAAAGTAATAAACTAAGGGGTATAAGGGTGGTATAAAGAGAGGAAACATTTTTGGTTATAAGATAAGAAATTGCACCCAAACCGCTCGTACCAACACCAAAAAACAGATAAACTATTCGATGTAACTGAATTAATGTGTGATACCGTCGTGTTTCAATCATATTTATGCCCCTCTTATATATCTAAAATCGTTATAAGGTAAATAAAAGTTTTGTATATGGTTAGTTCTGAGAAATATCGCGTTATATTAAGAACACATCACATGAAGCATATTCAACATGTTTGTTGAACAAAATCAACACAAACAAAGTTCTAAAAATTAGATTTTTAAATGTTAATAAATTGCATGAACTGAATACATCAGACTACGCAAAGTCAAAAGAACAATATCATAAACGATACAGATGTTATCGTCTTTAGCCTGCTGTATGTGGTTGGTGAATTTTATTGGCGTTTTTGTGCAGTCTAATACATACGGTTTTTTATTGCAAGTTTAGATTTAATTGGTGTATTTTGTGTTCGTTATGGGTTTTCGTTTGTTGATTTCTGAATTATTTCCTCTTGTAAACTGGTTAGTTGAATGTTTTTATGTATGTGTATCTTTTTTTGGGTGTGCTTGTTAATTTTTCTGAGACTTTAGAGTACTGCATTGCATTGTAATGTGTTGCTGTGGATCCACATTCAAATATTTTATGCCTGTTTTGACCTGTTGTAACATGACGTAACAACATTTCTTTATATTTCCAAACCGAGTTAGTCATCATCCGGAATGCAGAAGATAGCCACAGTTGAGCGGGTTAGGTTGCTGATGAAAGAGGAGTATTCACCTGCTAATTTTTTGCTCCTTTATTTATCAGCACAGGGCTTAATCCGCTCATCAAACCTTGTTTTATACACTTGTAATCTGGGTACAAAACATTATTTTAAAAATCCAACTGCATCATCCTCATAAAAGTCACTAAAACCAAATACAACAACGTATGAAAAAATGCGTTCACGCAGTATTTAGTGCTGTGGTTTGATTTTTTATCATCTGTTTCCACGCTTGGTGGCAGACCGAGGGTTGTTTTTCTTTGCTTTCACCCTGAATTCCCGAAAAATTTATACCCCCCAGACTGTCCGAAAACTAACACAAATCCCAGAAAAACAAAAAAAGAATCCTTTTTCTCCGCCCGTTTACACCAAAAACACAAAAAAGTCTAGTTTTTAGACAGTTTCCCCCCATATGTATTTAGTGTAAAAAGCGTTAAAAAACAATAAAACGCCATGATGGCTGAAAAGTACTGTGAACAAACAATTTGTGTAGGTATAATTTTTATACCTGCCGCATAAGGTCTTGCCCTTTTAAACGTTTTTGCGGTTTAACAGCATTTTAACGCGAACGCAAAATATAGGTAAAAACTCGAGAATTTAGGTTTCACGTGTTTGTTTTTGTGCAGTTGTTGGTTGGGTGCAAATTTTTTGGGGCTGGTATGTTTTTGGGTGTTAATGTGAGGTATTGCTTAACTGTTATAGGCGAGTTCTTGTTTGAAGTAGTGTTCAAGTAGTCGGCGTGTTCCCCGGCGTATGATTTCTGAGAGAGTTGCAGTACTAATGTCTAATTTATTTGCGAGTTCTGTCATGTCGATCTGGCGCGGATAATCAAAGAAACCGCTTTTAAGCGCTATCCAAAAAATTTTTTCTTGCTTCTCTGTTAGCACATCAATCTGTTGTCTAAATTTACCGACTTTGCGTACTGTTACTTTATGTCCTGTTTTTTCAAGGTCATTAATTATTGCTCTAAATGCGTTATGGGTGGGTACCATAAAGCTATACGTTATGATGTTGTCTGGCATGCTTTTGCCTGATACCAAAAAAGCGTTATGTGTGAGAATAGTGTTGCATACTTCGCAGCCTATGCTTTCTAGCCATACAGTTGATTTGTTTTCTGCGGAGCTTTTTGGAGTGAGTTCTTTGGGGATTTTTTTTGCGTGTTCTTCGCCTAAATCCATGAGGTGTCGTACTGAGCCTCCTTTGATGCTGCGTACATCCACCACTTTGAGGTGTTTAAATCCAAGCGATGCCAGTTTGCTGACCATGCGGCATTTTTTGTTTTCAACATCGATAACTATGTGGTAGGGTTCTTGCCAGGTGTTTGTCATATTGTTCAACCCGTTAGACTTAATTGTTGGGGCTGTTGATAATCTGTTATCTTTTGGTGTTGATATAACTTTTTATGTTTGTTGAATATTAGCGTAATTCTATGTTGGCGCAGAGATGTTTTTAGTATTTTGTTTGTTAAGCATCAGCTAGTCTTGGAGGTACGAAGTTTTATTTTTTTGCCGTTCAATAATTGGGTGCTTTTGGGTGGTGAGCGTTTTTCTGGCAAGGCGCCCCATTTTTACCATTGTTACACGGATTTTTAATGATTTTATAGTCCTTGGGCGTTATTAGTGTTAGTGGTGGAGCGTGTATTTTGTTGGAAGTTATTGTGATAGTTATGTTTTAAGTGTATGTTTTTTGAATTCTTTAGGTGGTGTGTATTTGATTTTAGAATCGGTAACTAATAGCGCCTAAGGTCTATAATTTTTTGTCTCAACAACTATTGTCTGATCTATTTTCGATTTTTTTCTGTTGATATACGAAACAGATTGGCGATACGTTCTGTGTTATCCATGAATCAAGGATTTCTCATCTTTTAGACCTTTTCGTTGATGGCTGTTGGTGACGGTTAATCCATCGTGAGTTCGTAACTGGCATTTTGGAAAATAGTAAATTCTTCATGGTGATAACATCAGTGGAGGTGTGGTTTTTGCTAAAAGCTATTTATTGCTTGACGTTGCCGTGGACAACCAGGCTTTGTTGTTTTCATAAGTTGGTTAAGTGTCTGATGGTTCCTGTCGGTGTGTTTGTATGGCAAACTATTGCTGCGTGCGGATATTTCTTTGCGTGGGTCGCCGGTTTGGACGATAAGGTGGCAGGTGTATCGGTAAGTTGTAATCAATACTTGGGTTTGCTGTTTTGGGCATTTTATTGTTTTGTTGATGTCTGCAAATGCTCCCTACCTCAAAGTTGCTGTTTTTACATGCGAGTATAGTTCGGTCAATTATTTTGTGAAAGTTGCGCCATTGGGTATCTGCAAACCGTTTTGCAGCTCTGTTGCATACCAACTCTGTACCCCTCCTGTGGTTTGTTTGTTTGATTCCAAAGATTCGTATTTAGCGGCCTCTACTTTGTTAGTTGGGTTCTCTATTTTAATCTCTCTTAGGCCATCCTCTCTTGTTAATTACGTTTTTCCTGCATCTACATACT
>JAISPR010000014.1 GCA_031274765.1 Nitrososphaerota archaeon | reverse complement strand
TGTAATGTTTTTAAGTCAGTATATGCCTTACTGTGTAGTAATCCACACAAGGTTGTTGACGCACAGTTGATATTAAATCACGAAATAAACACAGCATTCGAAGAACTAATAACCCAAATAAAAAACACCTTCAAAAGCAAACAAGGACAAACATCAGCAAAAAAATACCTAACAGGACTACTCAGCCAAACAAAACGCAAAAACAACTGACCAATAGCAGAAACCCTAGGCGAAACCACCCCATATGCCCTCCAACAATTCATATACCAAGGACGATACAACGCAGACAAACTCAAAACCCACCTCCAAACCTACATAGAAGAAAAACTAGGCGACCCCGACGCAGCACTAGTAGTTGATGAAACCGGTTTTATTAAAAAAGGCAAACGCTCCTGCGGCGTAAAACGCCAATACAGCGGAACCGCAGGCAAAATAGAAAACTGCCAAATAGGCGTCTTTCTAACCTGTGCCACCAAAAAAGGCCACACCCCATAGACCGCCGACTATACATACCCAAAGACTGGTACGACGACAAAGCCTGCTGTGATAAAGCAGGCATCCCCCAGAGGTGAAATTTCAAACCAAACCCGAAATGGCCTTTGAGATGATACAACAAGCCACCGAAGCAAACATGCCCTATCGTTGGGTCACAGGAGACTGTGTATATGGAGATTATGATACTTTACGACTCTGGCTGGAGGCGCAGCACAAAAACTATGTGCTTTGTGTGTCAGGCAAAGAATATTTGCAAATGGGCACCCAAAAACTCTGTGTAAGTGAACTTGTCAAAACTCTGGAGGAGAAAAACTGGTTTTTAGCTAGCTGCGGAGATGGTGCCAAGTGTGATAGGGTGTATGATTGGTTGTTCATAGATTTGGGTGTGTCTGTTGAGGTGGGTTGGAAATGTTGGTTGTTTGTGCGTAAAAGTCGATCTGATGGGGAGTTGTTGGCTCATGTTTGTTTTGTACCCAAAGACACTGGGGTTTTAAAGTTAGTTGAGGTGGTGGGAATGCGATGGAGTGTTGAGTGTTGTTTTGCGGAAACTAAATTGGAAGTCGGTCTTGATCATTATGAGGTGCAAAGTTGTGCTGGGTGGTATAGGCATGTTACGTTTGCTTGTTTGGTGCATGCGTTGCTTACGTATCTTTCTTGTGTTTCTTTGGATGGGGAGTCTTTTGTGGGGCATAGGTCGTCGTCTTGTAGTTTGGCGGTTTTTTAAAAAAGCGTGGTCTGCGTGTTTGAGTAAGTGTGATGTTAGGTTGTTTGTGGGGTTTTGTTTGTGTGTTGTTCATGGTTTGGGGTTTGTTGTGCGTTGGATGGTTTGGCGGCGGGATCATCAGATTGTTGCGATGTGGCATCATTGGCATAAACAAAAATTACAACTGTAGTACTAGGCCTGATGATGGGGGTGGTTTGGTTTATGTTGAGGGGGATAATGATGATTATGCAAATTGGTAGGTCTAGTTAATTCGCGCCGAAGGCGCTTTCTTGTGTTAGTCTCTTTTGGACAATTCTACCACTACCTGGTTTAGCAACAATTTCGCTTTCATCCATGACTAAGATGCCGTTTACGAAAGTTTTTATGGGTTTGCCGATTACTTTCCAGTTGTTGTAAAGTGAAAATTTAGCTTTAGACTTGAATTTTGAAGCTGCAATTGTCCAGCGTTGATTGTAGTCTATAACTGTTAGATCTGCATCTTTCCCCGATTCAAGCTTGCCCTTATTAGTTAAACCGTAAATTTCTGCAGGCCTCTCTGCAAACACTTCAACAAACCGCTGAAAACTCAACAAGTCCTTCTTAACTAACGACAGCATCAAAGGAAGAGTAGTCTCAAGCCCCGGTGTACCAACTTTAACTTCCCAAACACTATCTACAGACTTTTCTTCAAAGGTATGAGGAGCATGATCCGAACCAATGGCATCAACAACACCCTGACTTACACCCTCTAACAACGCTTCCTGATGAAGCTTATCACGCAACGGCGGCGCCATAATTGCCATCATACCACAACGCGTAGCGTCTGCTGATGTCAACATTAAATGGTTAGGAGTAACCTCACAGGTAACTTTTTTTCCCGTATTTTTTAACTCTTTTATTGTTTCTATTCCTTGTTTACTTGTAACATGGCAAAAATGTAGATGTACCTTTGAGTTTTCGCTACTTTTAAGTGCCCGTTTCATAGCCTGCACTTCTGCCTGTTCCGTATGGGCAAGAAGAAACTCTTTTACACCGTTGCGTTTGGCCTTTTTGAATTGCTGTTCATTAAATATGATTTGGTTCTTATCTTCAGCATGAACAGCAACAACTAAGCCAGCTTCCCCTGCGGCTCTGAAACCCTCTTCTAAAGCTTGGTCATCGTCAATATTTAAACCGCCAATTTGATTGCCCATAAACAGCTTAAACCCAATTATGCCTGCGCGGCCAATTTGTGAGATCTCAGTTAGGTTTTCGGGGAACTCTGAGTACAAGCCTACATTGACTAATGTTCGCTTCTTTGCTATTTCTAGACGGTTTTTTACTGCTTCAACACTGTTGGTTAACGGTAGATTATTTGGCATATCCAACACCGTGGTAAAGCCTCCTGCTGCAGCTGCTGATGTGCCTGAGATGAAATCTTCTTTGTATGTTTTTCCTTCGTCTCTAAGATGTACATGCCCATCTATTAGTCCTGGCAGAACCAACATGCCATGTAGATCGTTTTTTTGGTCGGCATTAGGCATTTGAGGGTGTTTACCAATTTTGACGAATTTGCCTGCTTCCACA
>JAISPR010000149.1 GCA_031274765.1 Nitrososphaerota archaeon | reverse complement strand
TTTATGGTTTGTTTGTTTTGTATTGCCACCAGTCGAGGTGGCAAAAGGTTTTCCATCGGTGGTCATAGGCTGAGCATTCTTTGTTGCATTTTGGGCAGGTGAATTTTGTTCCTTTGGGGAGTCTTGGGTTGTGGTTATTTCTTGGTTTGTTTGGGTTATGTTTGCTATTTGCCCGGGGTTGGAGAATTCTTGGACGGTTTCTTGGAATTTGTTTTGTTTTCTTTTTGTTTCACATGTTTGTTATGTTGTTGGGGAACTTAGTGCTTACCCACCTGTTTTGACGAATAACCGGTTTAAAACATTCAACGTAGTCAAAAGACGTTTTATTTGTACCATCAGACATGTAAGTATCTACGCGCTGTTCTAACGATTGAAATTGTCCTTTTGTGGTAGCAACTATGGCATTACGTTCATTTTTAACAGCCTTAATACTTAACCCATTATTCTCAAACAGTTCTGTTTTGTATTGAACCTTTTCTTTTTCAGGTAGTTCTACTTGAAATATAAGTATATCAACAGTGCTAAGAGAATTATCATTGCTGGATTCTTCTACTGTTTTTTTAATGGTTTGCAACGAATCCTTGAGCTTTTTGCCATGTTCAGAGAAATCGCGTTTTCTTGGTTCGGTTATTGCAGCAGGTAT
Source organism: Nitrososphaerota archaeon (assembly GCA_031274765.1). Lineage (GTDB taxonomy): Archaea > Thermoproteota > Bathyarchaeia > Bathyarchaeales > Bathycorpusculaceae > Bathycorpusculum. The sequence goes on along the minus strand of JAISPR010000149.1, from coordinate 21,193 downwards.
TTTGTTTACACGGTTGATTTCTTCATCAGGAATCCAAAAATGTTCTTTTCTGTTATTACTCATTTGCTTTTTGTCGCCTTTCTAAATTTATAATTTAATGTTGACCTAGGTATACCCGTAATCTTTACAAGCGTCTTAACAGATACACCATTTTGGTGCAATTTAAATAAGACTTTAGCAAATTCATCACTGTCTTCGTTAACGAAAAATGTCGTATATTTCAACCAAACATCCGCAATGTATTCCATATCTATTGTATTATTTGTGCTATTCATAATACACTGCTTTGCTAGAGCACGCAGAAAACTGCATATTTGTGAGCCACTCATTGATTCAGTCAGGTTTACTAAATTCTTGACATCAAGAGAGTAGTCTGCGAGAGATTGTTGTAAAAATTTTTCAATAATCTGTGCTCTTTGTTCAGAATTTGGAGCTTCAAAGAGAATCGAAGTGTCAAATCGCCTCCAAATAGCGGGGTCTAATAAGTGATGATGATTTGTTGCGGCTATGAGAAATACGTTAGCAGGCATTGCGTCCATGTTTTGCAGCAGGGTTGTTACTATACGCTTCAATTCGCCTAAGTCGTTTGTGTCATCTCGTTTTTTTGCAATAGCATCAAACTCGTCTAGAAATAGCATGATGTTTTTGTTTTTGACGAATTCGAATATTTTTCGTAAGTTAGCTCCGGTTTGGCCTAAATAGGAGGACACTAAGCCGTCTAATTTAACGTATGCAACAGGAATTTCTAATTCCCCAGCTATTGCATTGGCTGTTAGTGTTTTTCCGCATCCTGGAGGGCCACATAAGAGAAGTCTATTGGTGGGGGTGATTCCTTTGGATAGGAGGTTTTTTGATTTTTTTTGCTCTTGAATAATTTGTAACAGAACGTCTTTTGTTTTTTCAGGTAATGCAACGTCTGAAAGTTTAACTTTGGGGTATAGGATTTCGATGAGTTCTATGGTGCTGTCTTTGTCTTTTGGGGTAAGTATAGTGCTCTGTGTTGTGAAGGTCATTTCTGAAATGGGGCTTGTTTTCATGGTTGTGTTTTGTTTTTTACTGGCAGTGTATGCTTCTTTGACTGATGAGGATAATGCAATGTTTCCTTTGTTTTCTTCGTCATATGCTAACTCGTTGACTGCCTTTTTGAAAGCATCTTCGCTTCCGTTGCAATGTGCTTCTATTAGTTTTATAATTAATGTTGTTTTCACAGAAATCCCTGCCTATTGGACACTATTGCCCAAAGGGCTTATTATACGTTTATTTTATTTATTTTTTAAAGATATTTTTGGACATGATTGGACACATATGATTTATGAATTGGTGAGCAGTGACTTGACGCGGAGGTTTATGCTGTCTTTTGTTTTCTGTGGTTGATTGTTGTTCAGTGAAATGGTGACTCTGTTTTCGTTTATGGTTCTGTTTTTGCTATTTTAAATTAAAAGGTGTGTACTGTTAGGTGTTAAAATTATGTACAAGTTGGGGCTTTCCGAAATCTTTACTTGTAAACCCGATAGTGAAGCTTATGGTTTGTTAAATCAGTTTCCAAACATGGTTAGTGGTGGATAGATCAGGTAAAAGAGTCACCTACAGCGTTTAGTGTATTTAGAAACTATTTTTATAGTGCTTGGAAAGCACATTGGTGCGACTATAACAGTCAACATGCACAAACAAGTAGCTTAACTGTATATAACGTATGGCAGTGTCCTAATTTAGAATACCCATTTAAAATTTAAAACAGTAAATTTAAAATTTAGGTAACTATTCAGCCGTAACGCAGGGATTCAACCCCCAACAAAAACACAACCAACCAACACAAACAAACACAAAACAAAACCTCACACCAAAACAACACAACAAACCCAACCCACACAAACACAAACACACAACCCCAACAAAAAAACCACAAAAACACACCCCAAACACACAAATTAAACCAAACACGTACCACACTTAGATATGAAAAACCCAAGCATTAATGCAACGTTTATCTGACAGTTTTCACACATTTACGACGTTTTCATCGCGTTAAATATGCAGGTTAAATTTTTTTCGGGAATTCAGGTTTTATGCGGCGCCCTTTAGTCTTTGTATGGTTTGCATAGCCAAATTGTTCTTGTTGTTAATAAAACATTGTAATGTGACATAATTTTATCTACTTCTTTTTATGAACCTAAACTTTACAATTCACACCACAATTTGAAGGTTTAGAAGTTGTTTCATTTCATTTTTAGTTTTAACCATAAATTTCAAAAAATTATCACACCATAATTACGCCATATACATCTGAGTTTTTCATCTTTTTCCACTAAATACTCAGGTCGAATTACCAAAATTCAAACCACACATATTTTTAAATAATACAAAATACCTAAACCAAAAAAAGTACTCAAACTAAAAAACTTTAAAAAAAATCACCCTTATAAAAAACAATTATTTTTAGTAAAATACTACTGAGAATAACCTGATTTTCACGAAAAGTCCATCAAAAATAAGGTATAACAGAAAAATTGAAAAACTCACAATACACAACAGATCCTCACCTAACACATAATGCCTTCAAAAACTAAAAAACTATAAAATAACCCAACAATGACATAAAAACGAAAAGTCTCGGTATAAAATTATACCCTACATCTTTGATTATCAAAGTTTAATTACTAACAAAAAAACACAAAAAAACAGCTACGAGGTTAATTAACAACAAATAATGAAAAACACAAAATACCGCCAAATTCAACCCACAAAACAATCCAAAAAACACAAAGCAAACTACAACGACCACAACCACCATACACAAAAGGTCATCAAATAAAAACCAGCACAACGACAAAACTTAATTATTGATACCCAAATATACGAACCATAATGGAGAGAGTTAACAGAGTGAAAGCCATCATATTTGGTGCACCAGGAGCAGGAAAAGGTACATACTCCACACGCCTACAAAACCAACTCGGTGTTGACGTCATCGCCATGGGCGACATTTTCCGCGAATCCGTAAAACAAAACTCAGAATTAGGTAAAAAAGTCAAAAACTATGTAGAAAAAGGCGCACTAGTTCCAGATAACGTAGTTGTAGAAGTTCTAAAAAACCGCCTCAACCAAATCCCCCCCAACACAGGATTCCTACTCGACGGATTTCCACGCACCATCGAACAGGCCACAACCTTAGAACACATAGCAAAAATCGATGTCATCCTCCAACTAGATGTCCCTGACGAAATCATCATCGAACGCCTCTCATCACGTCGCATATGCAAAAACTGTAACGCCGTCTACAACATCAGGTTCCTAAAACCCAAAGTCGAGGGCAAATGTGACAAATGTAGCAGTGAACTATACCAACGCCCCGATGACAACATTGAGGTTATTAAAAACCGTCTCCACATCTACAAGACTCAAACCGAACCCCTTATCGCTTACTACAAACAAAAAAACATACCCTTTATAGTCTCCATCACCCGGTCACTTGATTCGCCCCCCGAACCCATGGTTATCAAAATGCTCGCAGACCTAAAAGCGTTAGGTATGGGCTAAATATCTAAGATAAACTCTAAAAGCACCCGTTCCGGTTCACGGATAACAGCCATCAAGTGATAGGTTACTGCTTTCACCCCGACTTTTTGGGGATGTTTTTTGGGATTAAATGGTTCCCCCCACATTTTTGCTGTGAAGCTAAAGCTCTCAGGGGTTTCTTTCCAGTTGGTTATTTGAAATTTGCTAAAGAGCAAACCTTCGGTGTCAAATTTAATCAGCAGTGCTTCGAGCCAGTTGTAGAGCAGGGCGTATTGGTCTTCGGCTTCTACTTCAAGGGTGGCTTCTTGGGTTTGGGTGATTTTGGTGCTATCGGTCATGGTTTCAAATAGGGCAAGGGCCGCGTTTTCGTAGGCTTCCTCCATACGGGTTGCATGGGCTCGAATATAGGTGTCTGCGGTGTGTTCTAGGAATTCGAATTTTTCATTGAACCGTTTGGCCTTACTCATAAATTAACCCTCAGAGATAGGGGCATGCTAGAATAAAAACAAATTTTCTATTTGTCTTCTATAGTAGGTTAGAAGTAGGTGGTGGCTTTTTGGATGGCGGCGGCTGCGAGTTTGGCGGAGAGTTCAATGTCGGTTAGGTTGATTATGCTGGTTGGGCTGTGGATGTAGCGGGTGGGGATGGATATGGTTCCGCTTGGGATGCCTTGTCGGGTGATGGATATGCGTGCGGCGTCGGTGCTGCCAAGCAGTCCGGATTCGAGTTGGATGGGGATGTTTTCGGTGTTTGCGGTGTCAAGGAGCCAGCGTAGAATTTTTGGGTGGGTGATTAGGCCAGAGTCGCTTATGGTTAGGGTGGGGCCTTTGCCCATTTTGACGGTTGTGTCAAATTCGCGTACGCCTGGAACGTCGCCGGCTATGGTTACGTCTAGTGCTATGGCGAGGTCGGGGTCTATGCCAAATGCGGCGGTTGCTGCGCCGCGTAGGCCGACTTCTTCTTGTACGGTGCCAACGGCGCAGATGTTGCAGTCGGTTTCTTGGATGAGTTTCATGGTTTCGATCATGGCGGCGCATCCTGCGCGGTTGTCAAAGGCTTTTCCCATGGCGGTGTCTTTGCTAAGGGGGGTGTATTTTACATCAAAGGTTATGGGGTCGCCTATTGTTACGCCCCAGTTGGTGGTGTCTTCTTTGTTTTTGGTGCCTATGTCGATGAAGAGGTCGTCGTGGGTGATGATTTTTTTGCGTTCTTCTTCTTTTTGTATATGGGGGGGTTTTGAGCCTATGGTGCCAGGGTAGGTTGTGGTTTTGGTGTGGATGAGGACTTTTTGTGCGGGGAGGATGCGGTCGTCGATTCCGCCCATTTTGCTAAATTGTATAAATCCGTCTTTGGTTAGGGTTTTTACCATTAAGCCTACTTCGTCCATGTGTGCGGCGAGCATTATTTTTGGTGCGTTGGGTTTGCCTTTTTTGGTGGCTATGATGTTTTCCATGCGGTCTGTTTTGATTTCGTCTGCGTAGGGTTTTAGCATTTCTGCTAAGAGGTCTTGGACAGGTTTTTCTCTGCCGGTGACTCCGCAGGCATTGGAGAGTTTTTCTAGGTTTTGGTTTAGGGACATGGTTTGGCCTTCTGTGTTGTATAGGTACTTTTGAGGGGCTGGTTATTAAACGGTTTTGGTGTGTTTTTTGTTGGTTGTGGTTGTTGTTGTTGGTTTAGGGTGGGGGTTTGGGGTTAAATATTTAATATTGGTTGTTGGTAGAGTTTATGTAGTGAGCTTTAATGTTAGACATCAAGCTTATTCGTGAAAAACCTGATTATGTTAGGGCTAATCTTGCTAAGCGTAGTAGTGCTGAGTGGCTTCAGATGTTTGAGGAACTTGTTAGTCTTGATCAGGAGTGGCGTCAGAATAGTACTAAATTAAATGCGTTGCGTCATGAGCGAAAGCAGGTTACTGTGGAGATTGCAAAGCTTAAAAAAGCTGGGGGGGAGGCTGAGGGGGAGTTTGTGCGGGCTCAGGATATTGATAAGCGGATTAGACTTGTTGAATCAGTGGTTTGTGATCAGGAGGTCCGGATGCGTAGGTATTTGTATAGTTTGCCTAATTTGCTTGATGCGTCGGTTCCTTTTGGGGGGGCTTCGGAGGATAATGTTGTTGTTAAGATGTGGGGTGATGTTCCAGAGTTTGGTTTTTCAGTTAAAAATCATATTGATCTTGCGTTGGCGCTTGGTCAGGTGGATATGGAGCGGGCGGGTAAGGTTGCGGGTGCACGTTTTTTTTATTTGAAGGGGGATGTTGCGCGTCTTGATATGGCGTTGATGAATTTTGCGCTTGATGAGTTGACTAAGGGGGGGTATATTCCAATTGTTCCGCCCTATCTTATGAGTCGTGAGGCTTATGAGGGGGTAACTTCGTTGGCGGATTTTGCTGATGTGCTCTATAAGGTTGAAGGTGAGGATCAGTACTTAATTGCTACCTCTGAGCATCCCATGGCTGCTATGTATATGAATGAGACCTTAAAGATAGATGAGTTGCCTATCAAGTTGGCGGGGATTAGTGCTTGTTTTCGCAAAGAAGCAGGCGCACATGGTAGAGATACCCGGGGTATTTTCCGTACGCATCAGTTTAACAAGATTGAACAGTTTATTTTTTGTAAACCTGAGGATGCTTCTGGGCTTCATGAAGAGTTGCTTTTGAATTCGGAAAGGATTCTTCAAAAGTTAGGTTTAGCTTATCGGGTTGTTAATGTTTGTACAGGTGATATTGGTACGGTTGCGTCTAAAAAGTATGATATAGAGGCTTGGATGCCTGCGCCAGGGGATTATCGTGAGGTGGTGTCTTGTAGTAATTGTACAGACTATCAGGCACGTCGTTTGGGCATCAAGTATAGGCTCAAAGAAGGTTCACCGCCGCTGGGACCGGTTTATACGTTAAATGCTACTGCGGTTGCTACGGGTCGGACTATTGTTGCGCTGCTTGAGAACAATCAAAACGAGGATGGAACAATAAATATACCAAAAGCGTTGAGGAAGTATATGGGTGACAGAGAAAAAATAATCGGTCAACGCTAAAAGTTTTAATACAGCCTTGAGAATCTTGTGGAACGACTTGGAGTAATTAGCTTGTCAGCAAAATCGGCAAAGCATATTCGCGATAAATGGCGCGGGAAAACGTGGTATATGGTTGTTGCGCCATCGTTCTTTGGCAACATCGAGTTAGGCAGCATTCCAGCTCAAGAAGAAAAAATGTTACTGGGCAGAGTTGTAGAAGCAACGCTCTATGACATAACGGGCGACTTTTCTCATCATTACTTGAAAATGGCTTTCCAGATAAATCAGATTGACGGAAAAACTGCACGCACGCTCTTTAAGGGTCATGAATACTCACGTGATTATCTTAGAAGTTTGGTTCGTAGAAGAACAACCAAAGTGGATGGGTTGTTCAACCTTGTTGTCAAAGACGGCTTTAAACTCCGCGTATCCGTTTCTGCTTTGACACTTTCACGTATAAAAACTTCGCAAGAAAAAATTATCCGCGATATGATGGAAAAAATTATCCGCGACAAAGCCGCCGCACTCACTCTTGATCAATTTGTGCAGGAAATGGTGCTTGGCAAAATTGCCTCAGATATCTACAATCAGGCTAAACTTGTTGCCCCTCTACGCCATGTCGGTATCCGCAAATCTAAACTTGTCTCTGCCCCTGCAAACCTGCCAAAAGCGCCTGCGATAACAGTTATGGAGCCGCAAGCACAGAGTCCAAAAGAAGAAGCCCCAACAGATAACGACGAAGAAGAAGTAGATGAAGAAATAGCTGAGGAAGAAAACTCAACAGATAACGACGAAGAAATCGAAGAATAAAGAGCAAAAACGTTTCCCGCATAATTGTTTTCTTTTATTTTTTTCTTTTGTATAAATATGTTAGCAGGGCGTCTACCTAAATTAGGATGTGTGGCGGTCACTGCTAGGAAATTTTGGTTATGCACAGGTATTTTTAAATTCCAACAATTTATAACTCAGACTGCGCAAAAACTCTGATAAAATTCATCAAACCACTACATACAGCAATAGGTGGAGAGCTATACGCTGTCTGTAGTGTTTAGTGATGTTGTTTTGACTTTTGCACAGTCTGAACACCAAACAACAAATATTCAAGACTTAGAAAAACAAATAGACATGAACCAACACTTCAACCTCACACGAAAAGGCAAATGCTACATCAAATGCGTTGCGCATTACTCACCAGCATAAAATATCTCAGACATAACTTTAATAAGCAAAGCATCATCAAAAAACACACCCACCAACCCAAGCCCAAACTTTTTTAACACTTCACACTACGCACCAAAACATACCAATTCACCGTTAGACTCTATGACATGTCACAACAGGGGTGTTTTGCAATACACCTGCCGCATTTCATCTATTTCCAGATGTACAGTGAGTGGTTGGTGAGGTTTGTGTATTTAGGGTTAGGTTTGTTTGGTGGTTTTTGTTTTTTTAAAGCTTTTATGACGGTGTTTGGCTATCCTAAGACGCGTGCGGTGTCTTGTATGCACTGCCATTTGTGGATATTTTTACTATTAGTTGTTTGGTTTGAAGTAGTGTGCCTTTGTTTGTGTATTTTGTTTGGAATGGTTTTGGTAGTTGTTGCATTTGCATCGTGGGTGCCGTTTGGTTGTTGGCCCATTTACTACCTTTGCGCATCAATGATGCATTTTATTGTTATCTTCACATAGTTATCGCCATTAAAAATATAGCACTGAGGAGCCGCTCATAAACTAGTTAACAACATGACCATGCAACTAAGGTTTGCGAGATCCCATAACAGTTTTAACGTTAGCAGCCATTAACTCTTGGTTCACACATGATCCAATCAGGAGGATACATACCCTGCAAATCACTGCATTAGCAGGCGGAGTAGGCGCAGCACGATTCCTAACAGGCTTAAGCAAGCTTATAAAAAAAGAAGAACTAACAGTCATCATCAACACAGGCGATGATATCGAGCTTTTTGGCTTACACATTTCCCCTGACATAGACATAATCACCTACACCTTAGCAGGTATCGTAGATGAAAAGAAAGGCTGGGGCATCAAAAATGACACTCCCCACTGCTTAGATACACTCAAAAAATACGGTTCCACCAGCACATGGTTCAATATCGGCGATAAAGATGTAGCCACACATATCTATCGAACACATCGCCTATCACAGGGAGCAACACTCTTAGAGGTCACCAGTGAAATCAGTCACAGTTTAGGACTTAAAACCAAAATTCTACCCATGAGCAATGACCCTTTTCAAACCTATATAAACACACATAGCGGGCGAATGCATTTTGAGGAATATTTTGTTAAAAATCAATGCAGAGACGAAATTTTAGGTATAGAATTTGAGGGTGCTGCATCCGCAAAACCCGCTCCACAGGTTTTAGATGCCCTTCTATGTGCAGACCGAATAATTATATGTCCCAGCAATCCTATTGTGAGCATTGGCACCATTCTCTCAGTAAAGGGTATAAAAGAGACCCTGCAACAAACTAAGGCCCGAATAGTTGCGGTAAGTCCCATTGTGTCTGGGATGCCCCTTAAGGGCCCCGCAGATAAGATGCTAAAGAGTAAAGGGATAGAGGTATCAGCCTATGGGGTTGCGGGGTTCTATGCGGATTTTCTTGACGCTTTTGTGCTTGATGTGAAGGATTTAGAAGAAAAGAGGCGAATTGAAAAACTTGGCTTAGAGGTTTGTGTAACTAACACAGTTATGAAATCCTTAGCGGATAAAATTTCCCTTGCCAAGGCAACACTATCAAGTTAGCTGGATTTCGGGGTATATAACCTGAACGTACAGTTTATGCCATAGTTTGAAGGTTTAGAGGTTGGTTTGTTTCTTTTTGGTTTTTAACTATATTTCAAAGAATTATTACGCCATAGTACGCTATATACAACCGATCCTCATATGGTACGTAAGCCTTCAAAGCTAAAAGATCGGTAAATAGCCGCATGGCGTAAAACCGAAAAGTTCCAGATACAAGTTATAGAATAGAAATATATTCAAACAGACAAAGAGCAAAATGTTCATACAGGTAACCAAACAAAAAAGAGACTCAACAGGATACATAACCTGTTTGGAATCAAAAAGAAGACCGTAGAAAAAAGACCTGTTGCAGATTAAGAGATAAAAATACTACAGAAATAGGGTTTCACTTCTAAAAGAGCACGAAGCGAAGGGTTATATCTGCTAGCGGATAGTAGATGGTTATCATCTGGAGATGAAAATATGACCGAGAAGAAGAGCTACGATTGGTTTGAGCAGCGACGCAAAACCCGAGGTTTAGAATTAGCCCATGAACAGATAATTAAAGCATTTGATACGGTAATTTTGTTGCAGAAAGCAACGAAATGTTTTTCAGAAAAAAATTTTGTAGAGGCAAAAAAATATATCGAGACACTCTACAAAGCAGAAGAAGAAGTGGATCAGCTTCGTACGAACACATTTATGGAGCTCTCCAAGGGTGCTGCATTGGTTTCTGATTATCGTGAAGACCTTCTACATCTTGTTAAGCGTTTAGACACCTTAGCTGATCACACCAAAGATGCGGCACGGTGTCTTGAAATGCTCTCGGAGACAGAAATTCCTCAGGAACTCACAGAGAAAATTGTCTTTATGACTTCCAAACTAGTTGAGACCGCTCAGACGTTGAGATGTAGTATTGAAAAGATTTCTTCAGCGCCCAATGAAGCAATAAAAGAAGCTGAAAAAGTCGGTGAAATTGAGCATGCAATAGATGTTGAGTATCTTAGAACAAAGGGTCTTTTTATCAAATATGGAATAAACATGAACTGCGGAGTTATGGTTATTTTTGATGACCTTATTGAATTCATAGAACAAGCCGCAGATATGTGTGCTGACACCGCAGATTATATACAAATACTCTCAAGCAGAGAGTAACATCTTTTTTTCTACCTTATTCTCATTAGCTAAATATATGAAAAAATATTTTTAGGTGAGATTTTATTCACAATTTATTTTGTGCAGGGAATTATACTCAAAATAATTTTACAATCAATGACTCATAAAAAGTTTCGGTTCGGCTCGTATAAATCTGTATTCAAACTATTCAACCGGTTTCTGTAGTGATAACTATGTTTCCATAAATTGGTTTTTCGGGCAGTGACAAAAAATTTTGTCAAAAACCCTTTTAAAGTTTTATCATATTTCAATAGTCAATTGGAAATCGGTTTAATGTTCAAACAGCAAAATAATTCTTTTTCATCTTTGGTATCCCCGGAAATTCAAGAAAACAACAAAAAACGCCACCGAACAGCCTACACCGTCTTTGCAGTGTTAGCAGTACTCATAGGGATAATTGCAGGAGCTTTTTTGATTCCATACAATACCGATTCGTCTTTGGAGTTAAGCCTAAACTATGCAACGGGGGATCATATGGTTTATGAAACTACGCACATATCAAAAAATCAAATGGACACCACATCTACCACTATACCTCCTGCCGAAGATAACGATGGCTACAATTCAACAATAACTATGAATGTTCTAAGCTCAGATAATGAGCACTACACAATAAACCAAACCGGTACGATGAACACTAACTTTTTTGGCCTTACGCTACTGCCTTCAATTACACTAAACATCAACAAAACAAATTATTATAACAATTTTTTAGCTCCAGGGGCACCGCTTATTTTCTACAACACCAGCAATCCAACAATTTTAGCATACTTGGCCCAACCCAAGGTTAAAGTCGGCGATGTCTGGAATATCCCCGTAAACATAGGTAATGCAAGTTTAAGGATGACAGGTGAGGTCGTTTTAAAATTTGCAGAAATTCAAGAGTTAACCGTCCCGGCAGGCATCTTCCAAACCATGCGAATCGAAATAACCAGCAATACTTTGTATCTTCACTCAGACGACAGTATTTTTGCAAATAGCTACAATTTGAGTTCACAATTTAATGGTACCTCATACATGGAGCTGGGAACCTGCCGTTTAATTAAAACTAACCTAACACAAACAATGACCACAAATTCATCTGGAGTTGAACGCATAATAACCACGTATACAGAGAGAACATTGGTTGAATATTCAACAGCTTAATTTTTTTATTTGACAATTTTTTTTGTCAAAAACCCTAAAATGCGAGCACCGTGATATAGCGTCACATGAGCTCGGAAATCGAATCCTTGAATAAGATCCTAAAGGACAAAACAAGAAGAGAAATTATCCTGATCTTAACGGATAGAGAAAGTCTAAGCTATACCGAGCTCATGGAAACTCTACAGATTGGCCGCACTGGAACACTTAATTATCATCTAAAGATTTTAGGCGGCCTTTTGGAAAAAACGAATTCTAGACAGTATACGCTCTCTGAAAAAGGAAAACTCGTCGCCCGGTTCTTAACAGAATTTCCAGAACCGGATAGTACATTGAAGACTAAGCAAGTTTGGTGGCGTCGATTTTGGGTTGTAGCAGTTCTGTTTCCAACTTTGTTATTGTTTATATTTCTGTATTTTTACTTTTCAGGTTATTTAGACACATATCAGGCAGTGCGAGCTGTATTTGGCTTCATTTTCTCAATAGTTTTTGTTTATTTCTTCTATCGAATGATTCGGCCAAAACCCAAGGAACAAAACCAAAAAGCTCAAAATAGGACAATTCAAGAGGTTTTTGTTTCAGGAAGACAACTTGAGGAAATAAAAGACGTGATCCAGAATTGGATAAGAGAGGAGAACATAACAATAGAAGCTGAAAGAGAGGGGTTCATAAAAGGACGCATAGGAATTCCCAGCGGATTGGGTTGGACTTTTCCCAAGTATTTTGAGGTATCATTTAAGTCCGAACAGAATGGTGTAAGGGTTCATACTGAGGGCTGGATTGGCATATATGATATGCGTGAGAGAAGTTTTTCAAGTAAGCGTTTAGCCGTTTTTGGCATACCGCGTAAAAAAGGTTTGGAAGTAATGGAACATCTTTGGCAAACTCTAAGGACAATCTCAAAATAGAGGTTGGATTTTTAGTTTAGCATAGATTTTTAAAGTCATTTTAAACCCATGCAGTCATCATACAATAACAGGTTTGAATGCCGGCTTATACGAGCAGAATAGAAGCTTTTGGGATTGTTTGTAAAGTTGTTTTGGGTTATAATTCCGTGCACAAGGCAAATGTAGTAAATGCAATTTGAAGATGTTTGTGTAGCGTTAAGTTTAGTTTTTGAGGTTGTTTATATAGAAAAGTACATAAAATTATCCGCAGATAGTTTTGAATGATGTGATATGGTTCGAAAAATCGAAATAAAAGGAAACAATGTTTGGAGATGAAATTGAGGGGTTTGGAACGCACGGTTACGCCGCTTGGAAATTCTGTTAAAGCAGATGTTTCTGAGTTTTAATTTTTTTCTACTAAACACTCAGGTTGAATTGCCAAAATTCAAGCCGCATATATTTTTTAAATAATACAAAATTCCCAAACCAGAAAAAGTATTCAAACTAAAAACTCTAAAAAAATTATCCTCATGAAAAACTCAGAAAATTAGTTACTATTCAGCAGGTTCCCGCTACACAATATTTCTACAACAAAATAACCCCATGTTTGTTCTTATTTTCCTTCCATCACAACAATATTTTTGCAAAAAAACCACCATACATAGCGGTTTACGGGCAAAAAATAGCATATATGCCCTGCTGAGTAGTAACTTAGAAGGACAACGGCTTAGCTTAAAAAGAGTATTCCAATTATATAAATTCGTTAACCAAAACAAAAATAATATTAAAATTCAAACAGCGCAAAAAGTCAAAAAACAGCAACACTAAACACTACAGATAACACATATTTCCTCATCTATTGTTGTATGTAGTGGCTTTGGTGAACTTTATCAGAGTTTTGCGCAGTCTGAATTTAAATTTTAACAAACCCGTACAAGATAAAATCGCATTTCCACTGAAAACTAACACTACGACCGAACTTTAAATAACCCAAAGAGAAGAGGTTATCGACTGTAGTCGCGGTTACCCAATTTGGGGCTGGGGGGTTTTGCACCTGATTCAGGGATTTGGGGAAGCGGAATTGGGGGGGGAATGTTGAGTGTACGAGAGACGATTACGGTTTCAACGAAAACTACATTGGATATGGATTGGATGATTAATTGGGCGGGCGGCTTTTTTTGTTCGTAATCTTTGAAAATTTTATCAACCTCTGAGGGGTCTCCAATAACGTAGGCGTGTCCTTTGATGTTCATTTGTGCAATGGAAGGATTATAAACAATAGATAAGACAAATGGGACCTCTAGAGAATTATCTTGTTTTTTCTCCATACCCACCACATTGATATTGGTGTTTATTTGGATAGGAGGTATTGGTTTGCGTATGTCCCAGAATCTTTCTGCGGAGATACTTGAGACAGTGACATTAACTCTGAGCATAGTGGTCAAAGAGAATATGTAGTTGGGAGATTTAACTGTTTATTTTTGTTTGTACCGTGTAAAGCCGCAGTGTCCACAAGTGAAGCGAACATGATGGTCAGCCATAAAATATCCCGGACCGCACCGTTCACAGATGGGACGAACGCGAGATACTTTGTTGCCTTCGACTTTGTACATATTCTTAACGCCTTTCTCAGCTTTTTGTTTCTTTTCAGTCTTGCCCGCTTCAGGTTTTTTTGCAGCTCCACCAGATTTTGCGGCTACAGCGTTATCTTTTTTGGGTGCCATTAGGAAGCCGCCTCAGCAGTAGATTTTTCGTTGGGGTTGTTACGTTTTTGGATGTACTCGGGCTCCACCAGTTTAGCTTGAGTAACGGATTGGTAGACATTGGCAATTCCTTGGGTGATGCTTGTGCCGGTTTTGGTACGCATTTGTTTAATATAGATAACGTCAACGCCGATTTGCATTTCAAGGGCAATGGCTTTTTTGACCGCTATTCTTTGGGGAGTTTTTTCTTTGGGACCAGAAAGGATGGTGAACCCTACTTCTTTCCGTTTTAGAAGCGGGTTTTCCTTGGTTGATTCTATTTTGATTTGCATTAATGTTCACTTAAGGCGTAAGTTCAAACGGTATTCTTCCTATTTAGCTTTTCGAAATTTTCATCTCATTTAGGAGCTCTTTTATCTGTGCTTTTTTCTCAGAGGTGGCTTTGACAACAACAATACCGCAATAAGGTTGTCCATAAACGATAAAGGCATTTAGAGGCGCATATAACACAGCTATTAGAGTAAGTAAATCCTCTTCCCCCTCAACAACAATATGAGTGTGTAGACCAGATCTCAGAGCTGCTTTAATGGCTAAAATTGCCTGTAGAGTTATGCCACCAGAGGGGTTTTTCGCATATAGGGTTTTTTCTACAGGTGGCTGGGGTAGCAAAATATTATCACGTAGAGAAACATTGTCAATAACACTAAGCAAAGGGTTAACCCCCCAGGCGTGCAGATTTTGAGTGACCACATCACCTACAGAAATCACATCCACCGGCCGCTCAGCGCCAAGCAAAACGGCAAATTTAGTCATAGTTTCATGCGGCGGACCCTCAATTAGAACCCCAAGCGGGTCCTTTAAAAAAACACGTAACCGCGGTGTTAGAGTATATGCTATACACATAGACAACCAGCCAATTAGAGAGCGGTGCAGGTTATGAAGCTAACTGAAACGGTTAGCGTACTTTAAGAGCGTATCGACCTTTTTCTTTTATATTCATAGCTTTAGCAATGGCGCTATGGTCAGGATCAAACATTACAACAAGACCGCTATAGTCTTCGCTAAAACTAGTAGAGCGGCATTTAGGGCACACGTTATCCTTGGTCATAAAATGGCAATTAGTGCAAGCTTTCTCACTCATCTATAACACCTAAGCATTTTCCTTGGGGGTTTCAGGCTTTTTCTCTGAGGATTTCGCCTGATCGAGCTCAAGCCAGTCCAGTTTGCCCAAAAAGGGTTGTCTAGCGGTGACACCGATTTTGCCGCTGCTACCAGCGCGGCCCAGTGAGACCGCAGTGATTCTAACGCGGACTTGATCGCCAGAGCTGAGACGGCGTTTAGATTCCTTGCCCAAAAGTACACCCTGTTTTTCGTCATAGCTTATGTAGTCATCCATAAGCTGAGATACGTGCAGTAATGCATCAACGGGGCCGATGCGGATAAATGCGCCAAAATCTGCAATTTCCACCACATCGCCTTCTACAATTTCTTGTATGATAGGATAGAAAGTGAGAAGACTAAAGTTCACTTTATGATAAGTCGCACCATCACCCGGTATGATTTTACCAATTGGACTTACCGCTATGCCAGTTACGGCTATAACATAACCTAATTCCTCATCCACAATGCCCTCATATTTTTGTTTCACTTGGTCGCGTCCTACTTTTTCTAAGGGATTACCAAAGGTTTCGGGCGGAATGCGAATAGTGTCTTGAAGAGTAATAAGTTTGAACATCTACGATACCAACCCATCAATGTCTAGACGAGCTTTTTGTCTCAAATAAATCACTGGCACACTTATATCTCTTAGCCTCCGCCGCAGTAGTCTATCGTTAGTAAATACGGGAGCATTCCAATTTTTGGCAACCTGTAAGATAATATCATCAACTGTTTTGTCGTGGTCCTCAACAGTAACTAGATGACAGTGTTGGGCTAGGTGTAGGGCGAAAGCAGCTTGTCGTCTCAATTTTGGGGGGCCTTTAGTGGTTAATAACTCTAGTTCATGTTTAATTGGTGAGAGTAGTATAGGGGTTGTGTTTCTGTTGAGTAGGGTTTTTAGGGCTTCAAAGATATCGATTTTGAGTTCTAGGGGAATAAATAGGGCATTAGAATCTAAAATAATTTTTAGGGGGTGGTTTTTTGTGGGTGGATCTGGCACTCATTTGGGCTCCTAATAGCGGATTGGTTTTGGGGTTTAAAGATTTGGTGTTTATTTATTTGGGAGGGGTTTAGTTTTTGAGGTTGGAGGGAGTTAAAAGATTGGTAAACAATGCAGATAGTTGTATTCGGTATTAAAATAGTTACACTGTAATCAATAGTTCTGGAACCAATGTCAAGAGGTAACACTGGGAGATTTAAGCATAAACGCAGCAATTAAACCCTAACAACACACCCAAAATACAATAAACACCAACAATCACGCTTTAACATCATAAACAAATATTATGAAACGAGTTTCCATTGGAGTGTAAGAACAAAGCTATCGAAATTAACAGCCCCGGAAACTCATCGAGATAGGGCGTTAAATCACTCTTTTTATAAAAAAGTTCGCAATTATTGGAAATGGCTAAAAAATAAACTAGTTAATGAGAGCAGTGAGTTGGTTAGTAATCTAACCAACTGAAAATACAAGCCGCCGATGGCAAGCATTATAAAACCGATATTGCGGATACCGAGCAGATTTTGCGTTTAATTCAATCAATACCTTCACCTAAGGAACAGTTAAGCAATAATTTGCAAAAGTATATGGAAGAATAGCGTTGTTAAAGCCATAAATGAGTTAAAACGGCTTATTTTGAAGTTAGAAAATTGTGTGTTTTAGTAAGTTATTGGCTAACAGTTCCTAAGGCTGAACCGTTTAAGCTGTGGTTCGCGTCGGTTGGCAAGGACAGAATTGAGGAAACAGCTGACCAGAATTGACGATTAAACGCGTCATGGCTACATATTTGAGGAAAGGTTACTCGCGCGAATGGATAAATCAGCGTTTGCAAGCTATTCAAGTCCGTAAGGACTTAACTGACGAGTGGGAAAACAGAAGCGTAAAACAGGATGGCGAGTACGCTATTTTGACTGATGAGATTTCAAAGACTTGGGCGGGTTTGACGACAAGACAGTATAAAACTTGAAAGGTTTGAAGAAAGAGGCTTTGCGCGATAATATATCCACGTTGGAATTAACACTTAATCAGCTTGCAGAGGCAACCACGACGGCAATATCGAAAAAGGAAAAGCTGAACATTTTTAATGAAAATAAGCAGTTGCAAAACGTGGCGGCAGTGTTGCGGGTGTTGCGCGTGAAGCTGTTGAGGCTCAAACAGGGAGCCGGTTATAACCTCAAAAAGGCGGTTGATTTTGCACGGTTGCTTACGAATGTAATTGACGTTAAAGCTGAAAGGATAAGGAATGACGGTTTTACTAACACTCTGTCCTTCGGTTGATTGTGCGTGAGCGCAGAGGCTCGGTGTAGAACCGCCCCTTGGGCATTACGGGGCAGTTGCCGAGCATTTCAGCACTATCGCGCGTTTGGCGCATAATACCCCTGAACGAAACGCGAGTTTAGCGGTATCAGCCAATCTTTCCGTTCGTGATTGCGTCAAGTTTTCGCTCAATTTGCATTTGCCGCAAGCTTTTACGGACAGACGCAGACGGCTCTCTTGTTTGCTCCAATAAATTATCTATTAGCTCTTTGTCGGGATGATTGTCGGCGAATTTCTTTGGTTACGATACTTTATTTCAATAGCGTCAGCTCTTTTGCAATTTCTAACATTCGAGTGTTTTTCTTAGCCAACTCCAACTGTTTAAAACCCATTTCTTTGCGAATACATCTGATTTCAAAAGGAGTCTCATCAAGTGAAGTGTGATATTTTGAATTGAAAAAATGTACGCGACGTGAAGGTTCGCCTCGGCTTGTTCAAGTTCGCGGTCAATTTCTTTTTTACGCTTACCGCCCAGAAGTACAAATTTCGGCGCTCTGCCTTTAGCTCCGCGACCCTGCCCGCAACACCGCTATTTTTAAGTTCTTCATCCATAAGCTCCACGCGAACGTCCAGACGCGGAATTTCCTCGCTATCCTGCTCATATTACAGTCTTGATAAAAACAGGCTTCACTCAAGCATAAAGTAACTATTTTTTAATTCATGCAGATGCCGCGCTATTTCCTTAGCCTTACGATAAGTCTCACGCAGCGACCCCATTTTTTCCATATTTCGCGACGTTTTGTTTGTTGGGTGGGGGTGGGCGTATCCCAATTGTAGTGGGACCTTGTGTATTTTTCCTTGTGAGAGGTTATTTTTGTCGGCGTAGATTATTTTTTTGAGATATACTGTGTTTAGTTTGTCTTTTTGATATGCTTGTTTTATGAGGTCTAGTTTGGTTTATTTTTGGGTCGGTTTGTGCTTTGGTTTATTTGTGGGTGTGGTTTGTGCTTTGTATTGTGCGTAGAGTTGTTGGAATCTTTGGAGTGATATTTTTAAGTGGTTTGCGGCTCACTTTGCAGTTATTTTGTTTTCTGTGTGTTTTTTAGACACCATTTTAGTTCTTTGCTGTTTTTGATTTTGAACATGCTTTTTTAGTTGGGGGGTTGTAACCAAGTTTTTGGATGGTTGAATAATGGTTAGTAAAATAATCCAAAAGGGTGAAATAATTTCCGAAAAAGACCCCACAAACTTCAGGGGTAAAACCATTTGATGGCCACATAAAGAGACCCCCTCTTGAAATACCAGCAAAATATAGTCAATTTGAGTGTAGATAAGAACTATATGAAGTAAAAAATACTTATAACAAATGGATAAATTGACTGTATAATAAAGAAACATCCAAAAATAAGAAAACACCAGACAGTAAATGTAGAAGGGTAATTGTGACGTCAACTAACGATAGAAAAAATAACATAACAATTCGCTCCAGCGCAGCAGAATATCTAACATTCATTGCAACAATGGGCAATAATGAACAAACCTTTGAAGTCCGTTACCAAGACGAAAACATTTGGCTCACACAAAAAATGATGGCCACACTATACGATGTAAGCGTTGCAAACATCAACATACACTTAAAACAAATTTTTGCTGACCACGAACTCGAATCAGAGGCAACTATTAAAAAATATTTAACAGTTCAAACCGAAGGCTCACGACAAGTACAACGGGAAATTGACCATTACAATCTTCAAGCAATCATTTCCGTAGGATTTAAGATCAATAATGAGCGAGCAGTACAGTTTAGAAAGTGGGCAAACCAAATTATCAAAGATTACACTATTCAAGGCTGGGTTATGGATGAAGCTCGTTTGAAAAACGGGGGAACCGTATTAACTCAGGATTATTTTGATAAACAACTTGAAAAAATTCGCGAAATACGCCTCTCCGAGCGACGGTTTTACCAGAAAATAACCGACATATACTCCACCGCCCTTGATTACGATAAAGATGCGAAAACAACGCGAGATTTTTTTGCCAAAGTTCAAAACAAAATGCACTACGCTGTACACGGTAACACTGCTGCAGAAGTGATTTACAATCGCGCTGATGCTGATAGGACACATATGGGTTTGACCACATGGGATGATGCACCACACGGAAAAATTCAGCGCTACGATGTTACGGTAGCAAAAAATTATCTATTCCAAGAGGAAATGCGTTCCTTGGCAGCAATTGTATCGGCATATCTTGATTTGGCTGAAAATCGTGCACAAAGATGCATCCCTATGACTATGGACGATTGGGCAAAGTATCTTGACCGAATTTTACAGGCGGACGAACGCGAACTATTAACTAATGCAGGTCGTATAACTGCAGAGGTTGCGCAAGAACACGCACTTTGCGAGTTTGAAAAGTATCGAATTATGCAAGACCGTTTGTTCGAAAGTGACTTTGACAGGCAATTACGTCTTTTGGAACACAAACAAAAGGAGACACAAAATAATAAGCTATAGTTAACCACTCGAAAACTCTCGAGTACCGCACAAATCATCAATCAACAATTTACCAGCCAACAGGTGACTTTCTAAAAACGGTGTCTCTAAAAACCCAAACTGCGCAAACTTGTCTATCCTCTCCTCTTACAATTTTTGGTAGTATCTTGTGGGTGAAATTCTTTGTAAAATACACAGAAAATCAAACCAACACCCAGCCAACACAAAACCACAACCAACTCCAAGCACCAACCCAACCAACAAGCACACCCCCCCAAACACAGACAAATATAGTGGAATAGTTTAAGATTTATACTGTTCAAAATGAGTATACACCCCTTCTTGCACAGTCTCACACTTAGAAACCAAATCAAACAACACCCGCTTCAAATTCACCCACCACCACTCAACCCGATTAAAAACCACAAAATACACCAACAAAAAACCAAAAACACACCCACCCAACAACCAAAACAAACAACTACCTACACCCATAAAACCGCGCAGTATCCAAAACACCACCAACCCCCACGCACCCACAACAAAAACTGAGCCACAAACCACCACTCAAAAAACACCCCCAGATTGTCCGAAAACTAACACAAATCCCAGAAAACAAGAAACGAACCCTTTCTCTCCGGCCGTTTACACCAAAAACACAAAAAATTCTAGTTTTTAGACAGTCTCCCCCGTCGTTAAGTGCTCATACACATAGACGCCCCCGACCTCCAAACAACCCCCTATAACATTTAAGCGGTGAAATTTTCGTCCCCGCTTAATGTCTTCAACTCGTTTACCTCGCAAAGCATACTCGTATTCGTGTACCCGGGTCTTTTTTTATGCCGCATTCGTCAATATAGGCGCGGTTTGCTTTTGGAATCTTGTTTAGAAGTTTAGGTAGTTTTGTCGTTTTTGGGGGATTTTTCGCTGTAGGTGAATGTTTTTTTACGGGTTAATTTGTGCTTGCCTAGGTGTTGTAGGTTGAGGGGGTTTGGTGTTGAATTGTGGGTGATTTCTTTGAGGTAGGTGTTGGGGTGTTGTTTTGTGTAGGTTTTTAGTTTTTGGGGTTATTTTTCTTTTGTGGGGTTGTGTTTTTTGGGTGTT
>JAISPR010000109.1 GCA_031274765.1 Nitrososphaerota archaeon | reverse complement strand
TTTAAGTAAATGGTTATGTCTATGAATCCATATTTAGAAACCCTACAATCTAAACTAAGTCCCTCAGATTTTAAAAAACTCAGTGCTATAAATAATCCTAATGTGCATGAGTTCATTGCAAAAGAAAGTGATCTTTGTCATCCTGCAGAAATTTTTATTTGCAGTGACAGCGCTGAGGACATAGAGCATGTTCGCAAGCAGGCCATAACGGCTGGTGAAGAAAAAGCTATCTTGAATACAGAAGGGCATACAGTGCACTTTGATGGGGATCAAGATCAGGGGCGAGATCGTTTAGCAACCAAGTATCTTGTTGCTAAGGGAGTCACATTGAGTAAGGCTCTCAATCAGATGGATCGTCAGGAGGGGCTTATGGAGGTCAGGGGTCTGTTGCGTAACAGCATGGTTGGTAGGACAATGATTGTTCGCTTCATATCTTTGGGTCCAGCTGACTCTATTTTTACCATTCTTGGTATGCAATGTACTGATTCGTGGTATGTTGCTCATTCTGAATCGTTGCTCTATAGGCCAGGGTATGAACAGTTTGTTAAGGCGGGAAATAAAACAGATTTTCTCAAGGTTGTTCATTCGGCAGGTGAGCTCAACAGTGATATGGTCAGTGTGGATTATGCTAAAAAAGCCATCTATATTGATCATATGGACGAAACTATCTACAGTGTTAACACTCAATATGCAGGTAATAGTGTGGGTTTTAAAAAACTTGCTTTCCGCTTAGCCATTCGCAAAGCCAGCAATGAGGGCTGGCTAGCAGAGCACATGCTGCTCATGGGCGTATTTGGCCCCAAGGGACGTAAAACCTATTTTGCAGGTGCTTTTCCAAGTGCCTGCGGCAAAACCTCCACCGCCATGTTACCTGGAGAAACCATCCTAGGCGATGATATAGCCTATATACGCGATGTAAACTCAAGCGCACGTGCAGTTAACGTGGAATCAGGCATATTTGGCATCATACAAGACGTAAAAGCCAAAGACGATGCACTAATCTGGAAAGTCCTAACAAACCCCGGAGAAATCGTGTTTAGCAATATCCTTGTCAAAGACGGCAAACCCTACTGGCTTGGCATGGGTGAAGAGTTACCCAAAGACGGCCTAAACTATACAGGCACATGGTATGAAGGTAAAAAAGACGCCGCAGATAATGAAGTCCCCGCAGCACACAAAAACGCCCGCTATGCCGTAGCCCTGAACGCTCTTGAAAATGTTGACCCTGAACTAAACAACCCCACAGGCGTCGAATTAGGCGGCATAATGTATGGCGGACGCGACGCTAAAGCGTATGTACCGGTCCAGCAGAGTTTTGACTGGGAACATGGCATCATCGCATACGGCGCATCTCTGGAAACCGAAACAACCTTTGCTACCATCGGTAAAGAAGGCGTTCCTGAAATCAACATGATGAGCATTCAAGACTTCATCTCTATCCCCATGGGCAAAAACGTTGCAAACAACCTTAATTTTGGACGCAAACTCCAAAAACAACCCATCATCTTTGGCGTTAACTATTTCCTACGTGACATCGAAACCGGCAAATATCTAAATAGTCCCCAAGACAAACACATATGGATTAAGTGGATGGAACAAAGAGTCCACAAAGAAGTAGACGTCATAGAAACCCCCACGGGATACATCCCCAAATATGAAGATCTAAAAAAACTCTTCAAAACAGTTCTCAACAAAGACTATGCAAAAGAAGACTATATCAAACAATTCACCATCCGGGTTCCTGAAAACCTTGCAAAAATTGAGCGCGTACAAAGATTCTATCAGGAAAACGTTACAGATAACCCTCTTGAACTCTTTGGAATACTCTACAAGCAGCGTCAACGGCTAAACGAGACAAAAGAAAAATACGGCGAATATATTTCACCAGAATGCTTTGAAAAACCATAAACTAAACCCATCAGGGTTTCTTTTTTTAAATAAATATTAAACGAACAATTCTGCAACATCACGTTAATTAAACAACAAAGGAGAAACAGTATGACAAAAAATCTAAAAAATAAATTCGACACATACACAATAGAGTTAGACACCGCCAAATCTGATGGAACCGTCACATGCCCCAAATGCAACACCGCCATCTCCCCTGATGACGAAACAGAAAACAACTATAAAATTATAGACATAAAAATTAATAAAACCCAAATTACAAAACTATCGCTCATATGCAACAAATGCAACTCCACCATAAACCTAACAGGCTTCTACGAATAACCCCATACACCCCAAAACACTAACACCAACCAACAAATAAATAATAGCCCACTCAGGTCAGATAACCCTTGAGAGAATACGCCCACTGTGATCTATTTCCCCCCGCCGAATCCGTGTTGTCGAAATAACACCATAATTTTGAGCAGGAACCATATCCACAACCACAAGCACCAAAGAAGAATACCCCCGAGCCCGTCGTTTTTGATTAATCAACTGCCCCATACCCAAAGTGTCCACACTTACAATCAAAGCATCTATATCGCGAACTAAAAGAGTCAAACCATAAGGATCATTTAGAGCCACAATCTCAACCCGCTCAAGCACCCTCTGCTCTGCCAAATACACCTCAAGCCCCCGACAACGATCCGCAAACAAAGCAGTCCTATGAGGCTTTCTGATTCGCGCCACAAACGCATCTGAGGTCAACCCAATAACAACCCGCTCACCAACCTCAAACGCCCGACCCAAAAGCGCCTTATGGCCACTGTGCAACTCATCAAACGTTCCCCCCACAGCCACTTTCTTATACCTCATCATCTACCAACCAACCTAACACCCTCAAAATCTATCCGGCTCACTACTACATTGTTTGAAGATAAAGTTTGCCTAAACCCAGCCACAACCGACAAAACATTCTCCAGGGGCACTACCGCATGCACCGCCTCACCAAGCATATTTTGCGCCGCCCCAACAGCACCAGCCCGCTTAGCCACCCGAATAAGCTCACAAACCCCCTCAGTAGCAAACCCTGCATCCTGCGAAAACGCCCAACATTGCTCCAAAAAATTCTCCAAACAGGGCTCCGCAAGAATAGCTTCAAGGGTTCTTTGACCATAAACATTAATCTGGTGTTTTCTCTGAGAAGAAGCCAACACCGATGCCTTAGAAATCAACAAGGGATAATATCCCACAACTAGTACATAATTAGGATCTATGGGAATACGATCAAGTTTACAAATACCTGGCGCACCGGGTTCAGTAACTAACACAAGCCCCCCACTAAAAGTCAAAGAACTAACCGTCCCCAACCCTGTTTGAAGTTGAAGCTCAACTAAATGAGCTAAACGACCAATTTGATTAAAACTTAGCGGTAAGTTCAAAGCTTGACTTAGAGCCATTCCAGTGGTTAGAGCTCCACCAGCACTGGTTCCAAAGCCCAGACCTATAGGAACATCAATTTGGTGCTCCACTAGAACAGCATATTTTTTGGAAACTTTTTCAAGAAGCATTTGAACCATAGTATTAGTTACTTTGGCCTCAAGGGTGGGTTGATTGTTTAGGATAATTTGAACTTTGTTCTCAGAAGCATCCTCAAGGGTGACTTTGGTGTGAACTCCACATTGAAGCCCAAACCCACCTCCCCGGGCACCTATATGGTGCAAATCAGTGATGGGGGTGCCATTAGGATAAGTGTTTAGGATTTCAAAGAAACTCGATATAGCACCAGGTGCAAATGCTTTAGCTATTTTTTTAGTCAACAGAGCCGCCTTTTTTTAGGGGTTTATTTTTGTATTGCAGATTTGGAAAGGCATCTTGAATTTTTTTAAGTATCGGAGGTCCGGCTAGTAGAATAAAAGGGATCTCAGTGGCTACGGTCCAAATAAAAAGGGGTAAAACAGAGATAGCTGCAATGGGGCCTGTGGTAAAGTAATTGTCTATAAAAAAGGGGCTTACCGCCCAAAGAGTTACTGAGAGCAAAAGGCCGCCGGCAATTTGTCCAATAACTGCGCCTATAGCATAACTGCGCCATTCTTTCCAGCGGATAGAAACCCCTACAATAGCAATCAAGCTTATGATTATGGTGAATACAAAAGTAAATAAAAAGGCGATAGTAGACATTTCATTTAATGCTGCAACTTGGGGGAGTAAAATAATTGAAATGCTCAATAATCCGATAATTGCTATAGATACAACGGTTAGAACTTGTTTTAAGCTGATGTTTTTTGTATATAGATAGCCAATTAAGAAGAATAGAACAAAATTAGGGGGAACCCCGGCGGTTAAGCTTAGTAGGGGAATTGCGTGTGTGGCCATATCTAATATGAATATGCCGATTGCGCCGCTTATGCCGCCAACCCATGGGCCATAGAGTACAGCAAAAATAGCAGGGATGACTACTGCAGGAAGGAACTTTATACCAAAAGGACTAAGGGGAGCGGTTAAGTAGCCAAATATTGCATAAAGTGCTGCGCAAACAATTATTGCAGTAAGGTCTCTTGTTGTTAGATTGAGTTTCACTGGATAGCCCTTTGAATTTTAAATGTAACTTCAAAAGGTGTAGGCTAAATAAGTATTCCGTTTATAACGTTTAAACATGAATAAACACGATGTAAGCATGTCAGATATTTTTATGAGAAATTACAAGTTTAAATGAACAGCAACCAAATAAAATGTGTCAGAATTAAAAAGAAAAGTGGAGAAACATTAGCGTTTTTCAAGATTTATGTGAATTCTCTGTTTAGTTTTTAACTGGTTTCATAGGTTCCTGACAGCAAGTCAACGCACATGTTTCATCACATTCACAGGGATTTTCAACGACAACTACAAGGCCGCAATCTTCACACTCGTATACTTCGCCTTTCTTTTTTGCCAAAAACTCACCTTCTAAATTAGTTCTGTCAAATAGAATACAAACAAAAAATATAAAATTTCTGGACTAACAACCAGAAAAACCAACAACCACACACAAACCACACCAAACACAAAAAACACGCCCCAAACAACAACCATCAGCAGTTCCGAAAGTTCACTTCACAAAATCAAAACAAACCTAAAAAACCACACAAAAAAACACAAACCACAACCCACAAACAACACAAACACAAAAAAACGTGAATAGTCAATTAAGTTTTTAGGTATGTTGTAAGTCATGCTTGTTGGTCTCTTGAGCGGTAGTCGGTAGGTGTGGTTCACAATTTATCGTTAACGATTCAAGTTACTTTCGGAACTGCTGAGAACTTAGCAACGGATTTAAAAGAGAGAATAAGCGCTAGCTGTAAAGAGGGCAATTTATGAAAGAGCCCGATAGCCGAATTATTATATTCAAAACGGAAGACAAGAAACCCTCACTAATTCTAAGAGAAAAGTTTACAACTTGCTAATTATAGCTGCCTCTAAATCATTTTCGCTGTATTCTGCTTTCTCATCCATTCCAAGAAATTCCAACACTAACGGATTCTTTAACACATCATGCGGTTTTTCAAGGGTTTGTCCCTCGTTAGCAAGTCGCATAACCTCTGTTTTATTGCGTGATAAGGCGAGGCGTTCATACAAACTGCCCCCATATTGACGCTGAAACTGCCTGAAAGTTCATCGTTGATTCACTGCTTCAATTTCATAAAAACGACGTTCCTCAACTTTTTCAATACACATTAAAATCATATAATGTAACCAACTAAGTCTAAATGGGTAAAATTGGCTAACAATGTTTGGCTTTTCCCAAGAAGACCATCTTTTTCAAAAGGCTAGACACTGTTTGGCTTTTTTCTTTTTCCAGGTTCACCAAGGGCGATACCTGTTGAATTATGGACATACAAGTTTGATAAAAATGTCGCGCATTTTTCAATGTAGCTAACGAAAAGACCCGCCCAAACTTTTCTGTTAAATAATCTGCAAGTTTATGCATAAGACCCCGTCATATTCTGCACGTGTTTTACCTTTTATTCTTGTTCGACAATCATGCACCCAATTTCGTAATAGGTGATACACATGGTTAAGTCTGCAGTACGACCTACATACTTACATTCGGCAATTTGACCCAAAACAACCAAAAATTAAATTGTCACCCAAAAAATATTCGAAAAAATAAGAAAACGTTGTAAAAATAACTAAAAAACCCATAATAACCTATAACATAAACAATCCAAAGTATTTTTTTCCCAAACTGCCAAACGTGAGTACATATGTTCGTGCTTGCTCAATAATTGCAACAACATTATCAAAGAAACCTTCCACTGCAATCCTTCTTTAGTATATTAAAGTTACAGGTTTTAAAAATCTTCTCAAAAAACGCAAACGTTTTCGATGTTGCAGTGATTTCATTATATTATTTCGTTTTTTGTTATTTAAAGTCTGTTTGAACCTCAAAGACAAGGAAAAGTTTTTGGATGATCACGTAATGAATAATAAGATAATTTCAAAAAGGGAAATAATTTCCAGAAAAAACAACCACCTAAAAGCGAAAAGCCAAATAGATCCCACAATAGGTAAAAAATTAAAACAGGGCATCTATGTTCTGAACGGATTCATTCTTTGGTTAAAGTTTTTCGGGGTACGCTTACACCGCCATTAAGCCTACAAAATCCCCCAAAAACAAATAAAATAGGCACACCTATAAAAGAGTCCGAAACTATCATGCCTACATCAAAGCGGATTTAAGATGAGTGAACAACCAAACGAACAAACCCTCCCAACTCAGGTAACCAAACTTTTAATCGATGACCCTGAAAAATTTCAATTCCACGCCGCATACCTTGTTTATGAGGAAGCATTTGATAAGGCACGCGACGGTCAAGCAAAAATGGAACTCAACCAAAGCATTTTGGACCTAAGTGAAGACAAAATTGACACTGAAACCTTCTACATGAATATTTCCCGTTTCCGTAAACTCGATGTGCCCCGTCAAGAACGTTTCTCCATGCAAACACAACGTAAAAAAGACTGGCGCAAAAAAGAACAACGGCAAGACAGAATTAAACGGCACAAAAAATAGCACCCCACGCCCTACATTACTGCTTAAACCTTGTGTTTAAACCCAACCCAAAAATCGGGTTAGCTAAGACTGATTTATAACTTAGCTACAACCGACAATATTTCTGGGATACAAAATTTTAACAACCCCTACCATTTTAAGAAAAACAATATAATTTTCACTACCACCACCTCAAATAAGCGCTCAAACCATCACCAAACAACATTTACCCACCAAACAACCCACACCAACAACACAAAACCCCAACAGACTGTCCAAAAACTAACACAAATCCCAGAAAAACAAGAAAAGGACTGATTTCTTCGTTCGTTTCCGCCAAAAACACGAAACACCTATTTTTTAAACAGTCACCCAACCAGACAGGACCCAAAACAAAAACTTTTACTCAGCTGCATAAGCACTCCTTTAATCCTGTTGTTGGTCAAATTAGAGTCATTGAAAAAACTATAGGGGGGTTTTTCTTTTTTTGAGCACCGCAGTGTCTTTGTCAAAACTGTATTCGCCATAGCGTTGGGTGTAGTAGAGCCGCAGGTACTCGGCGGCAAATTGAGGGCGAAAAGGTAAATCTGAGGGCACCAAATTTTCTTTTTGACCAAGTTGTTTAGTTATAACGGTTTGGGCTAGGGGATAGTTTAGCAAAAATTCTTTGCGTTCGACATAACCTGCAAGGGTTTCAATGGCTTCGTTAATACAGCCAAGAAAACGAGGGAGGTTGGTTAGGGTTTGGTTGATACGGGATTGGGTTTGGTTTGCAAGCATTGTTAGGACTTCGTTTAGTTGTTTGTGTAGGGTAAGATTTTTTTCCCAGAGATAATCCTTGGTGGGTAACAGCTTGTCAATAACCGCGGCGGTTTGAGTAAGATTTGTATAGAGCAAAAAGAGTATATCATTTGATATAGTAACAGAGGTTTGGATGTCATTTTTTAGCTCCACAAGGTCAAGAAGGTCAAGGGTTTCTTTTTCTATACGTTTTTCGGCGTTTGTTTTTATTTCTTGGGCTTTTTTTGTGTAGGCTATTATTTTTTGTGTATCAGTGTTGAAAATTTGGGGTAAAAGGTGGGGTTGGTTGTTTAGTTGGATAATGGGGGTTAGGGTAGTTTGTAGGTGTTTACTTGTTAGTTGGATTTCTGTTGCGTATTGTCGAGTCCAGTTGTTGAGGGCGTTATAGAGAGCTTCTATGGCTATCCAAGGGGCTTGTTTTTTAACTATTTTTTCTTGGGCAAATTCAATGGCTTTGCTTTTTTGGGGAAGAGCAGGATCGTAGAGGGACTGTATGACATCATAGATGGGGACAAGAGTTGTTATGGCTTCTTGGGTTAGGGCTTGGCCGGATGCGATTATTTGTTTGATGGTTTCTATGCGTTCTTCAAGGGGCATATATCTTTGATTGTTTAGGGGGTGGTTGGTTTGGATGGGCAGTCCGGCAGTTTTTAGTTTGCCAAGCCAGTTAACAAATTCACAGTTTGAAAAGATTTGATATTCAAAGAGGGTGGTGTTTAGTTCTGTTTCTATGGCTTGGTGTGTTTTGTCGAGTTTGTCAAGTTCTGCGAAGCGCTCGTCTAGTTCTTGTTGTTCAAACTCTCGCAGGGCAGCCCGTTTGAGGGTTTCTTGGAGACTGTCTTTGAGAACCAGCAGTTTACCTTCAGGAGAGCGTATATTTACGGGGATATGTTGTTTTATCTGGGTCATCTGAGTTTGCAATAGATTTACTTTATCTAGGATTGTTTGGGCTTTGGTTGCGATTTCTTGGTTAGTGACATGTTGTTTAGGTGTGGAGTCCATAAAGATAACTGGCAGGGTGAGAAACACTGTGCTCAATATGCCCAAGACCATGGTGACTGCATTGACGTCTGCTCGAAAAGCCAGAGGAGTCTGAAGAGCAATGACTAAGCCAAAAAATAACAACGCAACAATGGTTGCAGCAATACAGGGTAACAGTCTATCCACAGTATCTATAAAGCCCTCTTTTCTTAGCAATCTAGTGAAAAAGAGCAACGCTGCCACTAATCCAGCAATTATGATTACAAAGACAACAATACCGGGAATAGAATCCAAATACTGTGATAGAGCATCACCAATAGAGCGGCCCTCCCAGTTAGGCACCCAAGTGAGCTGCCCAACAATATTGTAGATAATCTTGGAGCTGTCATAGAGTCGAAATTGAGCTAGAGAAAACGTGAGATCTTGTGAAATCGAACTCAGAGAAACAAAAAAAGGTGGAGCAGAACCCGGTGCAACCCACCAGTCACTACGTTCAATTAACAGCACCGTGTATTGGTAATATTGTACAATCTGAAGCGGTACAGATAACAGGGTATAATAGATTAAAGTTAGAGTAACGTATTTTTTAAAAAAAACCGCTGAAGCCAAAATCAAGGGTACCGCCAAAAAAAGAGTTGGCTCAAAGAAAAGCGTTACAAGCGCCAATATACCAAAGTCTATGGCCAGTGCACTGCGGTAATTATTAAACAGTAAAGGCAGAACAATAAGGAGCACCATCCAAACCAATAAAAATATGACCCGCGCCGGTGTGTCACCTAGAAATGAGATAAAGTAGAGTTCTGATAGATGAAACATCAGGCCCAACCCAAGAATTGCTCCGCCTATGGGCATACCGAATCGGGGTTTTTGATAGGTGATAAAGGCCACAAGAAAAGCTAAAAGTATGGGTAAGGGTTGAGGAAACAGGGGTAACAAAGACATACCTAAACCCATGGCAAATAGGGTTAGTAAAAAAGTAATGAATCGAACAAGGAATGTTTCAGCTTGGCGTTCTGATTCGTCTTTTTCTTTTTGTTTTTGTTGCCTTGCCTTATTCCATTCGCGTATGCTAGAAAGCTTAAGGGTGGGCTTTGTCACATGAACTACCTAAAACCTTATTTTATGTAAAGGTCTCTTAAAGGTTATGCAGGTTCCGTCGATGAGGGATGGTAAGAGTACATTTGATGTGCTTGCAAGTATTGAAAAACACATCATAAATTTAACACCGCTGCTTCCAAGACAGGTGATAGTTTGTGTTGGAGAGTATCCTATAAAGACAATATTAAAAGAAACCTCTGCAAGCAAGGGTGCATTAGTTGTTTTTATCGAGAAGTCAAGTGAGGATATCTATAGATGGCTTCCCAGGGGGTATAAACCGCATTTTGTGCAGGGGTTTGAGGATGAGAGAATTGATACCCATTTTTGGTATAGTGCGTTACCAACTATAGTTAGAGATACCTCTGTTGTGAAGAGTGTAGAGCAGAAAGCAACAAATAAGCTTCGGGAAGCTATAATTTTTTCATCTGTTTGGGATGGGGTGGGCAGTGCAACAGTTCCAGCTTTAATTGACAAGTTTAGAAGACAAAATATGGATTCATTATCCATTGTGGTTTTGCCCTCAAAGATCCAGTCCGGTGATGCACATTTTAATGCCTGTGCTTGTTTGCAGTTGTGTATGGCTACTGAGGGGGCGGCTGTTTTGCTTTTGGGTAGAGATGAGATAGAAGAGTTTGAGGGTGTCGATCGGGAGGGTTCTCAGATCAGGGGCATAAGGGTGGTTAATTATCTGCTCCGATTATTTTTAGCTAAGGAACTCTTAGTGCAGGAAATCTCCGAGTTGGCCAGGACCTTTGATATCAAAATGTTTGGTGTCGTGGCAGTTACTGCGGCTAGTTATCGGGTTTATGGTTCTTTGGAGAATATGTTAAACACGGCACTCCTGAAGCCGCTTTTGACCTTTGATTTATCAAAGGCTTCTTTGCTCTATGTGCTTTTGCGCATGCCTTTGAGTCTCAAAGATCAGATCCCAAGGGTTAGTGTCGAGTTAGCGATTACCGATTGGTTTAAGGAAAAAACTAGTCCCCAATCTATCCATATAACTGAGCCCATATACACAGACGATATGACCGATCGTATTGATGCGGTGCTTTTTATTGGAGGGTTTGACATCAGCGGGATGTTTGGTGCAGGGGATGTAAAGGTGCAAGCCCTCAAAGCCAGTGCCGTTGAAAAGGGTTACATAACTGAGGATTGGCAAGTGCTCCTAAAAGCTGAAGAACCAACAACCCAAGAAGAACCAACAACCCAAGAAGAACCAACAACCCAAGAAGAACCAACAACCCAAGAAGAACCAACAACCCAAGAAGAACCAACAACCCAAGAAGAACCAA
>JAISPR010000169.1 GCA_031274765.1 Nitrososphaerota archaeon | reverse complement strand
AAATCGCCAACGGAGTTTACACTCCGATGAAAATTTCAATTTCAGTATTTTGATAAAGTTTGAAAAATCGCGGATTATGCAGACTTTTTAAAATATTCCTCTTTTGGGTGGCTAGTATCAACTGTGTTTGTTGGAAAGTTTGGTGCTCTGGGTATGGCGGCTGCAAACATGGTTGGGCGCAGTTACTACTGCTGCTGGGGCGGCTATTGGCATGGTTGGTGGTGCCGTTTTAGGTGGTGGTGCAGGTATGGCAATCAGGCTTAAGGGTGTGGCAGGGAAGGGCTTTCTAAAACAGAAATGCTCAATCAAGCCGGCGAGGGTTTTGCGTCAGGTAGCGCATCTGGCGCAGTAAACAGTTTTATGTTCGGCGGCGGAGGCGGCATGATAGGGGCGGGGGCAGATTTGGCATGGGTTCAATGATGGGCATGCGTGGAATGAGCCGAGCAGCTATGGGATCAATGATTACACAAAAGGGCGCTGCCCAAGAATTCCTTAGCAACAGAGCCGGCTCCACCCTAACCGCAGCACTCTACAAAAACTCATCAGGAGACGTCCTCCCAACAACCTCTCCAAAGTCAAGCGCATATTTCATGAGTGAACTTGACAAAAAATCTCCCGACGAAGTGTACAACGGATACGTGACAAACAATTACCCCGAACTAGCTAAAAACATCAAAGACCCAAGAGCCGCAGGACACGAAATTAAACGCCACCTACAATCACTACCACCTGAAGTCGCCTATAGCAACTGGCAACGAGCACAAACACAAGGCAACCTACCAACCGAAGGACGACAAACATTCTACCAAAACGCAAAAGACGAAGTAGGAACAAATCGAGAAACAGTCACGGCCATTCAAAAGGGCATACACACCCCAAACCTTGAAGTCTTAGATGCTTCCCCACGATTTGCCATAGAGAGCCCAAGGGCACTTAGATGGTCTAAAAATTGCAGACTTTTTTCACCGTTGGGCAACTGTTTTATGTTGTAACGTGATCGGTTGAGACACTGTTGATAATCATGGACTGGACGCTCAGAGGTTATCATGTTTATTTTTGTTTTTGGGGCTTTTAAAACCGAAACTTGAGGAAACGCATCATATAGAGATGTGGTGCGGTCGCCGGGATTTGAACCCGGGATCATTAGCTTGGAAGGCTAAAGTCCTAAACCAGACTAGACGACGGCCGCGCTGGATAGTCCATATTGTCGCGAAATTTAAGGGTATCTAATTAAACCTTCTTAAAGAGTACCTATGAATTTAAAGAATAGGCAAGTAAATCCCAGAGTAAAATTAGTAAACACCCTGTTTGTGCGGTTGTGTTCATGGGAGGGCGGTTTGTTTTCAAGGGGGTTTGTTTTTCTTTTGGGGTTTATGTTTGGGTTTATGTTTGGGTTTTATGTTTTTGGGTAAATTTGGGTTTAGGGATGGAAGAGTATATCTTTAGGCAGGTATGATTTTATGAGATATGAGTTCAGAGAAACCTGTCAAAGAAAAAGAGTTACAAAAAGTTGCGGCGGGGCATATTAAAATTCTTACCAAAGATGCCAAACAGATGGTGAAGGGGCCTTATTATTGTCCTAAGTGTCGTAAGGAGCTTTTGCAGATGTATGTGGATATTAAAAATAAAAAGGCTTATGCTGTTTGTAAGTGTGGGCTTGAGTGGGAGTTGGCTTATGCGCCTGTTTTTCAGGGGGTTGATTATTATAACAAGTTTCGGGATGCTTGGAAAAAGCAAAGTTATGGCATAATAAAACGGTAGATTAAAGATTTAGAAATACTTAAACGGTATGGCGTGAGTCCCTTTAATAGAGCTGGATGGAGATGTTTGTCTGATTTTTAAACCCGCTCGGTTTTTGGTTGTTGTTTTGTTGATTTTTGTTATGTGTCTATCTTTGGTTGGTGCTCCTGTAGGGGTGGTTGCGCAGGTTGAGGGGGAGTGTTATGAGCGGGTGTTTGAGTGGGATTATGATGGGCGGCATTGGATATGGAATTTGAGCATACCTATGGCGCTCTATGAGGTTTATCGGGGGGTGCCTCAGTCGGTTAGAACTAAGGAGGGGCCAAGGGGGTATGATTATTTGACGACGACGCAGGATTATTATGTTGGGTTGTTGGCGCAAAAGTTAGATGATACGGCAAGGCAGATGGGGTATGATGATTATGGTAGGGCGGGGTTTGTGTTAGCGTTTGCGCAGAGTATACCCTATACTTCGGATTTGGAAACAAGTGGTTATGCGGAGTATCCGAGATTTCCTATTGAGACGTTGGTGGATTATGGGGGGGATTGTGAGGATACGGCTATATTGTTTGCTTCGTTGCTGTTGATTATGGGGTATAGTGTTGTTTATATTAATCCGCCGGATCATTTTGCGGTGGGAGTTTTGGGTGATAATTGGAGGGGGAGTAGTTTGGTTTATCCTAAAGATTCGAATCAGACGTATTTTTATTGTGAAACTACGGGGGTTAATTTTAAAATTGGGCAGTTGCCTCAAGAGTTTACGGGTCAAAATGTGCATATTTATCCCATAGAGGAGGCTAGGCAGTTTGTTCCTGATGTAGCGGTGGTGTTATCCGGGGAGGTGCCGCGGTTTGCGCGGTCGGAGGCGGATCTGTTGGGTAACTCGAATGCGACAGTTATTGCGCCTCCGGCGGTTCCAAATCCAATTGCTCAGCCGGTTTTGCCGTTTTCGTTTAATTTGATTGGGGAGAATCCGGTTCTTTTTGTTTTGATTATTTTTGCCATAGCGGCGTCGATGGTTGCTGCGATTATGTCGATTAGAAGATCTGGGCGGAGGGTTCAGGGGGCGGATTCATCGGTGGTGGGTACTATTGGGGTTGAGAGTGATTTGGAGGGGGAGAAATTTTGTATTTATTGCGGGGTTGTCAATCGGGGGTGTGCGGTTTTTTGTGAGAGTTGTGGTCAGCCCTTTGGTTGAGCTGTTTTATAGTTTTCCAGATAGCTATATCAATATCATCGCGCGAAAGAAGCCAACGGCAATTAACTACTATCAACGCTCTTTTCAAGCTACCCCTCGTCTACCAGATAAAATTACACTATCATCCAACAATTATGTCAGCATCACACTAAATAATTACATAGTTTAAAGCAACAACAAATTTAGCATTATGAACATTAGACTTAGGGTATTAGTGTTTAGTGGTGGAGTGTGTATTTTGTTGGCAAGTTATTGTGATAGTTATGTTTTAAGGTACGTTTTTTGAATCATTTGGACAATGCATACTTGTTTTAGAATCGACAAATAATAACGTCTAAGGTCTAATAATTAAAATAAAAGAAAAAGAAAACAATAGCGGTTGGCATTATTTTTCTTGTTCAAGTTCTATACGACATTCATCACAGATGTTTTGTCCATTACGTTCTTTTAAATCCTCAGAGTAAGCTTCGCAATTATCACAGTATCCTGAGAGTGGAGCGGTTTCGAGTTCATCATCTATAACTAAACCCTCAATACGCGAACGTTCATGCATAATTTCAAGAAGCTCAGGCATAACACCCAAAATATCCCTACTTGTGATAATACCAACAAGACTCCCCTTATAGATAACAACCAGACGTCTAATGTCAAGCCGGGTCATCCTGCGCGCAGCATCAATTATTGTTGCCTCAGGTTCAACAGTGACAAGTGGAGTGGTCATGATATCTTTGGCATTTACAGTATCGGGCTTTTGGTTTTTGGCAACTATACGTTTTACTATGTCACGTTCAGTTATAATACCGATAGGTTGCCCAGTTTTATTTTTGACAATAACAGCACCTAAACCGTTCATATCCATACTTGCCGCTGCTTTATTGGAGGTTTCATCCTCATCCATAGTCACAACTGGACTACTCATAACATCTCTAACTAACATTTTAGGTCTTAAACCGATTTCAGCCATAGCGCGTCCCTCATACGAGTAACAGAGTCACTAATTTAACAAGTAAAAGCGTTTAATTTAAGAGTTACTTCACACAAAAAAGGCAACATACAAGTTTTATAAGAACCCAAGAACCCAATTATTAATGAGGAACAAATATGCTCAAAACCAACCTTGAGAAACTCATAAAAACTTCAGTTGTGGGTGAGATCTCCAGCCCAACCATCCGCAATGTCTACACAATTTCTGCCACGGGTAAGCCTCAAATACTTCCAGGTGTGGGAGGCATAACATATAATCTAAGAGTCGGAGACTCTGCGTTGGGCTGGGAAGCAGACCATGTGGAGCCAGGGGTTAGTGTGGCAAATAAAGAAAACGATATTCGCTCAGGACAAGCAGCTAACACTGCATTTAACGTGTTATCCTGTGTGGGAAACCAAGCAATAGTTGCTTCAGGGGATGCAAAAGGCAGCAGTGGCATAGTTACAGGTAAGCATGGCGGTATTGAACATGTATTAGTAGATTTTTCAGGAGAGGTTTTAGAAAAACTTTTGCCCGGTGACAAGATTCTTGTTAGAGCTTATGGCACCGGCTTAAAACTACAAGAGTATCCAGACATAAAAGTGTTCAACATAGATCCGATGTTGCTTAAAGTTTGGGACCCCAAACCCAGTGGGGAAAAACTTTTGGTACCTGTGACACATCTTGTTCCAGCAGCCATCATGGGTTCAGGGTTGGGTGCTAATCAGGTGAATTCGGGGGATTATGATATTCAGTTCTTTGATGGAGGGGTTGTTGAGCAGTATGGGTTGGAGAATTTGCGGTTGGGGGATTTGGTTGCTATTATTGATGCGGATCATACGTTTGGCAGGATTTATCGTCGGGGGGCGGTTTCTGTGGGTGTTGTGATTCATACGAACTGTGTTTCTGCGGGGCATGGTCCAGGGGTTACGACTTTGATGTCGTCTTTAGATGGAAGAATTATGCCTCAGATAAATCAAAACGCGAACATAGCTTCTTTATTAAAGTTAAGAGCAGATATATAAGGCAGTTAAATCAATAAGTGGAACAAAAGTAAAAGAGGATAAAATATGCCTGTTAAGCGAAAAAGCCGAGGAAGAGCAAAAGGAAGCAAAGGAAGTAGCACCCTTGTACAATGCGTTAACTGTGGTGCGATGGTGCCCAGAGACAAAGCGAAACGATCTACCCGTCGGGTGTCCTTTGTGGAACCGCAATTAGCCAAAGAGCTCAGGCAAAAAGGCACATTTTTAGCGTCTTGGGTGGATACAAAGTACTATTGTATTTCATGTGCAGTACATCGGGGCATTGTTAAAGTTAGAGCAGAAAGCGAACGTCACTCAAAAGGATACAAACGAAGATACTAAACGGTAGTTACCGTTTTTTTCTTTAATTCTCTATAGGTATGTAGAGCTCTTTGTATGACTGTAAAGTTTGAGAGCCCTGCAAGTAAGGCGATGCCATAGCCCAATGCAGGTAACCAGAAATAACCCAGTATACTAGCAACTGCTAAGATAAGCATACGTTCTGCGCGTTCGGCAAATCCCACGGATTCCATTTTTATACCGGTTGCTTCTGCTCTTGCGCGGGTGTAGCTGACCATCATAGAACCGATCAAAGCGGCTAAACTCCAAATAGGACCCCAAACATTGCCCCATGCTGCATTAGATAGGCCGGCAAGAAGTATGGCAGCATAAGCGGCTGCGTCAGCATATCGATCAAGAACAGAATCAAAAAAACCTCCAAAGGGGGTGGATTGTTTGAAGGTGCGTGCAACTATACCGTCTAGGGTGTCACTAAATCCGGAGGCCAAGAGGAAAAACACTCCAAGTAATAAAAGCCAGGGTGCTTGGGGGGTGGTTAGTGCGTAGGTGATTGCAGATGTAAGGGCAAATATGAAACCGATGATGCTTATGTGGTTTGGGGTAAGACCGAGTTTATGGGCTATTTTGGCTTCGGATAGGAGCATTTGTTGGATTTGTTTTTTAAGTTTGGTGAGCACAGTGTTGCATCTCGGCGATAAGTAGCCAATTAGGTCGTAGTTGCAGAAAAGTCTTTCTTAGGTAATGTTGTTTAGATATTGTTAACTGTTGACTTTTCAATGGATTTATAAGGAAGAAAGGGTAATGTTTGACCGTAATGTTGGGTTCACAGTGAATAGAACCAGGCATTGCAAGTGAACAAAAAGGAGCAAAAATGTATGACTGAAAATGCAGATGTTATCTTCGTCGGAAACAAACCCCCAATGAGCTATGTTTTGGCAATTATTACGAGCCTCTCCTCAAATAATTTAAAAGAGATCACTCTTAAAGCCCGAGGGCAGGCCATAACCACTGCAGTTGACGTTGCCGAGATCGCGAGGAACCGTTTCATAAAAGACCTCAAAGTCACCAAAATCGCAATCGGAACTGCCGAGATGCCGCCTCGTGAGGGTGAGAATAAGTCCAGAATGGTTTCTACGATGGAGATAACGCTTACCAAAAAGTAAGCTATATCCATCAGCTAAATTCCAAAATTTCTTCTATTTTTAAGGAATTGATTTGTGAATAAGTTGGGGTGAATTTTGGTTTGTGGGATATTTAAGGTGGGGTTTTTGTCAGAAGCAAATATGTAGGGTTGGAATCATTTATCGGGTAGTGTTATTATTTGTTATATTCATAGGTTTGTTTGTGTGGTGATTCTTGTTTGTATGTTGGCTGGGTCACAATTTTTATTTTGATACATAGATGTTCTACAACAAACATTGGTTGTAAAAATAGTATCCGCCATCGCCAATATTTTAGTTGAATTATTTGCAAAAGCAAAGCAAACCAACACATTCCATATGTATAAAAATAGCTAAAAATCAACTTCAAAAACATACAGACACAAAATACACAAAACTACTTCACACACCAAACAACAGACCAAAAGTACGATCTGAGCATTAACAGTAGTTTAACAAGAACCAAATTTCCGTTAAAGCTATAAGCTGCATAGTTATCAACCTAAAATAATCTCGGAGTCAACCAGCTTGATTTTGCTTATGACAACTGCACCACCAGAAAAAGACACCTGGTATCATGGTAAACGATTACCCCCCATTGGCTTAATGTATGTTGCTGCCGCACTTGAAAAAGCCGGTCACACAGTGCAGATGCTGGATAACTATCTGGCCAACAAATCCCTTGAGGAAGTTAAACAAATAATCACACAAACCACACCTTTTATGGTGGGGATAACCTGTGGTTCGGCCACCTTTACACGTTGCATAGAAACCGCTAAGGCCATAAAAGAAGCAAAATCAGACTGCATAGTGGTTGTTGGCGGCTGGCATGCCTCTTATCTGCCCAAAACCTTGCTCTCACACAGTGAAATTGATTATGCTATTGTGGGGGAGGGAGAAAGGGCTATAACCCAATTAGCCAATGCACTTGTGGAGGGTAACAAATCCCAAGCATCAACCATCCCTGGCGTGGCATGTAACATCAAAAACAATCTTAGCATAAACCCGCCGCAATTCATTGAGGATATGGATGAAATTCCCTATCCGGCACGTCATCTCCTCCCCTTGGAACAGTATGACCGTACCATAGAGTTTTTAGATGCGAAACCCGCAGATGTTATGAGCATCAGCAGGGGCTGTGTATTTAGTTGTGGGTTTTGTGAAACCCGTAAACTTTGGGGAAATATGTGTCGGAGCTTTAGTCCCAAACGTGTTTTGGGCGAGATTTGTGACCTACAGAGACGCTATGGCACAAGGGGCATATACTTTATCAATGATAACTTTACTTTGCGTAAAGAGAAAACCAAAGAACTCTGTCACCTTATGATTGAGGAAAAGCTGGATTTAGAGTGGGTTTGTGACACTCGGGTGGATTTGGTTGATAGCGAGCTCTTGGGACTTATGCGCAAAGCGGGATGTAGGGTGATTTGGTTTGGGGTTGAGTCCGGTTCGCCAAAAGTTCTCAATCGGATTAGCAGAAATACGACTCTTGAGCAGGTTGAGGAGGCATTTAAATTATGTCGCGCCCAGAACATAAAAACGGCCTGTTCTTTTATGTTGGGGTTGCCTGATGAAACCCTTAAAGATATGGAACAATCGCTTAGATTTGCCAAAAAAATTGACCCGGACTATTGCCAGTTCAATATTTTTATTGCCTATCCAGATAGTAAACTCTACAATGAGCTCCTTGAGAGCAACCAATACACCCAACTCGATGATTATCTGCTTAGCACCAAGAGTGTAGAGTATGATTTTGAATCTCTAAGAGCCCTGCAGAGGCGTTTTTTTAAAAGCTTCCATATGTCACCTAAACAAATCTACAAACGCGCCAAACGGGAAGGTATTTTAAACTTTGCCACAAACCGACTGCTACATGGCACAAAAAAGACCAGCGGATCAGCATAGGTGAGAGATTGGACAAAAGACGCCTGGGCAGAACCAATTTGAATGTAGCCCAGGTGGGGTTTGGCGGCACATGGATAGCAGAGTTGGCTCCAAGGGAGGCCATAAAAGTTGTGAGACACGCATTTGATTTAGGTATTAATTATTTTGATACCGCTCGTTGGGATGGAGATAGTGAAGAAAAAATTGGCACCGCCCTGCAAAATGTAAGAGACCAATGTATAATTGCCACTAAAACAGGCAGCCGAACCAAACGTGAGTCCTTAAAAGATTTCACGACAAGTTTAGATAAACTCCAAACAGATCATGTTGACATTTTGCAACTCCATGGGATTGATGATGAAAAAACCCTCACCAAAGCTATGAATGCAAATGGGGCACTCCAAACCTGCAAACATGCCCAACGTGAAGGATTAACAGATTTCATTGGGATAAGCGGGCATAAACCACGGGTTTTGACTAAAGCAGTGGCAACAGGTGAGTTTGACACAGTACTTGTACCCTTAAATGTAGTGACCCAACAAGCACTAGAAGAGCTACTGCCGATGGCTAAGGCCCATGATGTTGGGGTGGTGATTATGAAGCCCCTGTCGGCAAAAACGGCTAATTTGATTACTTGTCTCTATCAGCCCTCGCTCTCTCTTGTTTCACAGGAAGTGGAATTGAAATCAATGTTGGGAGAAACCTCAGAGGAGCAGGTTAGTAGTGCGTTGCGCTTTGTGCTCGCGCAGGATATTTCAGTGGTTATCCCAGGGTTGAAAAGTTTGTGTGAGGTCGATGTTGCAGTTAGAGCGGGAGTATTTGGGGGGTTAACACCTATAGAGCAGGCGCGGTTTAGTTTTGTTGGGGATGCTTTTTGTCGGGATTGTGGGTTGTGTATGCCGTGTCCGGAGGGGGTTAATATTGCGGCGGTGTTGCGTTTTTTGATGTTGTATGAGGGGTTTGGTTTGAGGGTTTGGGCTAAAAAGCTCTATGGGGGGTTAGAGGGTGGGGTGAATAAGTGCAGGGGTTGTGGGCAGTGTGAGCTAAAATGTCCCTATGGGTTGGCCATAGTAGCTCAGCTGGGAAGGGCTAAACAGAATTTAGAGGTCCCTTAGCGAATCAGAGCTATTTATGTTTCATGTATCGTTAGAAATTAGATGGTGTGGGGGTTGTGAGGGCAATAGAGAAAAGCGTTATGGGGAGGGGGATTGTTTTTCGCGCAGGGTTTTTGGGATATAGCTGCATGCGGGATCAGATTGCGTTATATCCCCGGTGTAGGCATATGCGCGATTTCTGCATCCGCCACAAATTTCCCGGTATTCACATACGCCGCATTTACCCTTGAGTATGCTGCGGTCTTGGAATTTGTTATAGTAGGGGGAGGCTTTGACTTCTTCCCATGCAACAATTAGGGGTTTGTCACGTATGTTGCCCAGCATCATGGGTTCGTTTGGTTGGAGATCAGTGTAGAAGCATGGAATGAGGTCGCCGTTTTCGGTTACGCTAAGGTAGCCGCCAAACGCAAAGTAGGTGCATTTGCCGTGGAATTCTTTTTCGTACCAATGGTTGAATTCGGCTTCGGGTAAGCGCTCTTTAACGACTCGGGCGAAATGTGGGCAGTGGACATGAACTTCGAATTTGTTTTTGTATTTTTCTGTAATATCCCAGATATGGTTTAGGGTCCATTCGTATTGTTCCGGTGTTGGGGTAAGTTCTAGGGTGGTTTTGGCTCTGCCGCTTGGTACAAGATGGTTGTACCAGACAAAATTGGCATGGTATTTGTCTGCGAGTTCTGCGACGTGGTCGAGGTGTTGGTAGTTAAGAGTGGTTATGGCACATGCTAGGCCGTTTAGGATTTTGCCAGCCGAGAGTTTTTCGATGGCTGCCAGGGCTTTTTGGTAGGAGCCTTGGCCGCGTAGTTGATCGTTGATTTCTTGGGGGCCATCAATGCTTACTGAGGACCAGATCTGGTTTTTAACTAGGTTGTTATAGATTGAGCCGTCAACAAATGCTCCGTTGGTTAAAAGGCAGACGTTTAGGCCTTGGCTTTTTGCGTAGGTGGCGATTTCAAATATGTCTGGGCGTGTTAGGGGTTCGCCGCCTTTTAGGCCAAACCATTTTACTCCGAATTTTTTGACTTCATCAACTAGGTGGAAGGCTTCTTGGGTGGTCATTTCTCTTGGGGCGTGTTCTGGGGTGGCGTCTATGTTGCAGTATTTGCATCGGGCATTACAGGCACCGGTTGCGCGCCAGGAAGTCATAAGTAGGGGTCCTTTTTGTTCGGTCAGTCTAAAATCCCTCGATTCCCTTTTATGTGTGGTTAAGTGTTCTTTTGGGCTTTAAAAAGTTTCCGAGTGGGGGAGACTGTCTAAAAACTAGAATTTTTGTGTTTTTGTCGGAAACAAACGGAGAAAAGGGGGAGACTGTCCGAAAACTATGCTTTTTTGTGTTTTTGGTGTAAACGGACGGAGAAAAACAGTTCTTTTCTTGTTTTTTAGGGATTTTTTCTAGTTTTTTGACTGTTTGGGGGGGTTTTCTTGTTTTTTTGGGATTTGTGTTAGTTTTCGAACAGTCCGGGGGGTTTGTTTGGAAGTTTGTTGGGAGAGGGTTTTTCAGTAAGCTTATTATTCTATCGGGTGCTATTTATGGTGGGCAGGGAATCATGGTCTCTTTAAATGTTTGCCCGGATGGGGTTTAAATGATTAGGCGCTTTGTGGTAGCGATTGTTTTGGTTGCTCTACTTATGTCTGTTATGTGGACTTCGGGTTTGGTTGGGGTTCAAACGGGGGCTTTAACAGAT
The DNA here is from genome assembly GCA_031274765.1 of Nitrososphaerota archaeon. Classification (GTDB taxonomy): domain Archaea; phylum Thermoproteota; class Bathyarchaeia; order Bathyarchaeales; family Bathycorpusculaceae; genus Bathycorpusculum. The sequence goes on along the minus strand of JAISPR010000169.1, from coordinate 5,993 downwards.
GGGGAGAATTTGAATCAATACGAGTGGCCTCAGTTTGAGGGGGATTCGTCCTATACACGTTTTTCTGCGGGGCCGGCGCCAGATGTGGCAACTGTTATTTGGAAAGCTGACATACATGGTATCCAGCCCTATTTGGCAGCGTTTAATGGTAAAATCTATATTTCTAATAATACGCATGTTTTTGCGCTCAGCCAAGAGGGGAAAATAGTTTGGCAAACAGCTCTGCCAGAAGTTACAACTTGGCCCATAGCCTACAAGATTGATAATACGCATATGGTGGTTGAGAGTTATTGTCTTAATTCTGAAACCGGAGCCATACTTTGGAAAAGTTTGGATTTTAATGCCTATACAGGTATTTTTAATACTAATGTCTATAGTCCAGAGCAAGCAATGTTTTACACTAAAGTGAATTCGTCCATAGTTGCGTGGGATTTTTCAAATCCCTCAAAGCCTCCAGTGGAGGTTTGGTCAACCTATATTCGGGGCGGCGGGTTAACAGGTATTGGCACCGTCTATGGGGAGGGAAAAATTTTTACCGGGTCATTTGAGAATATGCAATATGCTCTTGATGCTAAAACAGGTGAAATTCTCTGGAGCACCCCTACAAAGGGACCGATGATATTTACCGGGGCCTATGCTGATGGCCTCTACTTTAAAGGTGGAAGCGACGATAATACCATGTATGCGTTTAATGCCACCAATGGGGATATAGTTTGGCGGCATCTGCCCGACACTGAGGGTTACTTTACAACAGGCTGTGCGATTGCTTATGGTATGGTTTATCAGATGAATAAAAACGGCTATCTCTATGCCTTTGACATGTACACAGGAGAAGTTGTCTGGAAATACCGGGGACCAAATGACACCTTGATGTGGCCAGGTATGCCCTCGGTAGCAGATGGCAAACTCTACATGACAACTGGCGAATCAGCCCAATACAATGCTCCAAGTGGTATCTCAGAGTTTTCCTGTCTAAACGCTTACTCGGGCCAAAAAATCTGGGCTCTAGATATAGAAGCGCTCCCACCACGCGAATCCGTAGCCATTGCCTATGGCACCCTCTATCTTATCCCAGGAGACGTAACAACAGCCGTTGACACCATCTCAGGCAATGAATATGACACCATTAATCAAATCTGGGCCATCCAGGGCACAAACCAACAAACCAACGATAACAATACCCAAAAAAGCGATTGGCCCCAGTGGCGAGCAGACCCCGCCCGTTCCTCGACTGCAAAAATCGGTCCACAAAACCTCACCGTTGCATGGCGCTTTAACACAAACGGTGCAGTTAGCTCCTCCCCATCTATAGCAGAGAACATACTCTGTGTGGGCTCCCAGGACAAAAACATCTATGCCCTAAACGCTAACACCGGGCGTCTGCTTTGGAAATACACCACCAACAGCCCAGTTGAGTCCTCGCCAGCTATAGTAAACAATAAAGTCTACACAGGTGGAGACGATGGGTATGTCTATTGCCTAGACGCTAAAACAGGCACACTGCTATGGAAAACCTTTGTCAATGGCGATTTACCCTTCACCTTTGGGAATTTGATTTTAAAGTCTTCTCCCGCAGTAATAGACAACAGGGTCTATATTGGCTCTCTGGATAGCTACCTATATGCGCTAAATGGAGATACAGGTGATATAGAGTGGCAAACAAAAGCCAAGGGCCCCATAGAATCCTCCCCCGCAGTGGCTAATGGTGCAGTTTATTTTAGTGCTGAAGAACCCCAAACCGGAGCACTCTATAAATTAGATGCCAAAACCGGAGACATTTTGTGGAAGTATGAAATTCCTTACCGGGTATCATTTGGCGGGGGAACTCAAATGTTGGGTTCACCCTCAGTTGCAGAGAACAAAGTGTTCGCATCGTCTAATTGGGGAGATTATTTCTGTATAGATGCAACTACCGGAGAGATGATCTGGCGTTTTCAAAACCCCACGGCCACTGAGTTTATTGTGTCCTCACCAATTTATGTCAACGATGGTACTGTGCTCTTAGTTAACAAGTTTGATTTAACCTCAGTTTATGCATCTAATGGTTGGACTCAGTGGACAACCTACACCGGAGATGAACCCTATGTTTCGCCCTCCTATGCAGATGGCAAAGTCTACATGGCAACAAGTCAGCGCAACATTTTCATATTTGACACCACAAGCAATGGCACAAACATTGCAACTGCCACGCTACCCTCTAGCACCTGGTCCTCACCCACCATAGCCAATGGCAAACTCTACATAGGCTGCAATGATTGGAATATCTATTGCTTTGAAGAAAACCGCACCACCTCCACCACCGCCTCAGACTCCAGCGTCCCGTCAGATTCAATTGATACCATAGCGTTGGCGGTAATTTTTGTTGTTGTGATTATTGTTGCCATTACTATAATTGGAGCCGCGCTTATCTATGCGGTTAGGCGATTCGCCAAGATGTAATCACCCAAGTCCCATTTTTAGGCACTTATAAAATTTTAGCGCTCATAGATTTCTTTATGTTGAAACTATGAGGCTTTACTTTATTCAATGGCCGCCTAATTTTACATATGAAACAACTTACCACCCCTAAAGGCTTAAAATTAAAAACAGGGTTTAACTGCGACCAATAAATGTAGGGGGAAACTGTCTAAAAACTAGAAATTTTCGTGTTTTTGGCGGAAACAAACAGAGAAAAACAGCCCTTTTCTTGTTTTTCTGGGATTTGTGTTAGTTTTCAGACAGTCTGGGGGGCTAAAAAACGGGAGGAATCACATTTGCTGTTGTTCTTGTTCTGAGGTGCTATAGCCACCGACACTTTTTTTTGGTTGACGAAATTTGCTAAGTTTTTTAAAGCCCCAACGCAGAGTTTTACTGTTCCACACCAAATGGTTTAGAGCAGCACGAGCCATAATTTGACTATAAAAATCTCCTTTGAGTTTTTTACGTAAAAAATAGCTAGTTGTAAAGTAGTGATCAAAAAATTCTTTTTTAGTTTCTTCGAGTTTTTCAAGAGGCAACAAAGTATTGGTAAAAATTTGGGTTTCTTCGCGGTACTGATTCCAATCCGAGGGTACCTCCAGACCCAGAGTTTTGATAAAAGCAGCAAGCTCTGTACCAGGATAGGGAACCGCTTCACACATATAGACATAATCGGGTTTTGTTTGATGCAGAAAGTCTATGGTTTGCTTGAGCATGGCAGGGGTTTCGGTGGGATAACCAATAACCAAAGAAACCGCCACCGATAAACCGGCTTCTTTAGCCCAGCGAATGGCCTGGGCGTTTAGCTCAACGGTTGTTCCTTTGCGCATAAGTTTGAGCATCTCAGGACTGCCTGATTCGACTCCAAAGTGGATGAGCTGACAATGGGTGTCATGCAGCGTTCTTAAAAGCTCCTTTGAGACACGATCAACCCGGGTCCGACAGTCCCAAGGTAAACCGAGCTTGCGTTGTTTCATCTCGGCACAAATAGCAAACGCACGCTTTAGATCAAAAGTAAAGGTGTCATCATAAAACGCAAAAGCACCCGCATGAAAAGTGTCACGTAACCAAACAAGTTCGTCAACCACTTTTTTTGGACTCCGACCACGAAAACCATGACCACACATCTTGGCAGCTAAACAAAACGTACACGCCGAAGGACAACCCCGACTGGTGATTATGGGCATATAATTTACCCCAAAAAGCTTGTAGAGCTGAGTATTAAAATGGTGATGGGCAGGGTAGGGGAGACTATCTATATCTTGGATAAAGGGTCTATCGGGTGTACTAAAGGTTTGGTTACTAGATTTGTAGGTTATGCCCGATATTGCGCTAAGACCATGGAGATGCTTACTTGAGACCAGTTTAGCAAGTTCAAGGATGGTTTGTTCACCCTCGCCCCGGACAACAATGTCAAGTTCAGGACTTTCCGTGAGGGCTTGCTGGTCAAGAACACTTACATGGGGACCGCCCATTAAGGTGAGGGCTTTGGGGACCGCGGTTTTGGCGGATTTTAAAACTTGGAGGGCTTGTAGATAGGTAACAGTTGCAGAGGTTACACCGATGATATCGGGGTTTAGGGTGCGGAATTTTTCTTCTAGGGCTTGGGGGGTGTATTTTTGTGTTTGACAGTCCACTACATCAACAGGATAGCCTTCTTTTTCAAGTGCCGCAGCTAAATAACCTATACCGAGGGGGAGAAAAACAGATTGACCAGCCTCGGGAGGGTAGGGGGGATTGACAAGGGTTACGTGGGCTTTCACGGGGGAGCCTCAAGTTTACTCAATCACGGCTGCGCCGCTATTATCTTTTACGTAGAAACGCAAATGCAAGCAGTTGGGAGAAAGGTTTTTTATGGTAGGGTCTTTAGTCGCATAGGAGTGGGTTTCTTGTTGGCGACTTTGGCGCTTTTGAATGCGCATATAAAAACTATGGATCCCAAGCAGCCAACCGCTAATGCGGTGGCAGTTTTTAAAAATAAAATTCTAAAGGTGGGGACAAATCAACAAATACAGGCATACATAGGCAGCGGTACGTTGGTTCTTGATTTAAAAAATAAAACAGTTGTTCCAGGTTTAATTGATACACACATACATGTGACTGATTATGGACGTTGTTTGATGTGGCTTGATTTGAGCTCAGTTAGAACACTTGATGAACTCAAGGGGCAGATACAAAAAAAAGCGCAGATAACAAAACCTGGGCGATGGATTGTAGGTCAGGGCTGGAATGAGACCCGCTTTAGAGAACAACGTATGCCAAATATAGCAGAGCTTGATGCGGCCGCACCTAACCATCCCGTTATTCTTTATCGGGAAGCTGCAATGATATGTGCAGTTAATAGTCTTGCACTCAAAATCGCAGGAGTAACACCTCAAATGTCTGCACCAATGGGGGGAAACATTGATAGAGACCCAAAAACAGGGGAGTTGAGGGGGATATTTCGAGATACCGCAACCACACTTATTTGGCAGGCAGTGCCAGAACCCGAGGAGACCGAACTGCTTGAGGCCACAGCATATGCGGCACAAAAAGTAACAGATGCGGGGATAACTAGTGTGGCGTGGTTGGTTAACTCTGCAGCAGAGCTGGCTATAATAAAAACGCTATATTTGCAGGGTCGGTTGCCCTTTAGGGTAAATGTAGTGGTTTCTGAGGCCCTGCTAAAAAATGTTGGAGCGTTTCCCTCGGATGATTTTTTGCGTGTGGGAGGAGTGTTTATTGTTGTTGATGGATATTTGGATTCAAAAGAAGCCGCGCTTAGCAAGCCCTATAATGATGAGCCAAAAAATTTGGGCAAACTGTTTCTTACCCCAACCCAGTTAAATGGGGCTATTGCGCATGCAGGGGCATTGGGGATTCAGCCAGTTATTCACGCCATGGGCGATAGAGCACTTGAGGCTACCCTGACAGCTATTGAACAAGCACCTAAGCAAATACGGTTTCGTATAGAGCAAGCCGCAGTTTTAGATAAACCCCTAATAGCACGACTTAAAAAACAAAACGTAATCATATCTATCCAACCCAGGGTCATCGCTACCGAGTTTGAAGTGTGGTCGGCTAAGCAGAGATTAGGTAATAGGGCGCAGCTTTTACATCCGCTAAAGACTTTGGTTGATTTGGGTGTGGTAGTGACCGCAGGTTCGGATTGTCCTATGGAACCTCTAAGTGTGCTTTTGGGCATCCAAGAATTGGTTCTAAGACGAAATTATCCCAAACAACGCTTAGGAGTAAACGAGGCTCTACAGCTCTACACGCTAAATGCGGCATATTGTTTAGGGGAAGAAACAAAAAAAGGTTCCATAGAAGAGGGGAAATTAGCGGATTTTACGATTTTATCAAAGGACCTTGAAGCGGTGGAACCTGCTAGTATTAAAGATGTGGCTGTTGAGGGGATTGTTGTGGATGGGAAAGTTTTAACTGACATTCGGCAGTTTAAAACAAGACCTACCCAAAACACCCCAACAAACCAAAAAAACACAAAAAACAAACCCCAAAAACAAAACAAACCAAACCCAAACAACACAAACCAAACC
>JAISPR010000167.1 GCA_031274765.1 Nitrososphaerota archaeon | reverse complement strand
CGCACCATAGCAATATGTACTCCTCGGGCTTTGGCTTTTGTGATTAGTTCTTCCACAATGTCTGCTTTCTCGCTAAACTGGGTCACGGTTGTGGTGTAGAGGGTAAATCGTCGTCCAGCCTCGATAGGTCTATGCTATTTGGCAACTACTGTAGCGGCTGTTTTTTGCTGCGGATATTTTAGGTGGCTGTCGAGCAGACTGGCTGTGAACTTGAAGACCTTGCAAGATATTCTCTGTTCTATTGATTTTCGTTTTTGTGTCTTAGCGCAAAATCTCAAATCACTGCACTAAGACATAATATAACCGGTTATTCGTCAAATCAGGTGGGTAGGGTCAATAAGTTTCGTTACGGTATAATGTTGTATGGGACATGAGGGAGAACATAGGTAAGCTTGAAGAAGGAAGAATGGGTGCACCCACCTAAAATAGCGAAAGGCCATATAACCAACCATAAAAAACACATTTCCATCTACTGCTGTCAAAAAACGCATAATCAATCACCTGTTATAAATTTATTTTTTATGCAGCATATAAAAAATATATCATTAAAAAAAATATATCATTAAAAAGTAAATAAAAATAAAAAATCAGTCAAGCTATAACGAACAAAAAATAGAATCCAAAACATTAAACCATCAATTGAAAAAGCCGCAGATAAAAATAGTTTAACAACTCTCAGCATAACTCCATTAGCGCTTAATTCACAAATTTCATATTTTAAGGATATATATCTCATTTGAAACTATATTTTTTAGTTTGAAATCGAAAAATACATAATTTTTGTATGTTTTTAACTCGCGTGAATATATAACATCATATCATTACAACGAACAGTGTTTGAATGCAGCACTTACGCAAACATATAGGGGTTTTTTGATGGTTATTAATTAAGAAAAGTCATTTTTCTGCTGTATTTCCGTGAGCAAGATATGCTGTAATGGATGCCATTTGAAGGTTGTTCGTTGTAGTGATATGCGCATACAATCAGAACCGCTGAACAAAACCGCATGAAAATTTAAATTCCAACTAAAACCGTGTAAAATAAAATCCAGCTTCGCCAAGAGCAAAACACGCACCAATTTTTACCTGCCTTTGTGAAGTGATTTAGAAATTAACACACAACCATCAGGCACATATGTTTGGTTTTTTCTACATTCAAAATTTAATTTGAACCATCATTTAAACAAAATACAACATATATTTTTCTTAAACGACAAAAAAACACATGAGTTTTAATGATCACACTACAAAATATCATATACCCAATCTTAAAATCCGAAATTTACAACTCAACACACCATCCAGAACTCAGCATCAACATCTATAAAACCCAAACAATCCAGCCCACAGCAACCCCCAAGCCCATCAAAAATTACATCAAACAAAATACACACAGTTTTTAATCCCTCAGAACACTGTTTTGATTCCAGTAACGGCTAAATACAACAGGCAATACATCCGTTGATATCCAGCGTGGTAAAATAATGACAGATATGCCCGAGTTAATCGCAGACCTAATCGAAGCATCCAAAAAACATGAGCAGTACCGCGAACAGGAATGCATAAACATGATAGCCAGTGAAGGCATCAAATCTCCCGCAGTCTGCCAGATGCTTGACATGAGTCACGACCTCGCCACCCGCTATGCAGAAGGAGAAAACGACCACATCGGACAAGTAAAAAAGAGGTTTTATCAAGGACAAAAATACATGACCCAAATCGAGAACCTTGCATGCGACGCCATCAAAAACCTGTTCCGTACAACATGGGCAGATATCCGATTAATTTCAGGCACTCACGCCAACACCGCCACATTTAAAGGTTTATCGTTAGCATCCAAAAACAACAAAATGGTAGTAACCCCCCTGAGTTGCGGTGCCCACATAAGCCATGACTACACCGGATTAGCGGGTAGCATATTGGGTTTAGACAACATAAACCACATCTATGACATAAACGAATTCAACATTGACCCCGAAAAATCCGCCTATGTTATCCGAGCATCGAAACCAGGCATCGTTACCTTCGGCGGCAGCCTTTTTCTCTTCCCACACCCCATTAGAGAACTCAGAGCAGTCTGCGACGAAGTAGGTGCATATGTCGCCTACGACGCAGCCCATGTACTAGGCTTGATTGCTGGCGGACAATTCCAAGACCCTCTTCGGGAAGGAGCAGATTTTATCACCGCCTCCACACACAAAACCTTCCCCGGCCCACAAGGCGGCGTCATCATGGGCAATACAGACACTCCAGCAAAAGAGAAAGCGATTCGCAAAATCCAATACGCAGTGTTTCCACTTAGCGCATCTAGTACACATCTTGGCAGGCTCCCCGCTTTGGGTATCGCCTGCTTGGAAATGAAACTTTTTGGGCAAGAGTTAGCCACTCAAATTGTCAAGAACGCACAAACCGCGGGTCAATATCTGTGCGAAAACGGCGTTAAAGTTATCGCAGAACATAAAGGCTTCACCAAAAGCCATCAAATCGCTTTGGATGTTAGCAATTTTGGTGGCGGCAATAAAGTCGCACAAGCCCTCGAAGAGACAAACATTATTCTCAACAAAAACCTCTTACCATACGATGATCAAAGCAGTAAAGAGAACCCCTCAGGTTTACGCGTTGGTTTCCATGATGTTACTCGGCGAGGGTTCCGTGAAGGTGAAGTAAAGCATCTCTGCGATCTTATACTTGCAGTCATAAAGGGTAATCGTGAGTCCAAAGCAGTTAAAGCAGATGTTTTGGCACTTAAAAAAGAGTTTTGTGGCGTCAAATACGGTTTCCAAACAGTGGAAGATGCATTAAAATACGTTAGATAACTAGATCGGTTAAGGGATTTTTCTTTTTGTTAAACAAACTTAATTAATACATCTTATAATTTCAGCATAGAAAAGCTATGTCTCTAACGGCGGAACCTCTTGGGGTATTGTTTGTTGCGGTTGCCATAGGCTTTGTGGTACTGCTTTTTCTGTTGCCACGATATGGTCCTCACTACACATCAAAACTTTTGTGTCCCAGTTGCCGCAAATCGTTTAATTTTCACTGGATACCTGGAGCCTCTATTGCTTCGTTGGTTCAACGTAATTATCGTGTTCTAAAATGTCCGTACTGCCACAAAAAAGCTACCTTTGACATAGCGGCAACCCGTGTACGTACCGCAAAACCAGCAAAAAAGAAAGAGAAGACATAATCAGAGAAATTGTTTAGAGAACTTTATTATCCACATCATCATTGACATCTCGGACAAATTAAAGGTGAATTGCCCATGAAGGTACTGATAAACGATGGTTTAGAGAAAGAAGGTTTAGCTGTTTTTCAGCAGGCCGGCATAGAAACTGACACAAAAAAACGTGATACCACCCAGTTGCTCTTAGAAATCGAACAGTTTGATGCATTAGTCGTTCGCAGCGCCACTAAGGTCACACGTGAAATCATTGAAGCAGGTACAAAGGGCAAACTCAAAATTATCGGACGTGCAGGTGTGGGATATGACAATATTGACGCAGTAGCGGCTTCAGAATATGGGGTAGTTGTTAAAATTGCACCCTATGGAAGCACCAATGCCGTTGCAGAATTAGCGTTTGGTTTAATGCTGTCTCTTTCACGTAACATACCCCAAGCGCATCATTCACTTAAGAACGGAGTTTGGATTAAAAAACAGTTAGAAGGTAAAGAATTAGCCTTCAAAACACTTGGGTTGATAGGTTGCGGTAGAATTGGCCAAAAAGTCGCCCACATCGCTAAATTGGGTTTTGGTATGGAAGTCATCGGCCATGATATAAAACCCTGTTTGGAGAGCGGTATTAAATTTTTATCTAAAAAAGAAGTGCTCCAGCAAGCTGACTATATCAGCATCCACACCGGTGGTAAAAATATCGTTATAGGTGCTGATGAATTAGCACTCATAAAGCCCACGGCCTACATCATCAACACCAGCAGGGGCAATAACATTGACCAGCAAGCACTCTGTACCGCACTCAAAGACGGTAAAATCGCAGGTTATGGTACCGATGTCTACAAAGAAGAACCTAAAAGCGAAGGTGCACCATTTATAGATGAGCTCAAAGAGCTGGACAATGTTGTTTTAAGCAGTCACCTTGGGGCATCTACTGTTGAGGCCCAACGGGAAACTTCCACAGAGATCGCCAAAGTCATCTGCAGCTACTTGCGAGGTGGCGACTTTACCAATGCTATCAATGCAGGCGAATCTATCGAAGTTGAAGAAAAGCAGGTTTTCACCCTCTTTATACATCACCGAGACGTTCCAGGAGTTTTCGCCAATATTGACAAAGTTCTTGCAGATAATAACATAAACATCCGTGCTAATTATAGTCGTCAAATCAATGCGGGATATGCCATATCAGTTTATGTGTTACATCACCAAGTGACTCCTGAAATTATAGCAGCACTCAAAGCCAGCCCCAACATCTCTAACATCAAAATCTAATCAGAATGTTTCGAGCAGACATATTAACCTCCACGCATCTTCTTTTTTATGCGACTTGGCATATTGTTTTCAGGGGGCAAAGACTCAACCCTTGCTCTTCACATGGTGACAAAGAAAGAAACAACTGTTTGTTTGATTACGGTTGCCTCTAGAAATAAGGAAAGTTTCATGTTTCACACTCCAAATATCGATATGGCCGCATTGCAGGCGCAGGCTTTAGAATTACCGCTGATTTGTATGCAAACAGAGGGCAAAAAAGAGGAGGAACTCGTCGAATTGGAATGTGCCATAGCTGAAGCAAAAAACAGATTTGACATCCAAGGCATCGTCACTGGTGCAGTTGAATCGGTCTATCAGACATCCCGGGTTCAGCGTATCTGTAACAAACTCAATCTTGAGCTGGTAAACCCCCTCTGGAAACACGACCAAAAAGCACTTCTAGAAAAGCTACTTATAAAAAAATTTCAAATTATCATTTCGGGTGTCTTTGCGTATCCTCTCAACGAGACATGGCTGGGCAGACAAATCGATGCAGATACAATTGCTCAACTATTGGAATTACAGAGGAAATATGGCGTGAGTCCCTCAGGAGAAGGCGGGGAAATTGAAACAACCGTTCTTGATGCCCCATTGTTTAAGCAAAGAATCGAAATTATAGACACCAAAACAGAGTGGCAAGGTAGCTCGGGAGTGTATATTATAAAAACAGCCCGACTGATACCTAAACCCATAATAGGAATATAAATTAAAGAATATTGTAAAAAGGATTATAAAGACGATTTGACACTCCATAAGACAATAATTACGAAATACCCAAAATACAAAAACACACATACATAAAAGCAGACTTTAACCACACAAACAACGCTACAAATACAAAAACTACAAACACCAACCCCAAACCACAAACACATCCACATCCTTCTACGTCATGGAATTATCCATAAACACCATTGGCACATGCTAAAAGCCCAACCCTCCACCACACGGTACTATATAAGAAACTTTACCCTAAAAACATATGAAAAACCCACCCCAAGGCGAAGCCATAATTGAGCTCGATGAAATGTGGCACTTTTTACGATCAAAAAAACAAGGTCTGGGTGTGGAAGGCGTATTGTCGAACTACCAGGAAGTTGGTTGATTGGTGATATGGAAATTAAGTGCCCAAACACTAAAAAAGATACTTGAACGATTGCAGTCTTTGGATGTTACGATTTTCTTTGCAGATAACTGGGAGGCGTATGCGGAGTTGATTTTGTCTGAGCGGTTGGTTCAAACAAAGGTTCAGACGCATGGGTGGAGTAGAATAATTTTTGTCAGCAACTTGATGCAGGCGATTTTGTTGGAAAACTTGTATGGTTTCTATGAGTTTGCTATGATTGGTTGACGGTTTTTCTGTTTGCCCGTTTTCATGTCAATGATTCTTGAGAGGAAATCTGGAACCCCGCACATAATACTTTTGAAATACTCTCATAACTTACATTCGGCAGTTTGGGAAAAAAATATTTTGAATTGTTATATTACCGGTTGTTGCGCGTTTTTGGTTATTTTTACAATGATTTTCTTATTTTTTCGAATATTTTTTGAGCATGATTTAATTTTTGACTGTTTTAAGTCAAACTGCCGAATGTAAGTCATAAATTAAACAGGCAATTAATTCATTGTTGCACCATCCAGGGGTTTAACATTGACCTTTAAGCTATAAATCATGTTTACCCCTTTAGCGTTTATTTGAACACTTAACGCAGACAAAACAGCCCACAGATTTAAACACCAAGTTCCAAATAAACAGCCACAGCTAAAAAAACTTCTACCTCATACACTACACCCAAATTAAAAGACCCCTACCGCCAAAACATCAACATCAGGCCCCAACAATAACCGACATAAACAATCCAATACGTCACCATCACAAGAACAAGTAACCAACAACACAATGTACCTACAAACATGAAGGAGACGAAAATTTTCCCCAGCATACAACACTAATTAAATAAGCGACGAAAAAAACTTAAAGCTCCAACAGTATTATTTTAATTGCGTTTTATAGGAGGATTTTGATTGGTAAATAAATTGTCAGCAGAGCAAATAAGAAATGTCTGTGATGCAAATACCATGCATTGTGAATCTACACAAGATCTCAGACCACTCACAGAAATCATCGGACAAGACCGTGCGGTACGGGCACTCAAATTTGGATTAGGCATAAAAGACCACGGCTTTAACGTATATGTAGCAGGCTATTCAGGAACGGGCAGAAAAACAGCAGTGAAAAATTTTGTAGAATCCCAAGCCAAAATGCAACCCGTACCCGCAGATTGGCTCTACGTCAACAATTTCAACAACCAATACGAACCTAGAGCGATTCAGTTACCGCAAGGTAGAGGTAAAGAATTTCGCGACGATATGAAAAACTTTATAGAAAACATCAAAAATACCCTCCCAAAAATCTTTGAAAGTGAAGACTACATTATCAAACGGGATGCTACTCTACGGGACATCGAGAACAACCGTAAACAATTAATCGAGCAACTAACCGCCAAGGCTCAAAGGGAAGGGTTTGTGATTCAAACGACCGCTATGGGTCTACTTCTTATCCCCGTTCTTGATGGTAAACCACTCAGCGAGGAGGAAATGCTAACACTTCCCCAAGATATCAAAACAAACCTCTCAGAGAAACGAGAAAAACTTGAGAAAGAGCTCAGTCATACCATGCGTCAACTCATTGATATGGAACGCCAGATTCACAATACCCTCAAAAAACTTAACAAGGAAGTAGCACTCTTTGCTATAGGCCATCAGGTACAGAACATTTCGGAAAAATATCAAGCAGAACCGGAAGTCAGAGATTATCTTAGAATGGTTGAAAGCGACATTTTAGACAACCTGCAACAATTCACCCGTAGAAACAATGAACCGCAACAACAAATGCCGCCTTCGATGCCCTGGATACGAGAGGACCCTTATAAGAAATATGAGGTTAACATTGTTATTGATAACTCTGATACAACTGGTGCGCCAGTCATCATGGAAACTAACCCTACCTACCATAACCTTTTGGGTAGAACTGAAAAAGAAACCCAGTTTGGCGCTCTAACTACGGATTTTAGCATGATACGAGGCGGCAGTATACATAAAGCCAATGGTGGCTATCTTATCATCCCTGTCGAGGAACTACTGCGCAGTCCATTTAGCTACGATGGTTTAAAACGGAACCTCAAAGATGGACATATAATCATTGAGGAACCTGAAGAACGCTATGGCTTTTTGAGTGTAAAAACTATCAAACCCCAACCCATCCCACTTACAGCAAAAATCATCCTCATTGGAGACCCCAATATTTATCAGATGATGTTTAGCCGCGATTCTGATTTTCGTGAGCTTTTCAAGATAAAAGCAGAATTCGATACCACTATGCCCCGTACCGATGAAGAAGTCAAAGCGTATGCCGCTTTTGTTTGCACCCTTTGCGACAGAGAACAACTAAACCATCTCGACAGTAGCGGTTTAGCCAAGATCATTGAGTACAGTTCCCGCATTGTTGAAGATCAACAAAAACTCTCTACTCAATTCTCCCTCATAGCAGATATCATCCGTGAATCCAACTTTTATGCTTCAGAGGACAAATCAGAAATCATAACTGCAGAACACATAAAAAAGGCCATTGACGAAAAAATTTTCCGCAACAATCTTGTACAGGAAAAAATTCAGGAAATGATTACCCGCGGCTTTTTTCTCATCGACACCACAGAGCAGAAAATAGGCCAAGTCAACGGTTTATCAGTGATGAGTTTAGGTGACTTTTCGTTTGGTATCCCCTCACGTGTTACGGCTAGCATCGGTTTGGGCCGTGAAGGTGTCATAGATATCGAGCGGGAAGCCAAAATGGGAGGGCCTATCCACACTAAAGGAGTCCTGATTTTAAGTGGTTACATCAACGATAAATATACTCGAGATAAACCACTTAATCTTAGTGCGCGACTAGTTTTTGAGCAATGTTATTCAGGAGTAGAAGGAGACAGCGCCTCAAGTGCTGAGCTCTACAGCCTTCTGTCTGCACTCAGCGGTAGTCCAATCAAGCAGAACATAGCCGTCACAGGTTCAGTGAACCAGAAAGGTGAAGTACAAGCTATCGGCGGTGTTAATGAGAAAATTGAGGGTTTCTATGAAGTCTGCAAAGCCAGAGGCCTGACTGGCGAACAAGCCGTAATGATTCCTGAGAGTAACGTACAGAATTTGATGTTAAAAGAAGAAGTTGTGGATGCAGTAAAAGCGGGCAGATTTAATATCTACACTATTAAAACCATTGATGAGGGCATTGAAGTCTTAACAGGTAAAAAAGCAGGGCAACCACAACCAGACGGAACCTACGAGAAAGACACCATCAACTATCAAGTCGATAAAACCCTACGAGAAATGGCCAATAAACTAAAAGAGTGCCCCATTGCCAACAGAGATAAACCCAAAAAAGAGTAAAACCAAATTTAACATCCGCGCCTTTTGTTTCACATCATTATGATTGACACCCTACTAACTGACATTCGGCAGTTTAAAACAAGACCTACCCAAAACACCCCAACAAACCAAAAAAACACAAAAAACAAACCCCAAAAACAAAACAAACCAAACCCAAACAACACAAACCAAACC
>JAISPR010000018.1 GCA_031274765.1 Nitrososphaerota archaeon | reverse complement strand
ACTTTGAACTTTCGTAGCGACTGTAGCGTTTCTGAGATGCTCTTGGTTGTATAACGATACGCCTCATCCACATACACAAAAAACGGCTCACGATCCCTCTCAGGTGTGTCTTCACGAGACATAGCCGCCGTGTACGTAGCGGAGAGGATTAGACTGCCTAAAAGTTGGCAATATCAGTTGTAATCCTACCCTCCGGCAAATCCACAATCACTATTTTTTTCTTATCCATAGCCTCCCGAAAATTTATGTCGCTTTTTTCTGCCATAAACATAGGCACAATAATACGCTCCTGAACCAAACAATACAATTTAGTTAGAACCGCTATGGAGGCATCCTTGGGCATATTCTCATACTGTTTTGTCCAAAACGTCCTAACATTATAATCCCTACACTTCATAAGGAGCATCTCACGGAAATCTGGATCCGAAAGAATCATGCACAAATCAGGCAATTTTGCAGATTCTTTCTCCATAAGTAGGATAGGGCGTTTAGTAGAATCATGTCAAGGCGTGGTCCCCACCAGCGTTCGTAAATCTTCTCAAGATTATCCATAAACATACGAGCCACCACATCACGCTGATGCGGGTCATGATGCTCTAAAAAGTTAATTTGAACCACCCGATTACCAAACTTGTTCTCAAAAGCCGACCAAGGATTAATGTAAACAACCCGGTCCCACTGCTCAGGCGGAATATGTGATAGGACGAGTTGCGTTAGGTCACTGTGTGAATCTATGACCATAAACCCCTCATTATGATCAATATGCTGTTTTATCATGGATAAAAGAAAGCGGGTTTTACCACACCCAGGAAAACCCATAACTAAGCTGTGAATTCTGTCGTGGGAATAAATGCCTCGCTTTTGTTTTTGACCAATACAGGGATCTATTTCAGCATCTATCCCGAGTATGTGTAGTCTGTTTTTATTGTTTGATGGTGAATTTGAATTTTTATTACTCATATCCTAAACCTCTAAGCTCTGTAAAAGTACAAGTTCTGTGAATTTAAAAAGCCAAGAAAAACAGGTTTGTTACAACCATTTTCACTTTTTATATAATCCTAACAGTCATTGTTAAAAGAACAAACACTACCTTTTCTCTTACGACATTTCTTACGACATTAATTGCTATTTTTGTCGCAACAATTTGCTCGTTGGATTAACAAAGATCAGCAGAAAGTGCTTTTGTTAATATTTATGCTAATTACGTAAACTATACTCTTGTACACGCTAACTGTTCGTAATTCAGTTGGAATAATCGGTTGACAAAAACTAAACAAGTAAAAAATTTAAAAAAATATCACAAAAACGTCAGGTTGTCGGTAAGTTTTTTATTTTAAACCGTAACTTTCTGTGTGTAGGCTGAACGTGACTTGGTAGACAAAAAGAAAAACATAACGGGTTTGGATATTTTTATAGACATTATTGAAAAAGCCTACCAAGGCGCTAGTTTTCAGTATGACAAAGAAACCTTTAGATTAGCACCCACTCTAGTACGACCAGCGGATTTTCACAGAAAAACCTGCAATGCCAAGACCTCTTATGAGTCACTTTTAAACTCTTTAGATCCTGCGTTTAAAACCCTTGCAGCAAGTGAAGTTTACCGAACAGACACAGGTTGGATAGCTAAAGGTGTTAACGGGTATAATGGTCATAAAATCAGAAAAATAACTGCAGGTGAGGAAGTTTTTCTTTTACCCAATATTTCCAAGCAACCAACCGTAGGAATTGATACCAGTGGTTGTCGAGATAACATCAATACAGTTATGGTTGTTTGTTCTATTCCTGATTGTGAGGGGGAGACTGTCTAAAAACTAGAATTTTTCGTGCTTTTGATGGAAACGGATGGATAAAAACCGTCCTTTTCTTGTTTTTCTGGGATTTTTGTTAGTTTTTGGACAGTCTGGGGGCGTATGTTTGGTTAGAGAAGCATTTAAAGTTACCAAAAGATGTGAAGCAGAACGAGTTTCATTGGAATAAGCTTGGGCAGAGTTATCGTCAGCGTTTGTTGGGTAATTTTGAGTTGGTTTTGGCGGTTTGCTGTGACTGCGTTTTGGTATTAAAGACCAATGTTTTCATTGATCGAAAGGGTAAGATGGAGATGGTTTTTACTAATCTTGTTGAGGGCTGTTTTTCAGGGTTTGAAAGTGTTCCAGAAGGCTGTTTTTAGAGCAAAATTAAAACAACGGTTTTTTAAGGCGATAAATGGCGTTGTGGTTCATTGTGATGATGATTTTACACCGTTAAATCCCAGTAAGGTAGTGCGGTTGTTAGTTAAAACTTTGGCTAAACAGCGACTTGGTTATTTTGAAAATTATATGCCAGTGCTTGTAAATTTGTATTCTCATGAGTCTAAATCTATTCAGATAGCAGATATTATTGCTGGTATGGTGAAAACTAGACTGGAAAATAGAGAAATCGCTGTATTGAGGTCATTACCTTTTGACGCCCGAAAATTAACTGCTTATTCTAACCATTTACCAAAAGCTTACTTTTGGACAGCTAAAGAAGAGATGTAGGTGCCGTGTGCCGTTATAGCACGGACGTTGCCGCCTCTGGCGACCCCGCAACCCGCTGGGAACACGGACTTTTGTACCATACAATTATGGATATTGTCTTTGAAGCTTATAAACTATTTCTGGAGAAAGCCTCCAGATGAAAAAGTGTAGGTGCCGTGTACCGTTATAGCACGGACGTTGCCGCCTCTGGCGACCCCGCAACCCGCTGGGAACACGGACTTTTGTACCATGCATTATAGCTATTAACTTTGAAGCTTTTAAACTCGTTCCCTTTTCCTTATACTGAAACGTATTATGTGCAAAAACATTTTCATATTTTGTCACCCATTTTTATACTTTAACGAGATTTGCTTTTAGTGGGGGCACCGTGTATTTGTTGTGTTTGTTATTTATTGATATGTTTCGCGTTGTTCTGTTGTATGTCTTTTCCCAAAATTATTTCATCTTTTGAACTTATCTTACTAATAAAGACCTCGCCATCCAAACTGCCCAGCAGCCATCCTAACCAGACCTCAGGCCACAACTTACGAACAAACGCCATACCAGAAGACCCCGCCCCCACAAATTAAGAACCCCATGCGGCCTACCATTATACCAAAAAATAAACACCTCCAAACTCTCAAACCCAAACCTATGCACATCATAGAGATGATGAAACTTTTCCAACTTCCCATTAGTCTAAAGGATGCTTAACCCGACAAAAAATATGTTTAATATGATGCTCCTTAAGATACTGCTCAAACTCATGCGCCGCTTGCCCCTTCACATCACACTTATTAGCGCAAAACTGTGTTCCATGATCAGACAAAACCGCCTTAATTGAGTAGAACTCCATACAATTCAAACGTGCCTGCTCCAAAACTACCAAAGCATTTTGAGTTGTTTCATTATCAAATTCACCAGCTGCAAGAATCTTTTGTGAAGCATCATCTAGCATGGTGCAAAAGTACTTGCCGTTTGCACAGTGATGCCAATCAGTATGCACTAAAGATAAGGCGTGTTTGCGTTCGTATCTTATCCAGGGTGCGCGGCGTTTTTGTTTACTGGGTTGGTGATGTGTGTATCCCAATTCAAGTAGGACCTTGTGTATTGTTCGGTGGGAGAGGTTTATTTTTTGTCTGGCGTATATGATTTTTTTGAGGTATTATGCGTTTAGTTTGTCTTTTTGGTATGCTTGTTTTATGATGTCTATGGTTTCTTGGTTATTTGTTTTTTGGTTGGCTGATATTTTGGTTTATTTGTGGGGTTTGGTTTGTTTTTTGTATGTTGTGTAGAGTTGTTTGGATCTTTGGGGGTTATTTTTAGGTGTTTTGCGGTGTATTTTGCGGTTATTTTGTCTGCGGCGTGTTTTTCTATGTACCCTTTTAGCTCTTTTTTGTTTGTGATTTTGACCATATTTGTTATTTGTGTTGTGGAATAGTTTTTGGAAGGTGTTTGAGGGGTTGGTTGTCGTATTTGTGTTATTTTAGCGGTGAGATAGTGAATAATACGATAAACTTAAAAGGTGAAATAATTTTGGGAAAAGACATGGTGATTATTTGATGGAAACAATTAAATGTGTGTAAATACATAATTGTTTACGCATGCTGCCGCATGTGTGTGCCCCAGTCAACATATAGCTAAAAACAAAAACTCATGGGCGAATGATAAATGGAGTTACCAAAAACACTTAAAAACTGCATAAGAGGCTGGCTCCCTAAAGAATCGGACCCTTTATCAAGAAACCCAAAAGCAGAACAAACATCAATAAATCAAAAAATCACCCTTATTTCTGTAAAAATAGTCGGCGGATTAGCCTTAGGCACGGGAACATTTGCATTTTTCCTACTGACCGCTCCATATTATTTGTTCCCTGAGCTATATGTACCGAAAAGTAATCCCAACTTAGGATACACTGCACCAAACAGCACCACAAGCTGGATAGTTCTCGCAGTAGCTATTGGCCTTCTTTTTCTTGCAATAATTCTTTTGACACTTTTCATAATGAAAATGAACTATAAAGACACTCAAGGGGGTGACGCTGGCTGGAATACATCAAAACATACGCATAATGCTGAATATAAAAATTTAACACTGGAAGGGAACATACATGAAAAGTGATAATGCATTTGTAAGCATACAAAATGTGACAAAGAAATACAACGATTTGTATGCTCTGCACAATGTTTCGCTTGATATAAAAGAAGGCGAAGTGTTTGGCTACATTGGCCCAAACGGTGCAGGAAAGACAACTACCATGAAAATTCTTGTGGGCCTAATCAGCGATTTTCAGGGAAAAGTTAGAATTGGCGATTACAAAATGCCCGCCCAAAAAGATGAAATTCACAAATTGCTGGGTTATCTTCCACAAAATGTGGCATTTCAAGAATGGCGAACAATCAAAGATTCATTGAAAATCTTTGGAAAACTCTCAGGCCTTGATGATCAAGAGATTGAAAAACGAATCCCTGACGTTTTAGACTTATTGGACTTAACGGAAGTTTGTAACAAAAAAATTTCAAAATTGTCCGGTGGAATGACCCAAAAAGTGGGGTTAGCTCAAGCGTTGCTTCATGATCCAAAACTTTTGATACTAGATGAGCCCTTAAACGGGTTAGACCCCCTGAGCCGTCAAAAATTCAAGGAAATCGTTAAAAAACTTTCCAAAAAAGGCACAACCATTCTTTTTTCCTCACACATCTTAAGTGATGTCCAAGACGTAGCAGACGTAATAGGAATTCTAAATCATGGAAAACTGGTACAATTTGGCTCTCTAAACCAA
Source organism: Nitrososphaerota archaeon (assembly GCA_031274765.1). Classification (GTDB taxonomy): domain Archaea; phylum Thermoproteota; class Bathyarchaeia; order Bathyarchaeales; family Bathycorpusculaceae; genus Bathycorpusculum. The sequence continues at coordinate 2,315 of JAISPR010000018.1, read as the reverse complement.
TTAAAACAAGGACTATCTATCCCTAAAACTATTGAAGTATTGCTATCAACACCGAGTGATAAATGGCAAGAGTTAGGTAAAATAAAAGGCACCCACACAATTGAACAAACGGCTCCCGATAAAATTATCCTTACGCTTCAGTCTGAAACTGATCCGGATGAAGCAATAAACAGTGTTGGCAAAGCTATAGTAGACTTAGGTATAAACATTAGAGGCATCTCATTGCTGTCGCCATCGATTGATGAAATTTATCTAAACTACATTCAAAGAGGGCAAGCGCAATGAATTTGTTCAACCTATATAGAGATGAGTTAAAGGGGTTTTTTAAATCTAAGATCATGGCTTTCTTATGGGTCGGTTTACCAGTCTTGGTGATTGTTTTCCATTTTCTGCAAAGCACAAGTACTGATCCAGAAGTTCCTTTCACGTTGCTTTCTGCGTTGATGGTTTCCAGTCTTGGTGGAACGCTTTCGGCTATTATGCTCTCGGTTTCTATAATTAATGAGCGAAGTCGTCATGTGTACGAGTTGTTTTTGATTAGGCCAGTTAAACGGTATGAGATTATACTGGCAAAGTTTCTTGCGGTTTATTCCTGTGTTGCAGTGGCGGCTCTTATCGCTGTATCTTTTGGTATAGTTTCTGATTGGGTGACAACAGGTGCAGTTTCTCAAGTGGTGCTTAGTGATGCAGGGGAGTCTTTGGCGATAAGTTTGTCAATGATTGCTGTGTCTTGTTCTGCTGGTGTGTTTATAGGTCTTGTTGCACCGTCAATTATTGTTGGTGCAATTCTAGTTATTTATGGTGGGAATAGTTTATCGGTAATTCCGTTGATTCCAAATATGCTTGACATTGCAAATGCCGCTGTTTTTACTATTGGTTTATCTTGCATAGTAACGATCATGTTGCTTGCGGTAGCTGTCATGTCGTTTAATAGAAAACAATTCTGATTTTTACAATATTCGACACTTTTTAGTCCCGTTATATTTTTGTAAGCCACTGTTTATAGTTATATATGACTACAATAATTAACTTCGTGATTTGTCAGGTGATTATAGTTGCCAAGTGTGATTGAACAGTTTACTGTACAACCATCAGATGTTGGTGCACTGATAATAGCCGCTACTCTGATTATGATTGGCGTTATATTGTTATTATCAAATCAATCAAAAAAATCGATAGATGAGTTTCCTGTTGGTTGGTATCCAAAAAGATGGACTAACCGCTATATCTATGGGTTTGTGGTTACTGGGACAATGTTTACTTTCCCACCAAAAGAGGTACAAATTGACCGCACCGAATGAGTCGGGTCTTTATCGACGACATTATCTGAACACGCAAATTGAAATTTTCATAGAAGTGTAGCAAAGTGTCTGCACTCCGAATTTTTGAAATTTCCCGCTTTTTTCTTAATCTACCATCAAACAGGAGCCGTCAATAATGGCAATTTATTATTTTGACGGCAACATTATCGGGCGCAGTTCGAGGCGTTTCTCGGTCGGCGCGGCGGCTTATCGGGCAGGCGAAAAACTGCGCTCCGTGGCTCATGCGGCGTATCAGTCGGGCGAAGAATTGCGTGCTGGGGAAATTGTCCACGATTATACAAGAAAGGGCGGCGTGGTGCATAGTGAGATAATTTTGCCCGACAATACGCCCGAAGAATACAAAGACCGCCAAACCCTTTGGAATGCGGTAGAAAAGCGCGAAAGACGCAAAGACGCGCAGCTTGCACGGGAATTTGTTGTTGCCCTGCCTCGTGAGTTTGACTTGCCCGAACAAATTGAGGTCATGCGTGAATACATAGGGGAAAATTTTGCAAACAAGGGTATGATTGCCGACTTTTCCATACACGACAAGGGAGACGGCACCCCCCACGCTCACATAATGCTTACAACCCGTGACGTTTCGCCGGACGGGTTTGGGCTAAAGAATACCGACTGGAACAAGAAAGGAAAAAATGCGCAGATACATCAGCAAAAAATCTATGACACAAAATTTAAGGTGTTTATAGAGGAAATAGAGGTAGAGCACCCTTCCGTTGTGACACAAATGTATGGGCATTCTTTAGAGGTTGAGGTGTGGACTGATAAACCACAAGATATGGAAAAAATTAGACAAAAAAAGCAAGAAATATTGAAGCATTTGGAGCTGGAGGATTGTCACCAAAAGCTTGAACCATTGCAAGAATTCACATACAACTTTTTAGCCAAACATTTGAAGACATAGAAAATCTTCAATTCAAGTTACGCACAAAAAAGTACATCAACCAAATCAACAAACAATTGCTACAAGTGGCACAGTAAGTTAACTTACAAATA